>NZ_JBIUVO010000001.1:0-179231 GCF_044742995.1 Pseudomonas sp. NPDC087803
ATGTCGTAGTCGACAAAATCCCCGGTTACAGTTTGCAGCAGCTCACTTTCCGGCAGGCGCATGCCTCGTTCATGCAGGAACTTGTTGGTCGGTGCGATCTTGCCGCGGGCGATGCCGGTCAGGTCGCTGACCACACATTCAACTTCGGTAATCTTGTGATCTTTCAGCCACGTGAACAGCTGATCGAAAGGGGCATTCATAAAGACCTCGTTATTGGTTTTATAGACGCCGGGGAGGGCGGGTTTCATCTTCCGCCCCTTCCCCTGTGGCGCGTTGACGACTATCTTGGGCGTGCCTTGCAGTTCCATCTATCCACTTTAAGCAGCACCAAAGCGCACCAAAAGAGTGCGCAAGGTCTCCCATGACAACGTGTAATCCGCTACAGGTTCAGGCTTTCAATACCGCTGATGTCAGCGAACAAATTCGCGCCACGCCGGGTTGGGTCCAGCATTACCAGCAGATGTCTCCGGGGCATTTCGCCGGGCAGATCCGCTATCTGGACCTGGAGGGTGTGCAGGTCTACGAAGAGCAGATGAACACCCGCGTCGAGCAGACATTCAGCGCGCCATCGGGTGCCTTGGCGTTCTGTTTCGATCGCAGCGACAACGCGCTGTATCTGCTGAATGAAGACAGCCGCAACATCTGGATCACCCCGGAGAACTACCAGGAAATCGCTGTGGTGTTCGGCCCGCAATTCGTCCGTCAGCACGGTCTGGATGTGGCGAGACTCGAGGGATTGTTCATGGCGCCGCTGAACTGCGGACAGAACGCGTTGTTCAGTCGCTGGTTAAGCTCGACTCTCACGAAGTTGTCGCAAGCTGTTGATCCGTTTGATAAAGATTCACTGACTCAGCAGTTACTTGAAGATTGCCTGTTCATCCTCGACAACGCACACACCCGGCTTGATCGCGGCGGATTACAGCGGCGTAGCGAAGAACGGACGATCATGAAGCGAGTAGGGGAGTGGGCGGCCGATTCGCCGGAAGAGACCGTCAATCTGCTCGAACTCTCGAAGGTCGCAGGGGTGCCATTGCGGCAATTGCAGCAGGCATTCAAGGCCTACACCGGGATGACCCCGAGTCACTGGTTGCGCCTGCGCCGGCTGAACAGTGCACACCGCGAATTGCTCAAGCGCCGGCCCACGGAAACCACCGTGGCCGAGGTGGCGATGCACTGGTCGTTCTGGCATCTGGGGCGATTTTCCAGCAGTTATCGGGCGCTGTTCAAAGAGCTGCCGAGCGAGACGCTGAAACGCTAGAGATTGCCGTAACGGGCAAAAACATCTTTGTGTCCCAAGCGAAGTTAAATAGAATCAGTCTCATTTGAATCTGACTTCGCGCAGGGCCTCTTGAGATGACTGAAGCAGCGACGCCATCGCCGCAGCACCTGCACGAACTGTATCGCGATCACCGCGGCTGGCTGGAAACCTGGCTACGGCGACGTATGGGCAATGCGTGGGATGCGGCGGACCTGAGCCAGGACACGTTCTTGCGTGTGCTGTGCAGCGCTCAACCGATTGCCGACATGCGCGAGCCACGCGCGTATTTGTTGACGGTGGGCAAACGCCTTTTGAGCAACTTCTACACCCGCCGCAGTCTGGAAAAAGCCTATCTCGAAGCCCTCGCGCAACTGCCGCAAGAGTGTGTGCCGTCGCCCGAGCAGCGTTGGCTGCTGCTGGAAACCCTGCAAGCACTGGATGAGTTGCTCGATGGTTTGCCCCGAGCGGTGCGCCGAGCGTTTTTATGGAGTCAGCTTGAAGGCCTCGGGTACCGCGAAATCGCCGAGCGCTTGCAGGTGTCCGAGCGGACCGTCAAACGATACATGGCGCAAGCCTACGAGCATTGTCTGCTGGTGGATCTTTGATGCGCGTTGCCCCCAGTGAAGAAGCCCGCGAAGTCGCCCGCGCCGCCGCGCAATGGCTGGCGTTGATTGAGTCCGGTGAAGCCGGCGCTGACGATCATGCGCAATTGCAGACCTGGCGCAACAGCGATAGCCGGCACGAAAACGCGTGGCAGAAAATCCAGGGCTTGCGCGCACGGTTTTCCGCACTGCCTTCTGCGCTGGCCATGGCTACGCTGGATCGTCCGGACGCTGCGCGTCGGGCGGCGCTGAAACGTGCGCTTGGCATCGCGGCACTGGTGCCGGCGGCCTGGCTGATCAGTCGGCAACTGCCGCTGGATGTCTGGCGCGCCGATTTGCAGACGAGCACTGGTGAACACAAGACATTGCCGCTCGCGGATGGCAGTTCGTTGCAGCTCAATACCGACAGTGCCGTCAATGTGGATCTTGCTGCCGGTCAGCTGACGCTGGTGCGTGGCGAGATGGCACTGGACGTACCAGGCAACTCGGCCCTGATCATCAATGTGCCGTACGGACGAATCATCGTCAGTCACAGTGAGATTTGCGTGCGTCTGAATGAGCGTGACTGCAATGTGTCGGTGGTCAGTGGCTCGGTGCAGTTGCAACCGTCAAGCGGGCCGGCGCTGATGCTCGATCAGGGCCAGCAGATCAGCCTGCAGGCTTCTGGTATGGGTTCTGTCCGGGCGTTCGATGTCTTGATGCCGAGCTGGCGCGACGGTGTACTGATGGCGCAAAACCAGCCGCTGGGGGATTTTCTCCGCGAATTGAGCCGTTATCGCCCAGGCGTCTTGCGCTGGGATCCGCAGCTGGAGTCGTTGCGCATCACCGGCAGTTTTCGCCTGGAGAATACCGATCAAGTGCTCTCACTGTTGGCGGCCAGCCTGCCGATCGACGTGCAGAAACGCACGCGCTTCTGGGTCTCTGTCGTTCCGCGAAAACCCTCCCAGTCAAAAAAAACCGCCTGATACCTGTCCCTTTTTTTCGCCTCGCTGGTCATTCCAGGCAAGTGAACCCAATCGAGAGCTTCTTCCTATGCCTGCAGTATTTCCAGGTCGTGTCCGTCCGTTGTTGCAGTTGAGCCTTCTGCTGAGTCTGAGTGCCAGCCCGGTGTTGATTCCCTGCAGTTGGGCGGAAAGCGTCGAGCGGCGCGGTTATCAGGTCCCGGCCGGCAGTCTGGGTGCTGCACTGACCCGGTTTGCCGGGCTGGCCGGGGTCAATCTGTCGGTAGATCCCGCTTTGGTCAGCGGGCGCAACAGCAAGGGTTTGACTGGCGTGTTTGGCGTGGAGGAGGGCTTCACCCGGTTGTTGCTGGGGTCCGGTCTACAGCTGCAACCGGTGGGCGACCGCGCTTACACGCTCATTCCCGCGCCGGACGGCGGTAGTCTGGAACTGGCACCCACTTCGATTCTTGGATCGACGGGTACCACAGATTCCGAGGTTTTTGCCGGTGGCCAAGTGGCCCGCCGTGGCTCGCAAGGATTGCTGGGTTCCAGGGATTTCATGGAGACCCCGTTCAGCATGACCACTTACACCAGCGAAACGGTGAAAAACCAGCAGGCCCGCACTCTGGGCGATCTGATCGCCAGCGATCCCTCGGTGCGCGCGACCAACCCGGCAGGCGGCCGTTATGAGCAATTCACCATCCGCGGTTTCAGCCTGTTCAACAGTGATGTTTCCTACAACGGGCTCTACGGGGTTCTGCCCACTTATACGATCGACATGGAAATGGCCGAGCGCGTCGACATCCTCAAGGGCCCGAGCCAACTGATCAACGGGATTTCACCGCGGGGCAGTGTAGGAGGGGGGATCAACGTGGTGCCCAAGCGCGCCGGCGATCAGCCGAATACATCGCTGACGGCCAGTTACGCTTCCAACAATCAGCTCGGCGGCGCCGTCGATATCGGTCGTCGTTTTGGTGGGGACAACAAGTTCGGCCTGCGTTTCAACGGCGTCAAGCAATCGGGCGATACGGAATGGGATCACCAGAGCGTCGATCGCGACATGGCCGTGCTGGGCCTGGATTTTCGCGGTGAGCGCCTGCGGCTTTCCACCGATATCGGTAACACCGAGCGCGCTACCGATGCGCCGCAAGAACGGGTGCAGGTCGGTGCAAACGCTAAAGTTCCTGACGCCGATGATGTGCGCGACAACTACGCGCAACCGTGGAGCCAGGCGCGAACCAAAGATACGTTTGCCACACTCAATGGCGAGTTCGATGTCAGTGATTCGGTCATGTTGTATGGCGGCGTCGGCGCCCGTAAAAGTAACCACGATTTCCTTCGGCATGCGGTGTCGGTGACCAACGATGCCGGCGATTTCAGCGTTCAACCGCGGGATTTCACCCGTGACGAGAATGTCCGGACTGCCACGGCGGGTGTGCGCAACTGGTTCCATACCGGCTCGGTCAGTCACGAGCTCAACCTGGCGGCCAGCTACTTCTACATGGATTTCGAAAATGGTGGCGCACGGTATGCGGCAGGGCGCAGCAATCTGTATGACCCGGTGGAAACCGCACACCCGCAAACGCCAACACGCTACGACGCCAAGGTCTACACGGAAAACCGCTTCAGCGGCGTAGCACTGTCCGATACGTTGGGTTTCTTCGATGATCGCCTGTTACTGACTCTTGGCGCCCGTTGGCAAAGGGTTCAAGTCGACGACTGGAGCGATGATGTGAAGGGCGATACGGCCTATGACGAAGAAAAACTCTCACCCTCGGGCGGCATTCTGTTCAAGGCGACGGACAAGCTGTCGCTTTACGCCAACTACATGGAAGGCCTCAGCCAAGGGAAAATTGCGCCATCGACATCAGTCAATGAGGATGAAATCTTCCCGCCCTTTATCAGCCGACAAGTCGAAGTCGGGGCCAAATATGATGCGGGTTCGTACGCTCTGACGGCCTCCGTGTTCCGGATCAGGCAACCTGCGTACGAGACCAACGCCTCGACACGAGTCTTCGGCTCTAACGGCAAACGACAGAACGATGGTGTGGAATTGAGTGTGTTCGGCGAGCCGTTCAAAGGGCTTCGATTGCTCGGCGGCGTGATGTACATCGACAGCGAACTGACCCAGACCACCAATGGAACCTTTGACGGTAACCGCGCGCCGGCGACCCCCAAATACAACGTCAATCTCGGCGCAGAGTGGGATGTACCCAGTGTGCAGGGACTGACCCTGACAGGGCGCGGAATCTATTCGAGTTCGCAGTATCTGGATCAGTCCAACCAGAAGGAAATCGACGCCTGGGAGCGATTCGACGTGGGCACGCGTTATGCCTTTAAACTCGACGACAAGACCATCACCGTACGCGCCAATGTCGAAAACGTATTGGATAAACGCTACTGGAGTTCGGCAGGCGCATCAGATGACAGCGAGCCCGGATTGACGCTTTCGACGCCACGGACTTATCTGTTATCTGCAACGGTGGATTTCTGAATGGCCTGCTTGAATAAGCAGGGTAATATCGTTGATATTCGGCGATCTACTGTTAACTACACTAAATAGCCGTTTAGTAGAGCTATTGGGAAATACGCCGCCGTTCACCGGAGCAGACCATGTCTCAACGCACAGTAAACGCACAAACCTTGATTCGCGCGCTGGGTCTGCAATCTCACGTGGAAGGCGGTTATTTCCGCAGAACCTATCAGGCCGATCATCGAGATATGCTTGATACCGTTGGCGGCCCACGATACCTGATGACCTCGATTTACTACCTGTTGACCGAGCAATCACCGGTGGGCCAATTTCATTTCAATCACTCCGACATTGTGCATTTTTTCCATCTGGGCGATCCCATCGAGTACAGCATGATCCACGCGGACGGCTCGCTGCACACGCTGGTAATGGGTAAAGACGTTCTGGCGGGACAGCATCTGCAGATGCACGTACCAGGCGGAATCTGGAAAGCTTCGCGACTCCTTGAGGGTGAACATGGATTTGGCTTGATCAGTGAAGCCGTGTCGCCGGGATTTGATTTTGCCGACATGGAGATGGGGGATCGGCAAAAACTGACAGCGCAGTTTCCACAACATCGGATGTTGATTGAAAAGCTGACGCGGAATGATGATTGAGAACACGCGAACTCAGGTGAAGCCAAAGCTTGGAAAAACAAAGTCCAAGGACGATGTTCTGGTTTGAAATGCTGTGCGTAACCCGGTTAATCTCGAAACATCTTGTTACGTGTAATGTATATTATGTTAAACCGTGTATTACGCAATGCGCCTCCTGCACCAACGTCTGTCTCCACTCCTGCAATCACCCCAGCACCCTATAGATCTCAGAAACCACCTGCATCGTAGCGTCCTCGATTGTTCCCTCATTACGGCACAGAACCCAACCGTGCTCCTTGACCGCTTGCTCGAACATCTGTGTACACGCCATATGCTCTGCGTGCTTCTGGATCACAGTACCGCCCAATCCTCGCGCTCGCGTCGCAGCCCTTGTCCATGAAATATCCGGATCGGTGACGACGCCGACATGCAGATCCGGCACGCGCACGTCTCGATCCAGATTCAACTGAAGAATCTCGGCAAACGGGACGGTTCGGCGAAACGCTGCATCCGACGGATACCAGCGATCAATCAGAATAATGCTGTCCAGCGGCTGCTCTGTCAGCACGTTGCGGGAAATCCAGCGACGACTATCAGCCAGGCGCTGGCACACAGCCCATTCCAGATCCTGGGATGGATTTCTGGCGAGCGCGTTGATCAGGGCCATTGTTTCACCCCGGAAAGGATCACTTTTTCTCTCGCAAAGCCGGATGACTTTCTTGTCGCCGGCCCTCAGTACTTTCGTAACGGCCTCCAACAGCGTGGTTTTGCCGGTGCCTTTGGGGCCATCCAGAGAAACGAACAGCGGACGATTCATTGTTCACATAACGATGGATTTGCGGTTTTCTGCCTCTGTACATTCGCTGGAACCGCTTGGTGCAAGTGCGCGAAAACAGACATGGACACCCACTCTAACCGCATTTCTGGCATTCCAATGGCTGAATTCTCATTTCCAACGACATGACCCTGCCCTCGCCCGACCACCCCGCTATTTTCACAAGCGCCCCGCTGCCATGAACATCATGTTGCAGGCATCGAGTACAGCCAACACCTGCGCCGTCTGCAATAATGCCGACCACAGCGGCGCGCAGGCATATCGAGTGCTCGTGCCCACATCAGCTATTCGGGCTTGGAGGACTTCATGCAGGACATTATTGACGGCTTTCTGCGCTTTCAGCGCGAGGTTTATCCGCAACGCGTCGAGCTGTTCAAGCAGCTCGCGACGGCACAAAATCCGAAGGCGTTGTTCGTCACCTGCTCGGACAGTCGGGTTGTGCCGGAGCTCCTTACGCAGCGCGAGCCGGGCGAACTGTTCGTGATTCGCAACGCCGGCAACATCGTGCCGTCTTACGGCCCTGAACCGGGCGGCGTGTCGGCTACCGTCGAGTATGCAGTCGCCGTGCTGGGCGTACAGGACATCGTGATCTGCGGTCACTCGGACTGCGGGGCGATGGGCGCGATTTCGCGCTGCACGTGCCTGGATCATCTTCCAGCGGTCGCCAACTGGCTACGTCACTCGGACGCCGCAAAAGCAATTAACGCGGCGCATGAATTCGACACGCCTCGCGCGAAGCTCGATGGTCTTGTGCGTGAAAACGTGATCGCGCAACTGGCGAATCTGCGCACGCATCCATCGGTGGCCCTCGCGCTTGAGCAGGGCCGCTTGAATCTGCACGGCTGGGTCTACGACATCGAAGCGGGATGCATCGATGCACTTGATGGCGCAACGCGGCAATTCGTTTCACTTGCGGATTCGCCGACCACCGTTGCGATCGCTGCGCGTCACGGCAAACAGATGTGATGGCGACGTGACAGGAATACTGCTTTTCCCGCGCGATGAGCGGGCGAAAGTTGAATCCGTAACGTCCATGAACCTGGTTAAAACAAAGGGCCCCGAAGGGCCCTTTGTTTTAATTCAATTTTCCAGTCTTTCAACGTCTGGTGAAAAACTCGGCCATTCAGTCAGCGACGAAAAATCCGGTTTATCAGGATCAGTGCCGCAGCGCCTATCGCGATTGCAGCCATCGGCTTTTCTTTGACGAAAGTCGACACATTATCCAGCGCATCGCCGTAGGATTTAGTCAGCTGTCCAGCTGCTTGATGTCCGGCACCTTCAGCTTCCATCTTCGAATCACCCATCAGTCTCCCGACCGCGCTCTGCGCTTTACCGGCCAATTTTTCTGCTACGCCTTCTACTTGTTCACTCTTCATGATTCATAAACCTTCGTGTAAGTGGGAAGCTGAGTCTCGACAGAAAAATTGACTGGTGGCTGAGAGTGGGAGTTCCACTTTTATTCGCTACCGATCGTCACTGGTGCTCAAAAAGGCTAACCGCCGCGCCTGCATACGCATTTCATTCCATACACAATTTGGGGGTGACACGAATATCTTGTGCGGCTTGCCCCAAGGTGGTCGGTGTCACGTCCCTCTGCGCCTTCAACTCGATGGGGTATGGACCGGTCTGTGCCAGAGCGGCTCGTACCTTGGCGATAAAGGCTTCATCGCTTTGCGTATAGAAGATCCACTCCCGCTGTTGCCCACCGGTGGCCGTGCATATCCACTTCGCCAGCCCGTTTTCCTGCACCGCCGACATGATCAGCACCTGCATTTTCTCCATCTGCAGGGCGTCTCGACGCTCCGGAATGAGACGCGCTGAGGAATATTTCCAGACGATTCGTGCCTTGAACGGCAGCGCTTGCTTTTCAGCCAGCGAAATCGAATCCACTCCCCTGTAGGACAGAGGGATAGGTGTATCCGGGAAATCCGAAGGTTGGTACTTGCTGTCGGGCATTTCGATGACCTGCAAACGCTGCAGATGAGCCGGGTCATCGTCAAGCAGCGCTTCAAGCGCTTCCTTCCTCTGGCGATCTCGCTCAGCCACACAGTGATCGTACCCGACAGTGTTTACCGGGCCGGCGTCGAGGCAAGGGTCGCGCTCGACCGGTCGGGGCAACGTGTGGCTGGAGCAGCCGCTGAGAAGCACGCTGGCCAATGCCAAGATGCAAGCCCTTGGCGTTTGAAAAACAGGAGTGTGCAGGACGCCCATTGACGCCTCCTTGGCGGGTGGGGAGAAATGGTCGTGGGTGTCCTCAGCTTTGCAACAGCCGTTTGGTCATCACCATCGACGTCTGCAACGACTGCCCCGTGCGCTGCAGCTTGTTCAACAAACTGGCGCCCAACCACAGTTGGTAAAGGGTTTCTGCCAGTTGTCGAGCATCGGTGTCCGGCAAACTTTTATCCAACTGCCCTTCTTCCAGGCACGTCGTGATGCGCGCAACGATGCGCTCGGCGCCGTCACGCAAGGTCAGGCGCATCGACTCGGACAAGTCGGCAACTTCCGCGCTCAGCTTCACTACCAGACACTCATCGCCATGGCCTTCCAGGGTGCAGCGGTTCTGCCAGCCCTGCCAGTAATCCATCAGCCGCTCACAAGCACTGAGTCCGGGCAGAGTCAGACGGCGTTCCATGTCTGCGAGGTAGCCGACAAAGTAGTCCTCGAGCAGCGCCTGGCCGTAGAGTTCCTTGGATTTGAAGTAGTGATAGAACGAGCCCTTGGGCACACCGGCGGTCTGCAGGATCTCGCTCAGGCCAACGCTGGTGAAGCCCTTTTCGGCCATCATGCGGTGGCCGGTGTCGAGCAGGTGTTGGCGGGTATCGTCGTAGGTCGGTTTCATGGGGCGCAAAATACCAAACATTAGACCAGTCGTATATTTCTGATGAGCAGCAGTTTGCCACAGTGATCGCGCAGAAACACGGCGGCAAAAAATTACTAGACGACCGGTCTAATATGAATCTATTCTGCGCCCGTCACTCCTTCCGAGGTGTCGCAGACGAACCCGTCGAGGACACCAGACCAATACAGGGCGCTCTATGAAAATCTTGATGGTTCTGACTTCCCACGATCAGCTTGGCAACACCGGCAAGAAAACCGGCTTCTGGCTCGAAGAGTTCGCGGCCCCCTACTACGCCTTCAAGGATGCCGGCGCGCAGATCACCTTGGTGTCGCCGGCCGGCGGCCAGCCACCGCTCGATCCGAAAAGCGATGAGCCCGATGCGCAAACCGCTGAAACCGAGCGTTTCCGCCAGGACCCTGCTGCCCAACAGGCACTGGCCAATACCGGGCGCCTGGCGGACGTCAGCGCTGCGGACTTCGATGCTGTGTTCTATCCCGGTGGCCATGGCCCGCTGTGGGATCTGGCCGAGGACAAGCATTCGATCGCCTTGATCGAAGCCTTCGACCGCAGCAACAAACCTCACGGTTTCGTCTGCCATGCGCCGGGCGTTCTGCGTCACGTGGTGGCTGCCGACGGCAAACCGTTGATTCAAGGCCGCGATGTCACCGGTTTCACCAATGCTGAAGAGGCGGCTGTGGGCCTGACCGATGTCGTGCCGTTCCTGATCGAAGATGAATTCCAGCGTCTCGGCGGCCGCTATTCCAAGGTCGCTGACTGGCAGGTTCACGTGGTGACCGATGGTCAACTGATGACGGGTCAAAACCCTGCCAGCTCGGCAGCCGTCGCTGAAAAACTGCTGGAACTGTTGACCTGAGCCCTCCAGCCCCGCCAGACACCGTGCGCATCACGCACGGTGTTTTTTTTACCGCATTAATAGTCGACTGGTCTAATAAGACCAAAACAGGAATTACATGAAAAACAGCCCTTACTTCACCCCCGTCACCCTGGGCCTGCATACCCTGAAGAACCGCATCGTCCTGCCTCCGCTCACCCGCCAGCGCAGCACACAACCGGGCAATGTCGCCAATGCATTGATGGCCGAGTATTACCAGCAACGTGCCGGCGCCGGTCTGCTGGTCACCGAAGGCACGCAGATCGAACCTCGCGGTCAGGGCTACGCCTGGACTCCCGGCATTCACACCCCTGAACAAATTGCCGGATGGCGCAAAGTCACCGAAGCGGTTCATGCACAGGACGGCGTGATATTCGCCCAGCTTTGGCACGTCGGGCGTGTGTCCCACACCGCGCTGCAACCCGGTGGCGCGGCACCGGTTTCAGCGTCTGCCATCGCCACCGAGCGGGTCAGCGTGTTCATCGAAACCGCGCCGGGCGCCGGGGAGCTGGTGACGCCATCCGCGCCGCGAGCGCTGAGTACCGATGAAGTCCAGGAACTGGTTCAGCTCTATATACAAGCGGCGCGCAATGCGATGGACGCCGGCTTCGACGGGATCGAACTGCACTGTGCCAACGGCTATCTGGTGAACCAGTTCATTTCCGCCCACAGCAATGTGCGCACCGATCAGTACGGTGGCTCGCTGCACAATCGCCTGCGTTTTCTGCGCGAAGTGGTGTCGGGTGTCGCCGAGTGCATCGGCAAAGAGAAAGTCGGCGTGCGGTTCGCGCCGCTGTTCACCACCACCGATGAAGCGCGCACCTATCTGGGCATGGTCGAGGAAGACCCGCACACCACTTATATCGAAGCAATCAAGGTGCTTGAGGATGTGGGCATTGCCTACCTGTCCATTGCCGAAGCCGACTGGGACGATGCGCCGGTGATGCCGCAAACCTTCCGCCGTGCGGTGCGCGATACCTTCAGTGGCGCGATCATTTATGCCGGGCGCTACAACGCAGAATCCGGTGCGCAATTGCTTGAATCGGGACTGGCGGATCTGGTGGCGTTCGGTCGTCCGTTCATGGCCAACCCGGACCTGCCGGCGCGCCTCGCCAATGACTGGCCGCTCAATCCGCTGAATCCTGCGACGGTCTACGGCGGCAATGCCGAAGGCTATGTCGATTACCCGACCTACAGCGAATAATTTCGCGAATTCGCCCAGCGCTCCCACTCCCCGGGAGCGCTTCCTCTTCTGCCCCGCTACCCCCGCAACCTCCGGCGCTGCGCTGTGAGGTGTTCGCATCTGCACAAAAAAGATTGCCGGTTGATTGTCAGCTGGATTCTTTCAGCCTATCTTCAATAAAACCTATACAACATCCTTATCTGCGTACAACTACTCCGCGAGGCCCGGCACATGTGCATGACGATGCGCGGCGTCGAAAAGCAGCATTCGATCATGACCTCCTCGGTGATGCTCGACGCCTTCCGCGAAAGCTCAACGACGCGTCAGGAATTTCTGCAATTAGTCGGGCGGCGAAGTTGATTTCTGATCTCCGACAGGCGCGATAAACCTGTACACGGCAAATTCACTGTACAAGAACGATATTCCCAACTTCACCTCCATACCTGTGCACTCAGGGAGAAAGGCAATGGCCCGACTTGTGCTCTTACTGGCTCTGGTACTCAGCGTTGCGAGCTGCGGCAGCGTAGATGTCAGCCACTATGCCGATCAGCAACCGGCGCTGGATCTGCAGCGTTTTTTCAGCAAACCCGTAAAAGCCTGGGGGATGTTCCAGAAGCGCTCCGGGGAAGTGGTCAAGCGCTTCGAGGTCAACATCGTCAGCCATCGTGAGGGCGACAACCTGATTCTCGATGAGCGGTTCGTGTATAGCGACGGCACGCGCCAACGCCGCGTCTGGACCCTGACGCCGGAGGGCCAGGGGCGCTGGAGCGGTCGCGCGGGTGATGTGGTGGGTGTCGCCACAGGTCAGGTCGCCGGTAATGCGCTGCACTGGCGTTATCGCCTGAATCTGCCGGTCGATGGCTCGACCTATGAAATGAGCATGGACGACTGGATGTATCAAATGGACGAGGACACGCTGATCAACCGCACCAGCATGTCCAAACTCGGTGTTGAAGTCGGCCAGGTGACCTTGTTCTTCCGCCGCCAAGGCGCGGGAGAAAATCAATGAACAGTGCTGAATTGATAGGCAAGGAGTGAAGCATGAATCTGCAAACCCTGACCGAACGTGCGGCCAACAGCGAAATTCGTGAGTTGGAACTGCTGTCGCTCGAAGGTGGATTTTATCTGGCCCGCATCCGCCTCGATCACGGCCAGTTCACCTTGCTCGACGACGCGGCCAAACCGATGCACCTGCGGTCAATCACCCATCTGCGCGACTTGCTGCAGACCGTGCCGGCATTCCCGTGCGTGCTGGTGCAGCAATGCGTGCACGACGAAATGTGCGGGCGCGATACCGGGCCTGTCGAAGAGCTGCGCATTCCTTTTTCGCTGACCACACCGCTATGAACGGATGCTGTGAATGAACCAGAACCGTCGGTTGTGCCTGGTGCTGGGCGATCAGTTGTCCTTCGACCTGGCTTCCTTGCAGACGCTCGATAGCGAGCGCGACACTGTGTTGCTGGTCGAGGTCATGGAAGAAGCCAGCCATGTACCGCACCACCCGCAAAAGATTGCGCTGATCTTCAGTGCCATGCGCCATTTCGCCCAGGCACTGCAAGATCAGGGCGTTCGTGTTGAATACGTGACCCTGGATGATCCGCACAACAGCGGCTCGGTACCGGGAGAATTACAGCGCTGGCAACAGCGGCTGCAGGCCGAGGAAGTGCACGTCACCGAGTGCGGGGACTGGCGCCTGGAGCAATCGATCAAGGATTGTGGTCTGGCCGTTTATTGGCATGCCGATACACGCTTTCTGTGCAGTCGCGCCGAGTTTGCCGCTTGGGCTGCCGGCAAAAAGCAGTTGCGCATGGAGTTTTTCTACCGCGAGATGCGCCGCAAGAGCCGCTTGCTGCTCAATGGCGACGGCACGCCGGTGGGCGGCGCGTGGAATTTCGATGCGGAGAATCGCAAGGCCCTGCCCAAAGGCGTGAAGGCGCCCTACCCGGTTCGTTTCAGCAACGACGCCATGACCCGCGAAGTGCTGGCGCTGGTGACGGCGCGCTTCAGTCATCACTACGGTGCACTCGACGACTTCAACTACCCGGTCACCCATGCCGACGCGCAGGCGCTGTGGGAATATTTTCTGGATTATGGACTGGCAGGCTTCGGGGACTATCAGGACGCCATGGCCAGCGACGAACCGTTCCTGTTTCATGCGCGCATCAGCGCCGCGCTCAACATCGGCCTACTGGATTTGCGTCAGCTGTGCAGCGATGTCGAGTCGGCCTATTGGTCTGGAAGGATTGCGCTGAATGCCGCTGAAGGTTTCATCCGGCAACTGATCGGCTGGCGTGAATATGTGCGCGGCGTGTACTGGCTGCAAATGCCGGACTACGCACAGGGCAATGCATTCGGCAACAGTCGGCCGCTGCCCGAGTTCTACTGGACGGGCGCTACGCAGATGAACTGCATGCGCCAGGCCATCGGCCAGAGTCTGCAGCATGCCTACGCGCACCACATTCAGCGGCTGATGGTGACCGGCAATTTTGCCCTGCTCGCCGGGATCGCGCCGAGTCAGATCTGTGAGTGGTATCTGGCGATCTACATGGACGCCTTCGACTGGGTCGAGTTGCCCAATACCTTGGGCATGGTCATGCATGCCGATGGCGGTTACCTCGGTTCCAAACCCTATTGCGCCAGTGGCCAGTACATCAATCGCATGTCCGACTATTGCCGCGGCTGCGCCTACAAGGTCAGCGAAAGTACCGCGGACAATGCCTGCCCGTTCAATTCGTTGTACTGGCATTTTCTGATGCGCCACGGTGAACAACTGCGCGGCAATCAGCGTATGGCGATGATGTACAAGAACCTCGACCGCATGCCGCCAGCCAAACAAGCGGCGCTGTGGCAACGCGGGCAAGCACTGTTGGCCCGCCTGGATAATGGCGAGTCGATTTGAGGGACAGCCAGCGTCGGGAATGGTCTGGCCCGGGGTGAAACTTAACCACGACGCGTCCTGTCAACGGATGGACAGTGCCCGAGCGCTACCGCCGCTGTTGTGCACGTGTGTTCGATGCAACCCAAGCAGACCGGCTGCGGCCAAGGAGTATTAAATGGTGACTTTTCTGATTTTTCTGATCGCCTGCGGTGCCGCCGCGACCACCGGGGTCATGTTCAAACCGGGGCCTTGGTACGCAGCGCTCAACAAGCCCAGGTTCACCCCGCCCAACTGGGTATTTCCGCTGGCATGGACGACGATCTATCTGCTGCTGGCCTGGGCGGGTTACCGCTTGTCCTTGATTGCCGGCAGTGAACAGGTATTGGCCCTGTGGGCGGCGCAAATTGCGCTAAATACTTTATGGACGCCGGTGTTTTTCGGCGCGCAGCGGATATTCGCGGCGATGGTCATCCTCGTGCTGCTCTGGCTGGTGGTCGCCGCGATGGTGGTCCTCGCGTTGCGCCTGGATGTGATCACCGGGTTAATCCTGTTTCCTTATCTGGTCTGGCTATCTGTGGCCGCCGCGTTGAATTTCTCGATTCTGCGCAATAACCGAGGCTGAGGACGCTAGCTGTCACAAATCACATTTTTTCTGACACAAAAGGTTTTTTGCGTTCCTTTGATATGCCTGCCGGGCCGTTGAGCTGCTGTATTCCCCGTTGAAACCGGTCATTCAGCAGAGAACTACGCTTCATTCTGAATTAGTGATTTAACTAGGTAGTTACCTATCTATATAATGCACGCCTCATTTCAACGGGACATTCAACGTGAAGCAGAGTCAACGCCTCTCGGGCATATCAAAATTCATTCTGGTCGGGTTGGGGGTGATCATCGCCCTGCTCGGCCTGGCACTTGCGGCTGGCGGAGTGAAGCTGGTCAGCCTGGGAGGGTCGTGGTACTTCCTGGTCGGTGGTCTGGTGATGGCCGTTTCCGGTCTGCTGATCGCTCGCTTCAAGACTGCCGGCGCCTGGCTGTTCGCGGCATTTCTGCTCGGAACCGCGATCTGGGCCGTGAGCGATGCCGGGCTGGTGTTCTGGCCGGTGTTCTCGCGTCTGTTCATGTTCAGTGCCGTGGGTCTGGCGGTGACGCTGGTCTACCCGCTGCTCAAACGTGCCAACGGTGGCGTTCCAGGTCGTGGCGCCTACGGCCTCGCGGCGGTGTTGGCCATCGCCCTGGCGGTGGCTGCCGGCAACATGTTCGTTGCACACCCGACCGTCGCGGCAACCGGCACTGGCCCGGGCCTGACCCCGGTTGAGCCAGACAAGGCGCAAAAAGACTGGGCGCACTACGGCAATACCGAAGGCGGCAGCCGCTTTGCTGCGCTGGACCAGATCAACCGCAACAACGTCGACAAACTGAAAGTGGCGTGGACCTACCACACCGGTGACGTCGCCGAGAGCGATGGCAACGGTGCCGAAGACCAGCTCACCCCGCTGCAGATCGGCAACAAGGTGTTCATCTGCACCCCGCACAACAACTTGATCGCGCTGGATGCCGACACCGGCAAAGAGCTGTGGAAGAACGCGATCAACGCCCAGTCGAAAGTCTGGCAGCGTTGCCGTGGCATGGCCTATTTCGATGCGACCAAGAGCATCGCTCAGCCAAGCAATTCGAGCATCATCGAAGCCAAGCCTGCGCCGGCTGCCAATTGCCAGCGCCGTCTGCTGACCAACACCATCGATGCCCGCCTGATCGCGGTCGATGCCGACACTGGCGAGTTCTGCCAGGGTTTCGGCAACAACGGCCAGGTTGATCTGAAGGCCGGTCTCGGCGATGTGCCGGACAGCTACTACCAGCTCTCCTCCGCTCCGTTGATGGCCGGCACCACCGTGGTGGTGGGCGGTCGTGTCGCCGACAACGTACAGACCGACATGCCGGGCGGCGTGATCCGTGGTTTTGACGTGATCACCGGCGCCATGCGTTGGGCCTTCGACCCGGGCAACCCGCAGGACAAACAGGCCCCGGCCGACGGCAGCACCTATGTGCGCAGCACGCCGAACAGCTGGGCGCCGATGTCCTACGATCCGGCGACCAACACCGTGTTCCTGCCGATGGGCAGCTCGTCCACCGACATCTATGGTGTCGAGCGCAGCAAACTCGATCACACCTACGGCGCCTCGATCCTCGCGCTGGACGCCACCACCGGTGATGAACGCTGGGTGTTCCAGACCGTGCACAACGATCTCTGGGACTTCGACCTGCCGATGCAGCCGAGCCTGATCGACTTCACCAAGGACGGCAAAAGCGTTCCGGCGCTGGTCATCGGCACCAAGGCCGGGCAGATCTACGTGCTCGACCGTGCCACCGGCAAGCCGTTGACCGACGTTAAAGAAGTACCGGTCAAAGCCGCCAACATCCCTAACGAACCATATTCGTCAACCCAGCCAAAATCGGTGGGCATGCCGCAGATCGGTGCCCAGCACCTGACTGAATCGGACATGTGGGGCGCTACCCCGTACGACCAGTTGCTGTGCCGGATCGACTTCAAATCCATGCGTTATGACGGCCTGTACACCGCGCCGGGTACCGACAAATCGCTGAGTTTCCCGGGTTCGCTGGGCGGCATGAACTGGGGCAGCATCTCCACTGACCCGGTGCACGGTTTCATCTTCGTCAACGACATGCGCCTGGGTCTGTGGATTCAGATGATCCCGTCGCAGAACAAGGCTCAGGCCTCCTCCGGCGGCGAAGCGTTGAACACCGGCATGGGCGCGGTACCGCTCAAAGGTACGCCGTATGCGGTGAACAAGAACCGCTTCCTGTCGGTAGCCGGCATTCCTTGCCAGGCACCGCCGTTCGGTACGCTGACCGCGATCGACATGAAAACCCAGAAAGTCGCCTGGCAGGTTCCGGTCGGCACCGTTGAAGACACCGGTCCGCTGGGCATCCGCATGCACCTGCCGATCAAGATCGGTTTACCGACCCTCGGCGGCACCCTGTCGACGCAAGGTGGCCTGATCTTCATCGCCGGCACCCAGGACTTCTACCTGCGCGCCTTCAACAGCGCCAACGGCGAGGAAATCTGGAAGGCGCGTCTGCCGGTCGGCAGTCAGGGCGGCCCGATGACCTTCGTTTCGCCGAAGACCGGCAAGCAATACATCGTCATCACCGCCGGTGGTGCACGTCAGTCGACCGATCGCGGCGACTACGTGATGGCTTACGCCTTGCCGTAAGCCGCAGCGCCCGTGTTGAACACGGGCGCTTTCTTTTTGCGCGCGGCACCTGAGGGTGCCGCGCCGCTTTCCGATATTGCTATAGCTTTGAGCAGGAAGATCTCCATGTTTGGTTTTACTCGTAACGGCTGGGTCAACGGCGTGCTGTTGGGCCTGACCTGCACCACCCTGCCCGCCTTCGCCGATACCGATTCGAACCTGTTGACCCGCAATACCCTGACCGGTGATTGGGGCGGTCTGCGGCACCAGATGGACGAAGACGGCATCAAGTTCACCGGCGATTACACCGGGGAAATGGCTTACAACGCCGATGGCGGCCTGCACCGCTCCGGCCGTTACTCGCAGAACATCAAGCTCGGCGCGCAGTTCGACCTGAGCAAGTTGTATGGGGTTGAGAACGCCGGCAAGGTCCAACTGACGATCAACGACCGCCGTGGCAACAGCGCTTCGGAAGATCTGGTTGGCAACCGTCTGCCGATCCAGGAAAACTACGGCGGCCTCTACACCCGCCTGACCGAACTCAGTTACGTGCGCAGCCTGTTCACCCCGGCGCTCAACGTGAAACTGGGTTACATGGCCATGGGCAATGACCTCGGCGGCCTCGACAGCGGCATCCTGTGCAACTTCATGAACGCCGGTTTCTGCGGCCATCCGCTGAACATGTCCGGCGGCAGTGGCTGGACCAACTACCCCAACGCGCACTTGGGCGTGCGGGTGAAGTACGACTTGTCATCCTCGTGGCAAT
Source organism: Pseudomonas sp. NPDC087803 (assembly GCF_044742995.1). NCBI lineage: Bacteria > Pseudomonadati > Pseudomonadota > Gammaproteobacteria > Pseudomonadales > Pseudomonadaceae > Pseudomonas > Pseudomonas sp. NPDC087803. The sequence goes on from NZ_JBIUVO010000001.1 coordinate 18,515, forward strand.
TGCGCGTGGCCGCGTTCAACGTCGATCCCGAAAGTAACGGCAACTCCAGTCGCGCCTGGCATCTGGGCCCGAAACACACCACCGGCACCGTGGTGCCGATCGAGCTGGTGTACAAGCACGCGGGTCAATTGCCCGGCGAATACAAGCTGGGTTACTACTACGACAGCTCCGACGTGAAACGCATCGGCAGCGACAAAGAAGTCTCCGGTCGTGGCGGTCACTATCTGCTGATCGATCAGGCCGTATGGAGTTCGCAATCGTCCGAGGGCCGCAGCCTGCACGCCTTCGGCCAATACTCGGCGGCCAGCGAAGCGGCATCGCCGTTCAGCAAGTGGTACGGCACCGGTCTGGTGCTGTACAAACCGTTCGAAGGTCGCCCGCGTGACACCGTTGCCCTGGGCTACGGCCGCGCTGTGCCTAACCCGCGCAGCCGCGACGTGCAGCAGGACGCCGCCATGGCCAACGGCACGCAGTTCCCGAACCTGAACAGCGGCGAGCAGTTGATCGAACTCGGCTACGGCTATCAGGCCACCCCTTGGCTGACGCTGCGCCCGAACATGCAATACATCATCGAACCGGGCGCGTTTTCCGGTCAGGACATCGACAATGCGTTGGTGTTTGGCTTGCAGGTGAAAGCTTCGCTCTGACTTCTGGCAGAACTGCAGGCAATAAAAAACCCGGCGTAATGACCGGGTTTTTTATTGCCTGACAATTGTCGTAACCAAGATGCGCGGTCGACAGCGAACCTTTCCCCCCGAACCAGCGTCCGAGCTAAGGCGTTCACGCTTACCGCTTGCCACGAGGTTCCCGTTTGAAAGCTGCCATCGTCAAAAAATACCGTCTGATCATCAAGACCATGGGCTATGTGGGCTGGTCGCTGTTCTGGCTGTTGCTCTGGGACATCGCCGTCACCGTCGACTTCATGTTGTTCCTCAACGCCAAGATAAACCTGCCGCTGATGCCACTGACATTGCTCGGTTCGGCGCTGGTGGTGCTGATCAGTTTCCGCAACAGCAGCGCCTACAACCGTTGGTGGGAAGCGCGAACGCTGTGGGGCATGATGATCAACAGCTCCCGCAGCTTCGCCCGCCAGGTGCTGACGCTGCTGGATGACCCCGATAACGAAGTGAATCCGCTGAAAGCGACGCTGTTGCGCCGCCATGTGGCGTATGTAAATTGCCTCGCGGCGCATCTGCGAGGCCAGCCTTGCCCCGAGGAAGTCCGCGCATTTATCCCGGAAGATGAGTTTGCCCGCAGCGCCACCACCAACAACTTTGCCAACGACATCCTCACCGGTTCCGCGTCGTTGCTCGCCCGGGAATACAAGGCCGGGCGGCTGGACAGCATTCGTCTGGCACGGCTGGAAGCGACAATGGTCGATCTGTCCAACAGCCAGGGCGGCATGGAGCGAATCGCCAATACCCCGCTGCCCTACCCTTACGTGTATTTCCCGCGCCTGTTTATCTCGCTGTTCTGCCTGATTGTGCCGGTAGGGCTGGTGGAGTCGCTGGGCTGGTTCACCCCGCTCGCCTCGACGGTAGTGGGCTTCATGCTGCTGGCCATCGAACGCATCGGCACTGATCTGCAAAGCCCGTTTCGCCACAGCGAGCACCAGATCCAGATGGAAGCCCTGTGTGAAACCATCGAGAAAAACCTGCAGTCGATGCAGCGTGATTCGTTGGGGGATTCGCGCAGGGTTGAAGAAACCGCTTGAAGTCGATCTGAAGGACGCCAGGGCGTGAAGCCCTGGCGAGTCGCAAGTATTACTTTTTCTTTTTCGCCGGCTTGTCAGCCTTCTTTGAATCCTTGGCCTTTTCCGGCTTGCTATCAGCTTTCTTTGCCGACTTTTTCGGTTCGGCGTCTTTCTTCTTGTCTTTCTTGTCGGAAGACTTCGAAAGCGCCGAGGCTGCAGCAGATTTCTTTTCCGGCGAGGACTTTTTGTCTTTCAAGTCCTTGCTGGCTTTCGAAGCATCGTCTTTTTTGCTTTTCTTCTCGTCTTTAGCCACGTTGACCACCTCTCGGAATGTGCCGGAATTGGCACTGGGCCTGTGCGATTGAACACAAGCTGATCGTTAGGCGCGCGCGTTCGGACGGGGTTCAGATTATTTGGATGCCTCGACTGGTTGAATCCACACCCGAAAAGCGGTCATTGGGTTTTGCTGGCAGACGGCACCAGGCCCGCAGCAAGTGCCTCTATTAATGCACTGACCAACTACAATGAAACGATGGACATGAGAGCTGCGGGCACGGTTTCAGCTCCAATCCAAGCAAAGACGCTAACTCGCAAGTCCTTGGAATGTGCTGTCCATCGTATGTCGGTCGTAACCCAACAGATATATATGATGCTGACGATACAACTGTGAAAGAAAATCTTTGTTGGGGCCGACTACATCCATGCCTCTGTCGTCGTACGGAAAAACCATGACGTGCTTCTTCAAATTGAAAAGGTATATAGCGCATTCGGGGTTAGGCTGAATTGCGCCGAAGTCACTAGCCAAAGCACACCAAAGAAATGCTTGAAGCAGAGTCGCTGGCGCTTCAAACGCAATGTTGATCCAATACTCCGGCTCACTTTCGCAAAACCATTCCTCGGGGTCTATTTTTTCACTCCAGACTGAGCGTTGCGTGGGTATGTTGATACCGGCAGAACGGAGAGCGAGAATCCGGGATCTATGAGCAAATCGATTGCTACCCGAATGAACGCGCAGACAAGCAACAAGCGTCGCATCATCAAGGAAGATATCGCTGCAGATCTTCGTTGATTTTAGAAGTGCCGTTTGAAATTGCTGAATCACTCCACCCGTTTCAGAGAGCTCAAAACGCAGACCTCCTGGATAGGAATAGAACAGTGGTCTGGCAAATGCGCACCCGCCAAACATCCTGTCAATTTCAAGTTGTAGATTCACTTTATCCCTCATGGCTAACTAAAAGCCCGATTCTCTAGCCATGGGCGCTGCCAAGGTCTCAGCCAAGCCGCAGCGCCCGCGTCGCTTTTAGCCGTTAACGGCCAATCAGCTGTTTAATACCATCGATTTATCGCCTCCCCGGCCGCACACCCTCTTACTCACGCCTGATCCATAGCCTCGATCACGCCCTTGTCCTCCCCCAGGAAGCCGCCGCTCTGATGCGCCCACAGCCGCGCATAAACACCATTCTTCTCCAGCAATTCACTGTGGGTGCCCTGTTCAATGATGCGCCCGTCATCCATCACTATAAGCCGGTCCATCGCCGCAATCGTCGACAGTCGATGAGCAATCGCAATCACGGTCTTGCCCTGCATCATTTCATCGAGGCTTTCCTGAATTGCCACTTCGACTTCCGAGTCCAGCGCACTGGTGGCTTCGTCGAGTAGCAGGATCGGCGCGTTCTTCAGCATCACTCGGGCAATCGCCACGCGTTGACGCTGTCCGCCGGACAGCTTGATTCCGCGTTCACCCACCAAGGTGTCGTAACCGGTGTGGCCTTGCCGATCGCTCAACTGGCTGATGAACTCATCCGCCTGGGCATTGGCGGCCGCGCGGCGGATTTGCGCGTCGGTTGCATCAGGCCGGCCGTAGGCGATGTTATCGCGAATCGAACGGTGCAGCAGCGAAGTGTCCTGGGTGACCATGCCGATCGCACTGCGCAGGCTGTCCTGGGTCACATGCGCAATGTTCTGGCCGTCGATACGGATCTCGCCGCTGTCGACATCATAGAACCGCAGCAACAGGTTGATCAGCGTCGATTTGCCCGCACCGGAGCGGCCCACCAGACCGATTTTTTCGCCGGGACGAATGCTCAGGCTCAGGCCATCGAGCACCTGACGTTCGCCGCCGTAGTTGAACTTCACTTTGTCGAATGTCACCGCGCCGCCAGAAGTGACCAGCACGCCGGCGTCCGGCGCGTCCTGCACCTTGGTGCCCTGGGTCAGCGTGGCCATGCCGTCCTGGACGGTGCCGATGCTTTCGAACAGCGAGGTCATTTGCCACATGATCCAGTTCGACATGCCATTGATCCGCAACGCCATTGCGGTGATCGCCGCCACCGCGCCGGCACCGACATCGCCCTGGTGCCACAGCCACAGGGCGTACCCGCCGGCGGACATGATCAACCCGACCACCAGCGCCTGATTGACGATTTCGAACAGGCTGACCAGACGCATCTGGCGAAAACCGGTCTGCTTGAAATCCTCCATCGCCGCCCGCGCGAAGTGCGCTTCGCGGTTGGAATGGGAGAACAGCTTGACCGTGGTGATGTTGGTGTACGCGTCGGCGATACGCCCGGTCATCATCGACCGCGCATTGGCCTGCTCCTGCCCGACCTTGCCCAAACGCGGCACGAAGTACCACATGGCCAGGCCGAACAGCACGACCCAAGCGAGGAACGGCAGCATCAGCTTCAGCGCAAAGCCGCCGGCCAGGGCGATGATCGCGATGAAATACACACCGATCCCGGGCAAGATTTCGATCATGGTGAACAGCACGTCGCGCACGGCGAGTGCCGTCTGCATCACCTTGGTGGTGACCCGGCCGGAGAACTCATCGGAGAAAAACGAAAGGCTTTGCCGCAGCATCAGCCGATGGAAATCCCAGCGCAGGCGCAGCGGCAGGTTAATCGCCAGAATCTGGTGCTGGACCATGGTGCGCAACGCCACCAGCCCGACACTGAGCACCATGATAATGCCCATGCCCCACAACACGCTGCGTTCCTGCACCGCTGCTTCGCCACCAGCCTGCCAGGTCGAAAGCAGGTCAACGACCTGACCGAGGAAGGAAAACAGCCACGCTTCATAGATCGAAACCGCGGCACTGAGCAGCGCCAGCGCGAGGATGTAGCCGCGAGCCCCCCGCGTGCACGCCCAGAGAAATTTAGCCAGACCGTTGGGTGGCGGTGGCACCTCGTCAGGCGGGAAAGGGTCGAGTCTTCGTTCGAACACACGAAGCATGGTGGTCTCCAAAACATTCAAGTCAGGGAGATTCTGCCACCGATTGGATCCCCAGAGGTCTTTGTGAAAAAGTGTGTGCTCATCGCGACTGGACAAGGACGTGCCGGGTTGATAACGATGCGTCCGCTGCCATCGACCGATGATCCCGCGAAGGGTGATGCCTGATATCCTTGGCTCAAAGGAATTCAGGCCCAGCGCTTTCAAGGACGCTTTAAATGAACTCGCAAAATATCGTGCGCTATTGGCACGCTGTCGAATTGTTGCAACCCCAGGCAGTCCCCAAGCTGAAAAAGCGTGATGGCGACTACCAACCGTTTTTTCAGGACATCCCCACCACGGCGCAAATCCTGCCGTGGATGCCGGCCAACCCACTGAGCCGGCAGCGCCTGCCGAGCAAACGCGTATGGAGCCACACGCTCTACGCACACCTCTACGACAACCTGACGGTCGCTCACCGATTAGCAGAGTTGTACGGGGCAGACCAAGGTTACAAAGAACCACAAAAACGTGTTTCCGCCCTGTACGCGCTGAAGTTCAACGATCAAGGCATGATGCTGGTCGACAGCCTGGTATTGTCCAGCGAGGCATGGTTCCTCGGTTGCGCGATCAATAACAGGGACTGGACACGCGGCTTCGAGGAAACCCAAGACCGTCTGCGTGAACATTCCAGAAGCCTGTTGGGTGGAGTGGTTCAGGCGGTCGATCTGGCTTACCTGACTGACTCCATCCGCAAAACCCTGGGACTTGAAGAGTTTTTCGGCGACGTGCAGCGTTCGCATCGCTTCCGCTCGGCGCCGATCAACCCGAACAAGTCAGAACAGGAAGACGACCCGCTCAACAGCTTCCTGCTCAGCGATCTTGCCGACATGGCCGACGCGCTGTCTCGGGGCGAAACGAGTGTGCCATTGGCCCAGTATCTGCGCCATCACGACTCGACTCAGCGACTGCACCTGGACAAGTGTGAAACTGATCTGGCATTGATCAATCGTCTGGCACCGTCCAACTACTGCGCCGGTTGCTGGCCCGCTGAGAGGCATCTGGGACTGGTGCACTCACAGCAACTGGCCGTCAATAGCCTGCTGCAAACCCTCGGCAATACCCCCGGCATCATGGGCGTCAACGGCCCACCGGGAACCGGCAAGACCACCCTGCTCCGCGACCTGATTGCTGCAGTGGTGACACAACGGGCCGACGTACTGGCTTCACTGAGCAGGGCCTCAGAAGCATTCGTCAAGGACGGCCGTGAATCCGCCAACGACAGCGGACGCGAACGCGTCGCCTATCAGCTCGACCCGCGCCTGTTCGGTTTCGAGATGGTGGTCGCCTCCTCCAACAATGGCGCCGTCGAGAATGTAACCCTTGAGTTACCCCAGAAAGACAAGGTCGACCCGTCCTGGTTGCCCGATGCGGAGTACTTCAGCGAACTGGCCGAGTTGACCAGTGGCAAGCCTGCATGGGCAATGATTTCTGCAGCGTTGGGCAGCAAAGCCAAACGCACTCAATTCGTCGACCGCTTTTTCTACGGCAAGACTCCGCCTAAAGCCGATAAGGCCAAAGATGACGCGGATACTACGGATTCAGAAACGCTCGACATCTGGGGCCTGGATGATGACCCTTGCGACGGCGAACCTTCGGCTGCGCCCCGTGGCATCGACGACACCGAACCGAAGACGCCGCCCAAGGGCATGTACGAATGGCTGGCCGAACAAGCTGCATTGATGAAGGCGTTCACATCCACCGAAAAAGCCAGTCTCTGGCGTGACGCAGTCAAGCGTTACCAAGACGCCAAGGATGCAGAACAAGTTGTGCGGGCCCACGTTAGCGATATTCTGACGCGGATTGAGGCCGTAATCAGCGCCAAGGCCCGGGTCAAACAGATGCAGGAGCATCTTCAGGTCCGCCACGCCCAGCGCAGCGAACTCGATAAGGAACAAATCACGCTGGAAGCCCTGCAGCTAGCGCCAGCGCGCGAGCAGTTGCAACGCGAACTCCAGGCGCTTGAATCACACCTGTTAAAAAAACCTGGCTTTCTCGCCAACCTGTTCAGCTTGTGGGGCGCACATCGTATGTGGGCTGCCCGACAGCGTTTGCTGGAAGGCACGTGCACCTTGGCCAAGGACGCGTTCGACAGCGTCCAGCGCCAGCTGCAGCGCATCATTGGCCGACTCAGCGAGCTCGATCAACAACTGGCCGCAGATGAACTGGAGATCGACGAAGCCCTGCGACATGCCGGCATACAGGTCGATAAGGCACGCGGCGTTGCTCAGGCCGGACAGGCCGAACACCTGTTGTTCTGGCTTGAACATGACCAAATCGGCAGAGGAAGCGAAATCGAACTGGCCGAGCCGTGGATCGTCGAAGGTTGGCGTCAGGCCCGGGCGAAGGTCTTCATCGAAGCACTCAAATTGCACCGCACGTTCTTCCAGATTGAAGCCTCGCGCATGAGCTACAACCTGACTTTCGTCACCAGCACGCTGACCGGCAGTCGTTATGGTGGTGTTTCTCAGTCCATAGTGCGCTCGGCATGGGCTTCGCTTTTCATGGTTGTACCGGTACTCAGCAGTACATTCGCCTCGTTCGCCCGCTCCTTCGGCAGCCTGGGGTGCGGCGAGATTGGCTGGTTATTGGTCGATGAAGCGGGTCAGGCTACGCCACAGGCAGCTGTGGGAGCACTATGGCGCTCGCGCCGCGCCGTATTGGTTGGTGACCCACTGCAACTGGAACCGATCGTCACGGTTTCCGACGCTGTACTCGAACACATGCGCACCCGTTATAAAGTCGATGCTCACTGGCTGCCGAACCGCCAGTCCGCTCAGACACTCGCCGATGAGGCCACTCCCTGGGGGCGCATGGCCGGGCCGAGGGGGAAAAAATGCTGGGTCGGCCTGCCCTTGGTGGTTCATCGTCGCTGCGATAGACCCATGTTCGACCTGGCCAACCGCATCGCGTACGACGGCGCAATGGTCTACGGGACGATCGCCCCCTCACCTGCCAAGGAAACACCGGCCTCATTACTCACCGGGTGGGTGCATGCCAGTGGAAGGTCCTCCGGCAACTGGGTCGATAGTGAAGGTCAGGCACTGGACCGTTTGTTGGTGCAGCTCAAGGCCGATGGCGTACCGCTGGACAGCATTGCCGTCATTACGCCGTTTCAGGATGTGCGCAACCATCTCAAGGATCGCCTTCACGCCAAGATGGTTCGCGGCACGATTCACACGATGCAGGGCAAAGAGGCGGCGGTGATCATTCTTGTACTAGGCGGAAGCAGTGAAAACGAAGGGGCTCGTGAATGGGCAGTGTCTAAACCCAATCTGCTCAATGTCGCTGCCACTCGGGCCAAACGCCGGCTGTATGTGATCGGTGATCGCAATGACTGGAAGCAGCGCAAACTCTTTTGCGATGTCATGGAGTTTTTACCCAACCATTGCGAAATGACCACCTGCAGCACGGTCTGACGAAAAACGTTTTTGCCCCTTTGACCGCTCTTCGCAGTAGCGGTCAGAGGGGCAATGCTCGTCAATCCCTGGCAATCAATCTACTTTACCAAACCGCAATATGCGAATCCGCCCTCGGCTCAGTCCCGCCACACAGCACTCCCGTCACCGGATCACGCAGAATGATCTGCCCTCGTCCGTAATCCGTCGAATCACTGGCGATCTGCACTTCGTGCCCACGGCGAGCCAACGCATTGGCCAGATCCCTCGAAGCGCCCTGCTCGATGCCGACTTTCATCCCACCCAGCCACTGCCAGCGCGGCGCATCCAGTGCCGACTGCGGGTTCAAGCCGAAATCCACCAGGTTCATCACCATCTGCACATGGCCCTGCGGCTGCATGTAGCCGCCCATCACGCCGAACGGCCCCAGCGCCTGGCCGTCCTTGGTGAGGAAGCCGGGAATGATCGTGTGAAATGTCTTTTTGCCGGGAGCCAACGCGTTGGCATGCTCGGGATCAAGGCTGAATTCCTGCCCACGATTTTGCAGGGCGATGCCGCTGTCGGGCAATACCACGCCTGAGCCGAAGCCGTGGTAATTGCTCTGGATGAACGACACCATGTTGCCCTGCCCGTCCGCCGTGGCCAGATACACCGTGCCACTGGCGTGCGGGTCGCCCGGTTTCGGCGGCTGCGCCTGCTCGCCGATCTGAGCGCGGCGGCGAGCGCTGTACGCGTCACTCAACAGATCGGCCACAGCCACACGCATGTGCAGCGGATCGGTGATGTAGTGCAGCCCATCGCTGTAGGCGAGTTTCATCGCCTCCAGTTGCCGATGCCAGGTCTGCTGGCTGTCACGGTGATCGAAGTCGAAACCCTCGAGCATCTTCAGCGCCATCAGCGCCACCAGACCTTGCCCGCTCGGCGGGATTTCCCAGACATCCACGCCACGGTAATTGACGTGAATCGGTTCCACCCATTGCGCGCGATAATGCTCCAGATCGGTGGCGCGCAGATAGCCGCCCGTTGCCCGCGAATGCGCATCCAGGCGTTGCGCCAGTGCGCCGCGATACAGGCTCTCGCAACGCGTGTCAGCCAACTCTTCAAGGGTTCGTGCCTGCGCCGGGTTACGGAACAGCTCCCCGGCCTTGGGCGCGCGGCCGTCAATCAGGAACGTATCGAACCAGGCCTGCAGCACTTCATCGCGATGGGGACTGAACTCATCCAGCGCGATCTGCCACTGGTGGGCAACCACCGGCGACAGCGGAAAACCGTCTCGGGCCAGGCTGATTGCCGGTTGCAGCAAATCGGCGAACGGCAACACGCCAAAGCGCTGCGACAACTCGGCCCAAGCCGATGGACAACCCGGCACCGTCACCGGCGTCCAGCCATACAACGGCATGTGCTCATGGCCGGCCGCTTTGACCGCTTCGATACTTAACGATGCCGGGGCGTGGCCGTTGGCATTGAGCCCATGCAACTGATCCTTGAACCAGACCAGGGCAAACGCGTCACCGCCCAGGCCACAGCCCGTAGGCTCGACCACGGTCAGGGCCGCCGCCGTGGCGATGGCGGCGTCAATCGCGTTACCGCCCTTGTGCAGCATCTCGATGCCGGCCTGCGCGGCCAGAGGTTGGGACGCCGCGACCATGCCGCGACGGGCAAACACGCTTTGGCGTTGCGACGGATAGGGATATTCGTGAGCAGAGAATTTCAACATGGCAAAGGTTCTTCCAATCAGCAATTCATTGGCCGGACTTGATCCGGTTCCATTCGCGGGTGATCAGGCGCTGGATGTTTTCCGGCAGATCGGCGGAGACGAAGGCATGGTTGATCACCTCGTCAGTCGGGTAGATCCCCGGGTTGCCGCTGACTTTGCTATCCATCAGCGCCGTGGCGTCCTTGTTCGGATTGGCGTAGCCGACGTAGTCGCTGACCGGCGCAATCACCTCAGGGCGCAACAGGTAATTGATGAACGCATGGGCGTTGGCGACATTACCGGCATCCTTGGGAATCGCCAGCATGTCGAACCACAGGTTCACGCCTTCCTTGGGAATCAGGTAGCGGATATCGATGTTTTTCCCCGCCTCGCGCGCCCGGGTCTGGGCCTGCATCACGTCACCGGAATAGCCGATCGCCACGCAGATATCACCGTTGGCCAGGTCGGCGGTGTACTTCGACGAGTTGAAGTAGGTCACCGAGGGACGCAACGTCATCAGCAGTTTGGAAGCCTGCTTGTAGTCGTCAGGCTTGACGCTGTTGGGGTCCAGCCCGAGGTAAAGCAGGGCCTGGGGGATGATCTTTACCGGTGCATCAAGGAAGGCCACGCCGCAGCTTTTCAGTTTGGCGAGGTTCTGCGGATCGAACACCATCGACCAGGAATCCAGCGGCGCATCCTTGCCCAGCACGGCGCGGACTTTCTCTTCGTTGTAGCCGATGCCCACGGTGCCCCACATGTACGGCACCGCGTATTGATTGCCGGGGTCGGCAGCCTGCAGACGCTGCATCAAACGCGGATCGAGGTGCTTCCAGTTATCGAGCAATCCGCGTTGCAGCGGCTGATAGGCGCCGGCGCGAATCTGTTTCGAAAGAAACTGGCTGGACGGCACTACCACGTCGTAGCCCGAATGCCCGGAAAGCAACTTGGCTTCAAGCATTTCATTGGTGTCGAAAATGTCGTACTGAACCTTGATCGCGTTGTCTTTCTCGAAATTCTTCAGCGTGTCGGGGCCGATGTAATCGGACCAGTTGTAAACCTTCACCACCGAATCGGCAGCCTGAAGCATGGGCACCACGGCGGCGCAGCACAGTGCGGCGAACAAGCTCGATAAACGCATCGTCGAAATCCTTGTGAAGTTCACAGCACGCGGCTGAGAAAGGCTTGGGTACGGGGATGGGTGGGACGACTGAAAATCTGTTCCGGCGGGCCTTGTTCGATCAGTTCGCCCTGATCGAGCACCACCACCCGGTCGGCCACCTCGCGGGCAAAACCCATTTCATGGGTGACCACGACCATGGTCATGCCCTCCTCGGCCAACTCCTTCATCACTTGCAGAACCTCGCCGACAGTTTCCGGGTCGAGGGCGCTGGTGGGTTCGTCGAACAACATCGCCTGCGGTTTCATCGCCAGTGCTCGGGCGATCGCCACCCGTTGCTGCTGACCGCCGGAAAGCATCGACGGGTAATGACTGGCCTTGTCTGCCAAACCGACTCGCTTGAGCAGCGCGTGGGCTTGTTCCAGCGCAGCCTGGCGTGACACGCCCAACACCTGAATCGGTGCTTCGATGATGTTTTCCAGGGCGGTCATGTGCGGGAACAGGTTGAAGCGCTGGAACACCATACCGATGTCCCGGCGCTGGCGAGCAATGTTGCGTTCCGAGTCGCGCACCAGACTGCCGTCTGCCCGGGTGCGATAACCCATGGGCCGGCCGCTGACGCGGATCTCTCCAGCCTGAATGTCTTCGAGCAGATTGATGCAGCGGATAAACGTGGTCTTGCCCGAGCCTGAGGCGCCGATCAGCACCACCACTTCGCCACGTCGCACTTGCAGCGAGATGCCCTTGAGAATCTGCAGATCACCGAAGGCCTTGTGAATGTTCAGCGCCTCGATGATCAGTTCGTCACTTTGATGCGCCATGATTAACGTCCCCTCAGCAGTTTCAGGGTGCTACGGCCGAACATCCGGCTGGAGGCCGGCGGCGGCGAAGAAGGTCGGTCCGACTGGCCGAAACGGTTCTCCAGCCAGCGCTGAAAGAAACCCCACAGCGTGGTGAGCAACAGGAAATAAATCGCCACCACCAGGTACAACTCGAACACCCGAAAAGTCGCCGAGGTGACCATCTGCGTGCTGAGCAACAGCTCCTGCACGCCGATCACGCTGACCAGCGTGGTGTTTTTCAGCATCACGTTGAATTCGTTGCCCAGCGGCGGCACGATCACCCGAAACGCCTGCGGCAGGACGATACGGCGCATCAATTTGGCGAAGGTCATGCCCAGCGAGCGCCCGGCCTCGTACTGACCCTTGTCCACGGCGCCGATCCCGGCGCGAATGATCTCGGCCATGTACGCGCCTTCGTTGAGGCCCAGAGCGATGATCGCCGCCTGAATGTTGCCGGGGATCACCAGCCCGAACAGCTCGATGTCTTCGAAGCGAAAAATCCCGCCCGCCGCCAGCGCCGTGTAGAGAAAGACGATTTGCACCAGCAACGGCGTGCCACGCATCAGCCACACATAAAAACGCACCGGCAGATGCAGCAAAGGGTTCTTCGACAAGCGCAACAATGCGGCGGCCAGCCCCAACACACAGCCCAGCAACATCGCCAGCACACTGATCAGGCACGTCAGCCAGAGCCCGGTGAGGTACACGCCGCTGGGTTGCAACAGGTACTGCCAGAACACATCCCAATTGAAATTCATCAACGCGTACCTCAATCGAGAGTGTCGCTGGAGACGTGCCACTTGCTCAGAAGCTGGTGGTAGCTGCCATCGCTGCGCATGTCGGTGATGATCTGCTGCACCGCAGCGCTCAGTTGTGGATCGTCCTTGCGAATACCCAGGCCGGTAAGGATCCGGCTGAATGCCGGGACGCCTTCTTCGAACAGGTCCGGGGCCATTGCGGCGTAATAACCGGCGGTTTCCACCGTGGTGCCGTAAGCGTCGACCTGACTGATGCGCAGGGCCTGGAAGGCGTCGGTGTCGGTGTTGTAGACCACCAGTTTCATCGGCGGCTTGCCGGCCTTGGTCAGGCTTTCATTCTCGGTGTCGAGCAGGGTCTTGATGGTCGAACCGTTGAGCACCGCGATCTTGTGACCGCTCAGATCCTGCAGGGTTTTCAGCGCCTTCGGATTGCCCTTGGGCACCACCACCGCCTGACTGGAATACATGTAGTTGACGATGTCGATCACCTCACGGCGCTCGGGCTTGTCGAACAACTGATCAACAATCATGTCGCACTGTTTGGCGAGCAACGCCGGGAGCAATCCGGAGAATGGAATCACTCGCCAGTCGACCTTTTTGTCACCCAGACGCTTGGCGATTTCCAGGCCCAGGTCGACGGTCAGGCCTTTGGGCTTTTGCGCTTCATCGAAGGACACCAGCGGCGGTGAATCCATGCCCGAGCAATAGGTGAGTTTGTCGACCTTGACCAGACGCTCCGGCACCGTGGGTGCGGCAAGCGCCCATTGCGAACAGAGCCCGAAGGAAATTGCAGCCAGTAACAGGCGAGACGTATGCATGACCAGACACTCCAGTTCGGTTAGTAACGGGGGCAGTACTCAAAGTCAAAACATCGGCGGATTCGGGTTCCGCTCTGTGGTTATTTTTCCGATTGCAGAAACTTGATCAGCTCGGGCACCGTGCCTTCGATATGCTCGCGCACCACGGCCTCGGCCTGGTTGGCGTCGCCGGCGCGAATCGCATCGAGGATCATCTGGTGTTCCTGGCGCGCACTCAGGGGCTTTTCGATGTGCTGCAGCCACAGGCGCATCGGTGCTTCGATCAGCGAGTAAAGGGCGCTGATCTGCTTCAACAACCGTGGTCGATCGCTGAGGCTGCACAGGTATTCATGGAACTTGCGATGGCGGCTGACCCACGCCGCACTCTCCTCGCGATAGTCATCCATTTCATCGAGCAGCCGCTCCAGCGCGGTCAACTGACGCTCGCTGATCTTTGGCACCGCGATGCGAATCGCCAGCCCTTCCAGGGCGCTGCGCATCTCGAAGACTTCATGCATCTGCTCAACATCCAGACCGCTGACCACCGCGCCGCGGTTGGGCCTGAGCGTCACCAGACCCTGCGCATCGAGGCGGCGAAAGGCTTCGCGCACCGGCATACGGCTCATGCCGATTTCGCTGGCGATGTCCTCGGCGATCAACCGGTCGCCCTTGCGATAACGACCGCCGCAGATGCCTTCCAACAGAAAGTTGTAGGCCTCCTCCTCGGCGGTCATCGGTTGACGCTGGTCGTAGGCGGGAGCGAATTGCATGGCGGCACCTTTTGTCTTTTTGTATCCAATTATCCACGGATACAAAAAAGGCACGATGCATGCCAGATTTCTCCGCACCGTGCCAAGCGCTTGATTTGAATGATTTAAGCGGAAAACAGCGATCAGCTCCTGGTGCGCGGAACTTGAGACGTGCTACCCAATAGCTCATTGCGAGCCCCGGAAAGGTGCAGATTGGTAGCTGAGTAACACTCAGGCAGCGGCACCCTTCCGGTCAGTCTTTCAGCTGAATCGCATTCACTGCGTCACCACCACCTTGCCGATCATTTGCGGATGCAACACGCAAAAATATTCAAACTCCCCCGGCGTATCGAACACCCAGGAAAAACTGTCATTGGTATCCAGCGCTCCCGAGCGAAACACCTTGTGGGTTTCCGCCACCGTGTGCGGAATCTGATCGTCATTGACCCACGTCACCTTGGTGCCGACGGCCACGGTCAGGTCCTTGGGGCCGAACATGAATTCCTTGATGTCGATCTTCACGTCCGTCGCCCAGACCGGCATCGCCAGCAACAGACCTATCAGCGCCAACAGTCGCGTTTTCATCGGTTCGTCCTCGGTCAAATCAGTGTCGAATCAATCAGTGCCAACGGGTGATCGCCCTGGGTCGCGCGCACGTCGGTGATCCCCAGGTAATTGCGCAATTGATCGGCCGCCACCGTCATCGGCCCCGGCGATGGTGCAGCACCCGGTGCCGGCTGCGGATACGCGGTGCCACGGGCGGTGTGGAAGATGATATTGCCTTCGACTTTCTGGATCACCTGATGGATGTGCCCGTTCAGTACCGTCACCGAACCGTACTTGCGCAGCAGCGCTATTGCTTGATCGCCATCCTCGGTGCCCCAGCCCCACGGCTGATAAATCGTCCACAGCGGGATGTGGGTGAACACGACGATGGGCGTGCTGCTGCTGACCGCGCGCAAGTCATCTGCCAGCCAGGCCAGTTGATCGGCGCCAAGGGTGGCTTCGTGGCCGGCCTGGAAGTTGAAGACGTTGATCAGCCCGATGAAGTGCACGCCGTGATCATCGAAGCTGTACCAGCCATTGCCTTTGGTGCCCTTGCCGTAGCGCTCCAGGTAAAGCTTGCCGCCGCCCTCGTCGAGGGTGTCGTGCTCACCGGGCACGTAATGCACGGTGGATGGCAGGCCCTTGAGCAACTGTGCGGCGGTGTCGAATTCCTCAGGCTTGGACAGGTGGGTGATGTCGCCGGTGTGCAGGATCAGCGCGGGGCGTTTGGGTAGCGCGATGACCTTGTCGATTGCCACTTGCAGGGTCTTGACCGGTTCCGGATTGGCCTCCTTGTTGAAGCCGATGTGCGAGTCGCTGATCTGCACGAAGTGAAAGCTGCTGGCCAGCGCTTTGGGATCGCTGACGTTACCCGCCTCGTCCAGCGCGAAGGCTTTGGGAATCCCGCCGCTCAAGGCCCAGATGACCCCCGCCCCGGCCCACGCCGAGCATTTGAGCAGGGTGCGCCGGTCCGGATTGAGCAAGCCGTCGGTGCGTAGCGGATGTTTTGCTTGAATGTCCATCGGTAGGTCCTCGCGGGCGAACTACAGTGAGGTAGCTGACACGAGGTAAACCTGGCGGCGCACGGATTTATTCCACGTCGCAAAATAAAGTGTTTAGCGGGAATAAAACCCGGTGTAGCACGGTTATAGGGGTGTGACGGTGCGGAACCCACCATGAAGCGATTTGAGGAACTGATTGCGCCGCATCTGGACGCGGCCTACAACCTTGCACGCTGGCTGACCGGCAACGACAGCGCTGCCCGCGACGTGGTGCAGGAAAGCGCCTTGCGCGCCTTCCGGTTTTTGCAGCGTTTTGCCGATGGCAACGCCAAGGCGTGGTTTCTGACCATCGTGCGCAACGAAAGCTACACCTGGCTTAAAGCTTCGGCCGGACGGCATTGGGTCGCATTCGATGACGAGATAGAAGAAACCGAGGGCGCATTGAGCCACAGCCAGACCCCGGAACTGCTGGCGATCCACAGCGAAAATGCCGAGCTGCTGCAACAAGCGCTGGGCGCCCTGCCGCCGGTGTTTCGCGAGGTGATTGTGCTCAAGGAACTCGAAGACCTGCCCTACAAGGACATCGCCCTGGTGGTCGATATACCCATCGGCACCGTGATGTCCAGGCTGGCCCGGGCGCGGGCCATGCTCAAGCTCGAACTACTGAAGTTGCACAATCATGAATGAACTCGACTGCACGGTTTGCCAGACCCGACTGCACGGCTATCTGGATCAGGAACTGGACCCGGCGACGGCTGCGCAGGTGGCAGCGCACCTGAGCACCTGCGCCGAGTGCGCGCGGCTGTACGATCAAGCGAAGTTGCTCAAGGTCAGCGTGAAGCGCCATGCCGCGTACTACCCCGCGCCCGCGTCATTGGCGGCGAGCGTGTTCGGCGCAGACAAACCTGCGTCGGGCTTCACGCAGCGCTGGCAAAAATGGCTGACCCCGGCCTTTTCCGCCGCTGCACTGGCTCTGGCGATGGTGCTGTATGTCGCCACGCCCGGCAGCGAGCAACCGCTGATTGATGAGGCCGTTTCCAGCCACGTGCGCTCGCTGATGGGCGAACACCTGAACGACGTGGTGTCCTCCGACCGCCATACGGTCAAACCGTGGTTCACCGGCAAACTCGACTTCTCGCCCCCGGTGTTCGACTACACGGCGCAAGGCTTTCCCTTGCTCGGCGGGCGTCTGGATTACCTGCAACACCAGACTACCGCCGCCCTGAGCTACGGGCATGCCAAGCACATCATCAACGTGTTCATCCTGCCCACGACCGAGCCCGACCAAGCCGTGCAGAGCCAAAGCCTTCGCGGGTTCAACGTGGTGTCGTGGCAATCCGCTCACATGCACTTCGTGCTGGTATCGGACGTGGAGAAAACTGAGCTGGAGGCACTGGGGCAGTTGCTCAGGAATGGCTCCTGATCCGGGCGGCGTGCCGAATCAACACCACGTTTCAGAGCGCTTCACAGGCCTGCCAATAGGAACAGGCAATCCTCGCAGACAAACCGGCATACCCCTTCCCCTGCGCGCTGCCTACCATGGCCTCTCCCTTATCCGTCGGAGATTGCCATGCACAGCAGCAAAACCCTGTTCATCACCGGTGTCAGCAGCGGCTTCGGCAGCGCCCTCGCGCAGGAAGCGCTCAACGCCGGTCATCGGGTGGTCGGTACCGTGCGCAATGACGCCGACCTGAAGTCGTTCGAGGCGCTGTCAGCGGATCGGGCCCACGGGGTGTTGCTCGACGTCACCGATTTCGATCGCATCGACAGGGTGATCGCCGACGTCGAAGCCTCGCTGGGCCCGGTCGATGTGCTGGTGAACAACGCCGGTTATGGGCATGAGGGCATTTTCGAGGAGTCACCGCTGGCGGAGATGCGGCGTCAGTTCGACGTCAACGTGTTCGGCGCGGCAGCGATGATCAAGGCGTTCGTGCCGTATTTCCGGCAGCGGCGCGCCGGGCACATTCTGAACATCACCTCGATGGGCGGCACCATCACCATGCCCGGCATTGCCTATTACTGTTCGAGCAAGTTTGCCCTCGAAGGGCTCTCCGATACGTTGAGCAAGGAGTTACAGCCGTTCAACATTTTTGTCACGGCGGTGGCGCCCGGTTCGTTTCGTACCGACTGGGCCGGGCGTTCGATGCAGCGCACAGCGCGCAGCATTGCCGACTATGACGCCAGCTTCGACCCCGTGCGCAAGGCCCGCGAAGAGAAAAGCGGCAAGCAATTGGGCGATCCGCGCAAGGCTGCGCAGGCCATGCTGCAACTGATCGCCAGCGCCGCACCACCCGCACACTTGCTATTGGGCAGCGATGCGCTGAATCTGGTGCGCGATAAACTGCAACGCAGCCTCAGCGACATCGAACAATGGGAAACCCTGACCCGCTCCACCGATGGCTGAGTCCCGGTAAGAGATCAATGCCCATGAGTCCATCCGATCCGTACACCGCACGCATGGTGCAGTTGCTCGAACAGCTCGCGCCGCTGGAGGGTTACAACCTCAGTGCGTTGGAAGATGTGCGCTTCCTGCGCTCGAATCGGCCGCTGAGCAACACCCCGGTGCTGTATGACCCGGGCATCGTGATTCTCTGTCAGGGGCGCAAGCGCGGTTATCTGGGTGATGACGTCTACGTCTATGACGCCCAGCATTATCTGGTGGTGTCGGTGCCGGTGCCGTTCACCATGGAAACCGAGGCCAGTGCGGCTGAACCGATGCTCGCGGTGTATATGCGCCTCGACCTGCAATTGGCCGGCGAGTTGATGTTGCAGGTCGACGAGGTGTTCGGCCCCAGCGAGGCTGTGCCCAAAGGCATGTACGCCTCGCCGATGGATGATCCATTGCGCGCCTCGACCCTGCGTTTTCTCGAAGCGATGAGCGATCCGGGCGACGCGCGGATCCTCGGGCCGGCGCTGGTTCGGGAGATCTACTACCGGATCCTGACCGGTGCCCAGGGCGGTTCGATGCGTGCGGCACTCCAGCAGCAAGGACATTTCGGCAAGGTCAGCCGGGCGATCCGGCGGATTCACAGCAGCTATGAGCAACGTCTGGACGTCGAATCCCTCGCTGAGGAAGCCGGCATGAGCGTACCGAGCTTCCATGTGCATTTTCGCAACGTCACCGATTCATCGCCGATGCAATACCTCAAGGCCACGCGCCTGCATCAGGCGCGCTTGCTGATGCTGCATGGTGCAATGCCGGCCGCGACCGCCGCGTTCAACGTCGGTTATGAAAGCCCCTCGCAGTTCAGTCGCGAATTCAAGCGCTTCTTCGGTCGCACACCGCTGGCCGAGGTCGCGTGGATGAAAGCCACGTATGCGCTGCCCCAGTCCACCACGCCCTCCCCGTACGTGTCTTCGCACTGAGCACCCATCGCTCCCGGCCATCGCCTGCCCGCCGCAGTCTCAAGGCAAAATCCCCGCGCATTCACTACGCTTGGGAAATCCGCCTCGGTGCAAACCCGACAAACACATTGAACATTGCACGTGGGCCGCTGTTCCAGATGATTCAGCTACAGATTCAAGGACGAGCATATGGATGTTTTCGCTCCTGCAACGCCGGTTCCACCTCAGCAAAGTGCAATCACTCGCCGTCTGGCCTTCGCGGTCGGCGCGCTGTTTGTCGTTGGGGTGATTGCCACTGTCGGCACCTTGCTCAGCATCGCTACTCGACTGGATCGCGAGGATGTCGAGGAGACGCGGTTCTATACCGCCCGTGCGTTGGAAAATCGCATCAGCGCGTCGAAAAGCTATATCACCAGCTACGCCGACTGGACCACGGCCTACGAACACCTGCACGCCCAAGTCGACACCGACTGGGCCTACACCCAGCAGAACATCGGCAAGACGCTGTTCACCACTGACGGTTATGACGGCGTGTTCGTGCTGGATCGGCAACGCACCAAATACGCTGTGGTGCAAGGCGAGCAAGAAAATGGCGACCTCTCGCGTTGGCTCAAGGTCACCGCCGCCGCGCTGGTGGATCAGGTGCAGAGCCAGGCTGATCTGACCGTGCCCATCAGCACCTATTCGCTGTTCGACGGCTGGCCGGCACTGGTCACGGCGGCGGCTATCCTGCCTAACGATGAGCGTCCGGTGGGCGATCCCAAACAAACGTCGGTACTGGTGTTCGTCGACAAGCTCACGCCCAGCAAACTGCAGGCACTCGGCACGGCCTATGGCCTGAACAACCTGATGCTGACCCAGGATGATCAACTCGCCAAGACGCCACCGCGCGTGCCGCTGGACAGTACCGGTTACAGCCTGACGGCGGATCTGGAACGCCCCGGCCAGCAATTGTTGTGGTCATTGCTACCGTCACTCGGCGCGGTGCTGGTGGTGCTGATGCTGTTGACTGCGTATTTCCTGCGCTACGCCTTGCGCTCGTCCACTTACGTCGACCATAGCTTCAGCACCTTGCAGGCCTCGAATCAGGCGCTGGAGGCGGCCAATCATGCGCTGGAGGCCAGTGAAGAACGTTTTCGCGCCGTGGCCGAAGCGGCGTCGGACTGGATCTGGGAAGTCGATAACGAACTGCGTCTGACCTATCTCTCGGCACGCTTCAGCGAGGTCACCGGTTATGCGCAAAACCAGTGGCTGGGGCAAGGCATCGGGCAACTGGTGTCGTGCGATACCACGCCGCTGGAGCTGTGGCTGAAGAAACTCAGCGAGGACAGCAATGCCAGCGACCTGCGCTGCACCTACCGCGATCACGCCGGACAGCTGCGGCACTGCCGACTGTCGGCGCGGCCGATTAT
The DNA here is from genome assembly GCF_044742995.1 of Pseudomonas sp. NPDC087803. Taxonomy (NCBI): domain Bacteria; kingdom Pseudomonadati; phylum Pseudomonadota; class Gammaproteobacteria; order Pseudomonadales; family Pseudomonadaceae; genus Pseudomonas; species Pseudomonas sp. NPDC087803. The sequence goes on from NZ_JBIUVO010000001.1 coordinate 39,136, forward strand.
CGAGAAGCACAGCGTGGTCGGTTATCGCGGTACCGCCAGCGACATCACCGACGAAGTCGCCGCCCATGCGCAGATTCAGCACCTGTCGATGCACGACGCCCTGACCGGCCTGCCCAATCGCAACCAGTTGGCGCGTTACCTGGAGGAAGCGCTGCTGCTCAAGGAGCACGCGCCGCCGCTGTCGCTGCTGGTGATTGATCTGGACAACTTCAAGCCGATCAACGACTCCCTCGGCCATCCGGCCGGCGATGCGGTGTTGCAGGAAGTCGCCAGCCGCCTGCGCGAATGCACCCGCGAGCTCGACATCGTCGCCCGCCTGGGGGGCGATGAATTTATCGTGGTACTCAATGGCATGGACACTCGGCATGAGGTCGACCGGTTCTGCACCCGACTGGTCGAGAGCCTGCATCAGCCGATGGTCTTCGAGCATCACCCGCTGCACGTCGGGGCCAGCATCGGCATCGCCGTGAGTCGCCGCCAGGGCTTCGTGCCCAGCGAGTTGATCCGTTGTGCCGACATCGCGCTGTATCAGGCCAAGTCCGAGGGCAAAAACACCTGGTGCTATTTCGAAGCGCACATGAACGACCAGATCCAGACCCGCCGGCAGATGGAAAGCGATCTGCGCGGTGCACTGAAAAACGACGAATTCGTCCTGCACTACCAGCCGCGCTACACGGTCGACGGCAAACACATCGTCTCGGTCGAAGCCCTGGTGCGCTGGCAGCATCCGACCAAGGGCCTGCTCGGGCCCGACGTGTTCATCGGGCTGGCGGAGCAGACCGACCTGATCGTGGCGCTGGGGCGCTGGGTATTGCGCGAAGCCTGTGAAACCGCCCTCACCTGGCCGGCGGATATCCTGCTCTCGGTCAACCTGTCGCCGGCGCAGTTCGCCCTCAGCGATGTCGTCGAAGATGTGCGCGAAGCGCTGGTGCAGACGCGTTTCCCGGCCAGTCGCCTGGAGCTGGAAATCACCGAAAACGTAATGCTGGTCGACACCGACGGTGCGCTGGCCACCATGAATGCGCTCAAGCAACTGGGCGTGCGTCTGAACATGGATGACTTCGGCACCGGTTATTCGTCCCTCGGCTACCTGCGCGCCTATCCGTTCGACGGAATCAAGATCGACAAGCGCTTCATCGCCTCGATCAGCAACGGTGCCAATGATCGCGCGGTGGTACAGGCAATCATCGGCCTGGGCAAAGCCATGGGCCTGACCGTGACCGCCGAAGGTGTCGAGACTGAGGAACAACTGGAGATTCTCGGCAAGGATCAATGCAACGAGGTGCAGGGCTACTTCATGAGCCGGCCGATCGACAAGACCGCGTTTGCACAGTTGCTGAAAAGCGTCAGGACCGAGCCGGCCGATCATCCGTCACCCAAGAAAGGGCGCGTCATTTAGCTGGCCTTACATCACTGTCAATATTCAATCATTGAAATGCACAAAGCCCGTTTCGACACGCTTCGTTAATGCGGTTTTCCTGTTGACATCAATCGGTTCTGTTCAGGGTGTGTTTAGGGCCGTCATGCTTGAATAGTCCTCGCCGCGGACCAGGCTCGACGTTAATTTCGCGCCACACACAAGTTCAATGCAGGCATCACCGGACTGTCAGGATTGCGGTCAAAAGTACAACTTCACTAAAGGGTTAACGATGGATCGATATGATGCCCCGCTTGTTGTAGAGCGCACTTCGCGGGCAGGCATGTTGAAAGGACTGATTACCAGAAATCCATGCCTGAGCATTTTTTCCATGACACTGGCCGTGTTCATGGCGTTGCAGTACAAACCCGCCGTCCTCAACTACACGACACGTTTTGTGGACTTTGCCGAGTACATGTTGCAGCACGGTGTAACGCTGTTCCCGATTGCCGACAATCTCAAGCCTTATCCCGACTACACGGTCCTCAATACGTTGTTGGTCTATCTGGTTTCCTTGCCGTTCGGTCGGGTGTCCATTCTTTCCATGGGGTTTGCGTCCTGCGTGGCCGCGTCGCTGATGCTGGTATTCATTTATCGGCTGGGGGCGCTGCACAGCAAAAAATGGGGTGCGTACGGCGTTCTTTTCAGCCTGCTGACCTGGGCCTTTCTTGACGGCGTCAACTCACTGGCACTGGATATCTATCCGGCGTTGTTAACGGTGATGTGCTTCTATTTTGCCTATTCGGCGGAAATGAAAAAGGACCCGCGGCGCCTGGTGTTTCTGTACCTCGGCCTGGCGCTGGGATTCGCGTTTCGTGGGCCTATTGGCTTGATCGGACCGGCGAGTGTCATTGGCGCTTATTACTTGCTGAGCCGGCAGTGGCGCATGTTGCTACTGTTTTCATTGCTCTCGGGCGTGATTCTGGCTGTGGGGGTTGTGCTGCTGGCATGGGCGGCCTACTTGCAAGGGGGGCAAGCGTTCCTCGAGGAAGTGCTGAACATGCAAGGCATCGGACGCTTTGGTTCCGACCACGCGCCACGCTATTACTTCTACTTCTCCGCTGGCCTGATGACCTACGGCATCACGGTGTTTTACGCCATCCACGTGATTCTCAGGAAGTACAAACTGTTCTTCCACTCGACTCGCGATAAAGATATCGACCTTCTGCTCTATCTAACCGGATGGCTGTTGGTGTTGCTGGTGCTGTTCACTGTTCCCAGTTCCAAGAAAGCGCGCTACATCCTGGCAATCACCCCAGCCATCTCGCTGCTGGCCGCCTACCTCTTCGTCAGCAAGGAAGCCGCCTTCGTCCGCGCCAAAAACGGCCTGCTGAACTTGTGCCTGAAGTTGCCCATGCTGGGGTTGGGGATGCTGGTGGCGGTGCTGGTCTACAACAACTTCGCCAATGTCCCGTTACAACCCAACTACCTCGCCGCAGGCTTGGGGCTGTGCGCGTTGTTGAGCTTCTATCATGTTAAACAGGAGTACTTCGTCGAACATCCCTATCGCGAGTTCTTGACGCTTTCGTTTGGGGTAGCGGCATTTTTGATACTGGATATGTTTTTCTTCAACCCAATCACCTACCACCTGGAACTCATGATCGAACCCACGCCGAAGTTTCTGCCGTATTGGTTTTGGTGAAGCCTCTTCCTGATTCATGAGTCAGCGACACGACTGTCCAGTATCCATATGTTGGTATCTGACAGGGCCATGACGCAATCTGGCTACGGAATCGTCGGAAATGTTCGTCGGTTCAGGGCACGCCATTGCCGCAGCAGGGCCGGCACAAAAAACAGTCGTTTGCAGCAGGAAAAATAAAGGTGTCGCCCGCTTTCGCGAGCGACACCTTCATCCGCTGCCCGCTAATCAGGCCTTGTTGTTCGCCTCTTCCAGCGCTTTTTCAGCGTTGAATCCGTCGAAGTTCTCGAATACGCCCAGAAAGCCCGGCACGGTCATTTCTCGCGCCCAGTCGCGCTGTAATTCGCAGTACATTTGCACCCGGCTGATGAGCTTCGCGCCCGCCTGTTCCATTCTGCGCAACGCTGCCTCGTGCGCGGCGAGCGATGTGCCACCGACCGCATCGATCGGCACATAAACGTCATAACCTTCCTGGATCGCGTCGAGCACCGGGAATGTCAGGCACGCTTCGGTCCAGAGTGCAGTCATGATGAGCTTCTTGCGCCCGAGCGCCTTGACCACCTGCTTGAATTGCGTGTCCTCCCAACTGTTGATCGATGTGCGGTCATAGGTCGGCAGATGGCCGAGCACTTTTTGCAGCTCCTGGATCGGCGGCTTGTTGCGGCCGGTCGCGACATTGACTGTCGAGTGAATGATCGGAAGGTTGTAGTTGACCGCCGCCTTCGCGACGCTGGTTATGTTGAAGACGAGTTCATCACGCGGCATCGAGCGAATCGAAGAAACCTGAACAGGTTGATAATCGATGATGATTAACGCCGAGTTTTCCGGGGTCAGTAGCTGATCGGTATGGGGGTTGCGGAGAGTTTCGCTTGCCATTGGCAAATCCTTTTCATGGGTGACGCACGTTTGTGAATCAGGCCGCAGCCTGTGCGGGTGATGGATTCCGAAACACGTGCGAATGACGCCATGCCCGGAAAATCCATTGTGCTGTTCCCATGTTCGACGCAGTAGTAGCATTGCGCGACGTGCTGTGTCGCGAAAAGAGGAACGCAAGAGTGGATATCGAAGAACTGCATACCTTCGTGGAAGTGGCTGATGCCGGGGGCATTTCGCAGGCAGCCCTACGGCTTGGCGTGTCGAAATCGATCGTCAGCCGCCGCCTGGCTCGGCTTGAAACCGAGTTGGCTGTGCAACTGCTGGCACGCTCCACTCGCGGGGCGGCGCTTACCGAGGCCGGTGCGACGTTCCGGGACTACGCCGCCAGGGTTTGCACCGAGATCGACATCGCCAAGGAAACGATCCTGCCCGCCGGCGCCCTCCGCGGCCGCTTGCGCGTGGCCGTGCCACTGTCGTTCGGCCCGAGTCACTTCGCCCCGATGCTGGCAGAAATGGCGCGCCGGCACCCGCAACTGCACATCCAGACCTGTTACAGCGATCGCTTCGTTGACCTCATTGCCGAGGGGTACGATTGCGCCATCCGGGTGGGCTATATGCAGGACTCCAATCTGATCGCCAGACGGATTGGCCCGGTCTACGGCAAGCTCGTCGCGAGCCCCGCCTACATCAACGTGCACGGCGAGCCCGAGACGCCGGATGAACTGATTGCCCATCAGGCGCTCATGCAGGGCACCGAAGCCTGGCAATTCATGGATGGCGACAAAGTCATCACGGTTCGTCCGCAAGGCCGCTTCAAGGCCGATAACGGCATCGCCCTGGTCGCCGCCGCGACCGCAGGCCTCGGTGTCGCCTACCTGCCCGACTGCCTGACCCATGAACACGTGGCATCCGGCGCACTGGTGCCGATCATGACAAACCATCCTCCCCCTCCGGCCGGCGCCTACATCATCCGCCCGCCGGGTCCGCACCCTGCGCGCAAAATTCGTGTGCTCACTGAACTGCTGATCGAGTTCTTCGGCGAAACACCACACCTGGCAGTGCAGCCGCTGTCACATCAGGATGATGCGCTGGCGTGAGGTTGGGCTAAACGAGAGCGACAGATATTCATCTTTATCCCCCATTCGCGTAGGGCAGCTTGCGGTCAACGCGACTCGATAATTCCCACCCGAGCGTGCATCATCGCGCTCGCCACGATCCCGTCGTGGTTCGGTCGGATTAAAGTCTGTGGACAACAGATGTGCAAAGTGGCGTGTCGGGTGCAAGCGGCCAGAAACAACCATGCAGAATCGTGCATTCGCAGCCATGTCATGGTCAAAATCGAAAATAAGCTACGGAAATAAACATGGACTTGGTTCAGATCGCACCTGCGGCATACCACATAACGGACGACTACTGGCATCTTCTCAAAGCAGAGGATGGCGCTGTTTATATTCTCGTCGAATGTGAAGCGTCTTTCGTGAGTTACGAATGCCTGATCAAGCTGAACGCCGAGGAGTTGCGTGACTACCACGGCCTGGGCTGGCTATCCATTCAGCATCTGGCTAATCGAATTAATTACTTCGTCGGTGATTACAACGACAGAAAAATCACAGGGCCATTGCTTAAAGCAGCCATTCAGGCATCGAAGCTTTAGTCATCTCAAGGCGCTTGGTTGATGCCAGTCCGCACGTATTTAGACGACCACCCAGTTGGAAACGGTCATCAATGAGTGACTGCTTCTAGCCGATAGCTGCCAGCCAAAGTCAACTATTTCCAACTCAGCGCAGACATTGCACGGGATGGCGTTGGATTTTCTCCAGACGTCATTCAAGCCGTTCTTTCGCCATCTTCATGCCCGGTGTTCAAAATACCTCGTGGCTCAATCATTAGTTTAATGATCGATGGAATTCACCGGCGCTGAATTCCATCCGGTCATCGCGGCCCCGGCACCCGGTTCAAGTGGGGGTGCTGAACCAGCAATCACAAATACCAGCGATACTCCCGTGCGCTGATCTCCTGCATGAATGCCAGGTGATCCTGACGTTTGTTCTCGCAATACACGTCGACAAACTCGGCGCCCAGTCCCGCACGCAGTTGCGGCTGATGCTGCAGAGCGCGCACCGCGTCGAGAATTTCCGTCGGGAAAGCGATGCCGCTGTTGCGGTCGTCGTTGAGTGGCGGAATCGGTTCCTTGCCTGATTCCAGACCATGTTCGAGGCCCACCAGAATTGCCGCCAGCACCAGATACGGGTTGGCGTCGGCGCCGGCGAGGCGGTATTCGATGCGCAGGTTTTTCGTGTCCGATTCAGGAATGCGCAAGCAGGCGTCACGATCCTCGTAACCCCAGCTCGCCTGGGTCGCGGTGTTCACCGTGCCGCTCAGGCGGCGCATGGCGTTCTGGTTCGGGGCGAAGATCGGCATGCTGTGCGGCAGCAGGTCCAGGCAGCCGGCCACCGCGTGGCGCAGTGCTTGCTGGTGATTGGCCGCCAGCAGGTTGTTGCCAGCGGCGTCATACAGGCTGACATGCACGTGCATGCCGCTGCCCGGATGTTGCACGTAGGGCTTGGCCATGAAACTGGCGCGGTAGCCGTGCTTGAGCGCAACCCCACGGGTGCTGCGACAGAACAGCGCCGCCCAGTCGGCGGCACGCAAACCGTCGTCCAGATGGCCGAAATTGATCTCGAACTGCCCCGGGCCCAACTCGGCGGTAATCACCGTGGCGTCGATACCCTGAGCCCTTGTCGCCTCAACCATTTCATCAAGCACCGGGGCAAAGCGTGACAGGCGCTCGATGTGCATGTTCGGCTGATCATCGGCGTCGTCGGTCAGCTCATCGCGAGGGAATTGCGGCAGGCCGTCGCGCAGTTTTTTGTCGAACAGATAGAACTCCAGTTCGAAGGCCACCACCGGGTGAATGCCCTTGGACGCCAGTCGATCCAGCACTTTCGCCAGCACTTCGCGGGGTTCGAACTCGATGGGTTTGGCGGTGCCGTCAGAGGTAATCAGCATCTGCCCCAGCGGCTGCGCTTCCCAAGTCACGGGCTTGAGTGTGCCGGGCACCAAACGGCGCACGGCGTCCGGGTCGCCGTCGTTGAAACAGTAATCGCCAATCTTGAACAGACCGCCCTGCACGCCCAGCAGCACACAGTTCTGCGGCAGTTTCAGTGCACTGCCCGCCGCGACTTTTTCGAGCATGTCCACCGGATAGCGCTTGCCGTAGAAGTGCCCCGGAATGTCCAGGGAAATCAGGTCGACATAACGCACCTCGGGGTAGCGTTGGCGAAACGCGCGCACTTCGGCGAGCAGGTCAGAGCAGACAGCGTCCATCGTGTTCATCCTTTGTTGTTATCAGGTGTAGACCCAGAGCACACGGGTGAGCTGCCCGCTGAGGTTGCCGTAGCGGCAATGGGTGTGACTGTCGAATTGAAAACTGTCGCCGGCGCTTAAGGTCACAGGCTCGTCGTCGTTGCCCAGCCACAGGGTCAGCTCGCCTTCGAGCACATAGCCGCCCTGCTCCGAGCTGTCGCTCATGTGCCGGTCGCCACTGCTTGCGCCCGGTTCCAGATGACTTTCGAGCATGGAGAACGATGCGCGCATCTGCGGCGACACCAGAATGTCGGTGATGCCGTTGGCGTAATACAGCGTGCGGCGTTCGTCCGGGCGGGTCACCCACGGCAACTCCTTGGGCTTGGGCAGACTGTAAAAATAAGTGGTCGGCACACCAAGGGTTTCGCTGATCGCGGTGAGGTCGGCCACGGTCGGGCGCGACAGGCCGCGTTCGACTTGCGAGAGAAAACCCACCGAACGGCCGATTTTGTCGGCCAGCTCTTTGAGGGTGTATTTCTTGTGCTTGCGCAGGTCGTGGATCAGGATCGCCAGCGCAGCGATTTCTTCTTGCTTGTTCATGGCCGGGTTTCCAGAAAATTTTTCATCAAATGCTGTCGCGCAGTCGATACCAGGCCTTGCCGACCGCTTCCAGCGGCGCGGCGAGGTATTTGCCGCCGGGGAAGCGGCCATTGCTCAGGCCCTGATACAACGCCAATTCATCCTCCTTGCCGAGAATCGCCTCGGACACGGCGCGGGCGGCGGCCAGCGTCGGTAGCACGCCGTGGCCCGAGTAACCCTGCAACCAATAGCGATCACCCTCACGGCCAACGTCCGGGGTGCGTTTGATTGTCAGGTCGATGTGCCCGCCCCAGGCGAACTCCAGAGCGACCCCTTTGAGTTGCGGAAACACCCGCTCGAGAAACGGCCGAGTCGCCGCCGCAATGTCCTTGGGCATACCGCCCAGGTAAGTGCAGCCGCCACCAAACAGCAAGCGGTTGTCGGGCGTGCGGCGGAAGTAATCGAGGACGAACTGGTTGTCGGTCACGCAGACGTTGCTCGGCAGCAGCGCGGTGGCTTGCTCCGGCGTCAGCGGCGCGGTGGCGACTTGGTAGGTGCCGACCGGCAGGATGCAGCTTGAGAGTTGTGGATCGAGTTGATCGAGATAGGCGTTGCAGGCCAGCACCAGCACATCAGCCTTCACCGAGCCGCGCTCGGTGTTGACCCGAAAACCGTTGCCCTCCTGCTGATAACTCAACGCTTTGCTTTGTTCATGAATGCGCCCGCCGGCACGCTCGATGGCGACAGCCAACCCAAGGGCGAGTTTCAGCGGATTGAGGTGCGCGCCTTCGGCGTCAAAGAGGCCGGCCTGATAGCGTTCACTGGCGACCCATTGCGGCAGGTCTGCGCGGGGAATGAACTGCAGGCCATCGTGGCCCCACTTGTGACTGGCCTCGTGTTGCCATTCAGTCAGCAGGCTGACCCGCCGCGGCATCACCGACGTCCACAAATGGCCCGGGCGGTAGTCGCAATCGAAACCATGACGATCGGGCAGTTCACGCAGTTCCTGCGCGGCCCAACGCATGCCGTTCCACAGACGCCGGGCGCGCTCATATCCAAGCGCTGCCTCCAGTGGCGGCATGTCGCACGACCAACCCAGAATCGCCTGCCCGCCATTACGCCCCGAGGCGGCCCACGCCACGCGACTGGCTTCCAGCACGGTGACGCGCTTGCCAGCCAAGGCCAGGCGCAACGCAGTGTGCAGGCCACTGAAACCGGCGCCGATGACCACCACGTCGGTATCGTGCTCACCTGCCAGCGCCGGCCGAGTGCTGAGGATATCGGCGCAACTGTGGGCGTAATAACTGGCGACATGCTGCGGGGATTGCTGAAACATTCGGCGCCTCATGAAATTATGTTTTTATAATTTCATGAAAATCTATACGAATAATTTCACGACAACAACCCTGACATGAATCTGCGCAGGTTCTATGCCTTCACTTGTAGGTAATGGTGAAGTTCGCCGTGGCCGTCGCGCTGCCCGGCTGTGGGCCTGTGGAATTGCCAGCGGTCTGGATGTAGCGTGCACCAAATTCCAACACGGTGTTGCCATCCTGCACCGGCATCACCGGCACTTCGACGCCCAGCGGCATCGGCGTGCCGTCCTTCTTCAACACTTGCACGGCAACGCCGCTGGCGGTGGCTTCGGAGTTGAGCCCGAGTACGCCTTGGGTGCCATCGACGATCATCGAACCTTTGGCGCCGTCGAGGCGGATGTTGGCGGTGTTGCCGCTGAAATAGTTCCAGGTCGGGTTACCGGTGTAGGTCCCGGCAATGCAGCTTTCCAGGGTGATGTTGAAGCCCTGAGTCTCGGTCACACTGCCGGGCCCGTTGAATACGCGGCGCTCCCAGTTTTTCATCGGCACGTCGATGATGCTGCCCACGCCTTCGGGCATGCTGCACCCGGCCACGGTCACACTGCCGGTCAGGCGGCCGTCGATCCAGTCGAACGGCGTGCCATTGTTGTCGATCGTGACGGTATACACCTGCAAGTTGCCGAAATCGTGGTTGCCCGCTGGAATGGGCCCTGTCTTGATCAGGATCAGACTGTTGTTGGTATTGGAGGCAAAACCACCGCTATTGCAGCCGACAAACGTCAACGGAAAGTACCAACTGCCGGAGGTCAGACAGAGGTAGCTGGGGCGACTCTCGTTGACCATCCCCACCCCGACGCCGGGAATGTTCGTGGCGTAGAGCTGGCTACCTTGTACAGCCCCGATGGCTGCGGTGACCGTGGGCAACTTCGCACCCAACATGTTGGCCTGGATCGAAAACGGCACGGTTGTCGTGCAGTTGATGATCGGGAACCGGGTGTACTTGACCAGACCGATGGTCGATCCCACACGCGCATCCTGGGGAATGTACACATCCCCGATGGGGTGCACGCTCTGGGTCGCGCTGGTTGACCTACAGTCGGCCAACGCCATCTCTGACAGCACAAACGGTACCGCCGCCAACGCGCTCAGCAGCAGGCGCTTTTTCCACGTTTTCATGTGTTTCATGGACGAACTCCTCGACACACGGCATCCATCACCCGGTAACCATCGGTGGCCGGGGTGTTGCCGATATCCAGTTGAATTTCACAGGTTTGTGCGGCTTTCTCGCCCCACTTCATGGTGTAGGTCTTGCCGCTGCCGGCGGACAGCAGCACCTGACCGGCCTGCCCTACCACACCGACGCTGGCGCCCTGCTCGTCATGCACCGTGGTGCCGAACGGCAGCAACTTGCCGTCCTGCAAACGCACGTTGAGCAGGATTTTTTCCGAACGGCTCGCAGCGAACGTCGCCTTGACCACCGCGCCACGGCGCGGCACCACGTTGGTCACGCCTTCGGCGATGTCGACGCTGGTATCCAGCTCGCTGGTGTCGACTGCCACGCGGTTTTTGCGGTACGGCGTGACGTACGGCACCAGCGCGTAGCCCTTGTCGTTGGTCAGGGTGCCCGGCGCGTTGAGCACGCCGACCTTCGGCGTGTCCTTGACCTCGACCAGCGCCACGGTTTCACCGAGGGTCTGGCCAAACTCCAGGCCATCGCTGTGCGCCAGCACCGAACCGGCGGCGCTGACCGACGTCTGCTTGTAGCCCTGGCCGACGCTGACCCCCGCGCCCAACTGGGCAAACGGTGCGCGATAGCCGACCATCGCCGAGCCATTGTTGCCGGTGTTCTCCACGCGGTTGGCGTTGACGCTGTAGTTGAGGTTGCCGTCGCGTCCGCTCAGACCGGCACGCTGATCGAGGCTGCCATCGTTATTGCGGGTCACGCTGAACGTACCGGTGTTGCGCGACTGGCCCAGCGGCATCGAGACGGTGAACACCAACTGGTTGTTGTCACCGAACGAGTCGGTCAGGGTCTTGCTGGCATATACGCCATAGGTCACGCCCTTGTACTGGGTGTTGAAGCCCAGTTGCATCTGCTTGTCTTCGCGCGAGGTGCCCCAGTAGTTCTGTTTGCTCATGTTCAGGTAGAACGAGCCGTAATTGTCCAGCGCCTGGTTGATGCTGGCCTCGACCTTGCTGCGTTTGGAGAACTGGCTGTATTCGTTGGGTTGCTGCAAATCCACGGCCTCGGCGAAATCCCGATAGCCTTCGGTGGAGTAGCGATAACCGGCGAAACGCACCGACGTGCCGGTCTCGAACGCTTTGCCATAGCGCAAGCCGACGCTTTGGCCTTTCTTGCTTTCACCCTTGGCCGAGACCGACGTCGGCACATCGGTCTGCGCTTGGGTCACGTCCACCGATACCGCACCGAGACTGCCCAGGCTTTTGCCGACACCAACGGTGCCGGCGCGATAGAAGTCGGCACCCAGCAAACCACCGTACAACGTCAGGTCGAACGGCAAACCGTACGCCGCCGTGGCCTGGCCGAACATCGGGCGCTCGCCGCCGTTGGCTGCGTTGTACTCACCGGCCGTGACGCTGTAGCGCCAGGTTTTCTCACGCAGCATGTTGGCCAGCGTCGCGTACGGCTGGGTAAAGCGCCGCTCGCGGCCGTCGGCTTCGGTGATGATCACTTCCAGATCACCGCTGCCCGAGGCGGCGTTGAGGTCGTCGATCTCGAAGGCACCCGGCGCCACGTAGGTGGTGTAGAGCGAGTAGCCGTTCTGGCGCACTTCGACCTTGGCCTGAGTTTCGGCAATACCGCGAATGATCGGCGCATAGCCCTGCATCGAATCCGGCAACATGCCCATGTCCGAGGCCAGTTGCACGCCACGAAACGGCACGCTGTCGAACACATCGCCCGGGGTAAAACTTTCGCCGAGGGTCAAGGTGCCCTTGAGCGAGGTGATATCGCGCTGCGCATAGGTGTTGCTGCGCTGCCAGTCACTGCCACCCTCCTTGTCCTGACGGAACGAAGAGCTGGAGCGAAAACGCCAGTCGCCGAGGTTGAAACCACCGTTGGCATAGAGGTTGTACTGGTTGCCGCTACCGCGCGCATCGCTGTGGGTCTGCGCGGCGGAAAACTGGTAATTGAGCATCGCCGCGTTGATCCCGCGATCCCACTCCGAAGGTGCAACATAGCCGGCCGCATCGCGGCGCAAGGCGATTTGCGGCACGCTGATGTCCAGCGCCAGGTGACCGGCATCGAAGCTCACCGACGCACCGTCGATCAGCGCCGCCAGATCCATGCAATCGGGGAGGATTTCACCGGGCACCTGGAAGGCTTCGATCTTCACCCCCAGCTCCTGCAAAAATGCGGGTGACAGGCACGCGCGCACTTCGCCGCTGGCCTCGTCTTTGGCAAACGTCATGTCGCGACGATCAAAGAAGCTCTGGTTCAGGCGAATCACCACCGGGTAGGTGCCCGGGCCGATGCTGCCGCTGTTGCCGATGGCGTCCAGGTCCAGGTTCGGACCGGCACTGGCCCCGCCAAACGACTGCATGAAACCTGCATCGAACTTCGCCGGTTCACCGGCGTGGGCGACGTTGCCCAGGCACGCGGCCACGACGGCCACCCACAACGGCAGCGGCGCAAACGGCACGGTAAAACGGGAGCTGGAGGAGGCTTCGATTCGCATGGCAATACTCACTACTCTGCCGCCGCGCCACAGGTGTGGCACGCCGATTCAATCGCAAGGAAAAAGGGATGAAGCGTCAGCGGGCGCTGCTCAGCGCAACGCTCTTGGGATCGGTGTAGCCGCCGTAATCGTTGATCGCGGAGTACACCACTTCGCCACTGGTGCCCTTGAAGCCCGGCAGCGGATAACGCTGGCTGCTCATCGGTGCGACCATTTTCGGTTCGGCGACTTCAACGCTCTGTGCACCCGACTTGGCTGTCACACCAATGAACGACACGTGGTACGGCGATGGATTGTTGACCACCAGCACGGCCTGGCCCTGCTCCTGCGTCAGGCTCCATTGCAACTGCGACGCGGCATCCAGCGCGGTGCCCTTGAGGCCCGTCGGGCGATAGAACAACTTGACCCGGGTGCGCATGGCGATCTTCAGCGTGTTGGCATTGCCCTCACTGGCCACCGGAATTTCCTGGGCGTTGAAATAAAAGACCGATTCGCGATCCGCCGGCAGATTGCCCGCGACTTTCTGGATACGCACCATCTGTTCTTTACGCGGATCGAGACGGAACAGCGGTGGCGTCGAGACAAACGGCGTCGCCGTGGTCATGTCATCCGCCTCGGTGTTGACCCAGGTCTGCACCATGTACGGTTGCGAGGTGGTGTTGCTGACGGTGATGGACGCATCACGCTTGCTGCCGTCGAACACGATCCGCGTGCCACCGAGCATCACACCGGCCTGACTGACGCTGCTCACCAATGTGCTACCCAACAGCAGCGCGATGGCCGATGCGATTTTGAGGGGGGAAGTCAGTTTTTTCATTTCGATCATCCTCTGGCCGCCCGGCCACTGGCACGAGCGAGGGGATGGCCGCTGCCATCCAGGACAGCAGCGGCGCATCAACAGGGCTTACTCGTAGTCGACGGTGAACGCCGCTTTGGCGTTGGCCGGACCGGAAGTCGCAACACCGGTAGCGATGTAGTTGGCGGTGAAACGCAGTGGCTGGGTCAGGTCCAGGTACGGTGCCGACTCAAGGCCCAACTGCACGTCTTTGCCAGTGGCGTCCTTGATCTGTACGGCGACGTTGGTCGCCGCGCCTGCATCCGGGGTGATGCCGATCCACTGACCGCTGGAACCGGCGTTGCCGCTCAGGGACAGGAACTTCACCGTGGCGCTTTTACCGGTGACGCTGCAGCCTGCGGCGTTGGTGTCGATGGTCAGGGTGAAGGCGCCGCCGCCAGCGACGTCGCCGACGTTGGCCAGTGCGGTTTTCGGTACGTTGCCCAGGCCTACATCGCCAGCGCCGGCCGAGCCGTTCAGGTCAGTCACGACCACCGGGCAGGTGTTATCGGTCACGGTGCCGACGAAATTGATTTCGCCGTCAGCCGCCATGGCAGCTTGAGAACCCGCAGCGAGAACGACAGCAGCAACCAGACTTTTGAGCGCAAACTTGTTCATAACATTTATCCAGATAATGAGGAGGCTTGTGAAACCCGCTCGGGCTTCATCCACTGGTGAATGGCTCACCGGGTTGCGGTTGGCCTTTCAACGAGGTTCATTATCGGGATGCGACAGGACAAACCCTGTAGGAACATGCCCGTCGCCTTGTAGGAAATTTCCTTGCGTGAGCGCGGGTATCACGCACAAAAAACCCGCTGACCGACAGGCGGAAAGCGGGCGTTTCAGCGGCTGAATCCAGCCTTAGTTGCGAGTGCCGACGACGGCGGCGCTGTTCGACACGATCACCTCGACCCGACGGTTCAACTGGCGGCCATGGCTGCTGTTGTTATCGGCAATCGGATACTGCTTGCCGTAACCGGCGGTGATGATGCGGTGGCTGTCGACGCCCAATTGCGCCAGGGCCGAAGCCACCGAGGCAGCACGGCGCTCGGACAGACGCAGGTTCAGTTCGTCGCTGCCGACGGTGTCAGTGAAGCCTTCGACGCGCACCTTGCGCTCCGGGTTGGCCGCGAGAAAATCTGCCAACTGCTGGAAGTTGCGCTGACTGCCGTATTTCAGATCGGCCTTGCCGGTATCGAACAGCACATCGCCGAAGGTGATGACCTGGCCACGTTCGGTGGGCTTCGCCTTCAGCGCCTGCAACGCCTTGAGTTGCTGGGTGCGCACATCCAGTTGCACCTGAGTGCGCTCGGCGGCGATGTTCTTCAGGCTCGCTTCGGCTTCGCGACCGAGAATGGTCTGCTCGGCCAGCGCGATTTTCTGACTGGCCAGGTACGCCAACTGATCGACGGCCGGGTCGCGGCGATCATTGTTCGACGCCGCGTCCGCCTTGTTCAGGGCGATGAACGCGTCTTTGGTTTCCAGTGCGGCCAACGTGTTCGATTGCGGCTTGGCTTGCAGCGCGCTGAACTGCGCGTGAGCCTGTTGCAGATGACTGTTGAGCGGCGGTGCGGCGCAACCGGCCATCAGGACTGCGAAAAGCGAAACGGCAGGAATACGTACTGAGTGTCGCATGAGTTTTTCCTTATTCGCCGGCGTTGGCCGATGGGGTGAAACCGGTGTCCGGGGCCTGCAGCATTTCCTGTTTGAGCACCTGAATACCGGCGCGGGACTGCTGCAACTGTTGCTGCCACTTCACCGCGCGCGCCTGGCGTTCAGCGAGGTTGGCGTCGACCTCGATCTGCTCGGCCAGAGTCCGCGCCTGTGCGAAATCGCGCTCGCCCATGGCCCGCTCCATGAGGAACAGCTTGTCCTGAGCGGCTTTCATTTGCAGCGGCGCGTACTGCGTGGCGTCTGCCGAAACGGCACGATTGACGGCGTTTTTCGCCAGAACAATCTGGTCGTCCGGTGCCGGCGCGCTGGCGCAGGCACTCAGCGCAGCGACCAGTGCCAACAGCGCTCCCCAGATACCTACCCGTTGTGTATTCGTCATCTACTGCTCCAGCCTGAAAAGTAATCCCGGGGAAACCACTCCCCCTGCGGATTGATGCTTGTGGTACTGCCTGTGCACAGTCAGTGCCGACAAACTATCCGAAGGCTGCAAGGCGCTCTGTAGGACGTTTCCCAAGCAACGCTTTGAAAAACAAAAAAAGCACGCAGGTTTGCGCCACTCCGGCCTCAGGCATGAGGCCGGTGTTTTTTGCGGGAAAGTGTCGGGAATACAGAGGGCGGGCGACGGGCAAACATCCGTCACCCTCAGGGTTTGGACGGATCAGGCGAGATAGTCGTCGAGGTGTTCGGCCAAGTGATCCATGTGTTGATGCAGGGCATCCACCGCCTCGGTCACCTGCGCCGAGTCCGCGCCGTTGCAGGCCGTTTCCAGCACCTCGCAACTGTGGATCAGCGCGTGGGCCTTGATGATCCGCGCCCCGCCCTTAACCCGGTGGGCGAGGTCCGCCAGGCCCGGCAAGTCATGCTTGCTGAACAACTGCATCAGTCGCGCCATGTCCTCGGTGTTGCTCGCAGCCAGGTCACCGAGCAGACTCTTGATCGACGCCACGTCACCACGGGTCAGTTGCTCCAGGCTTGCAAGATCCATCACCTCGGTGGATTCGGACACCGGCTCGTCACTGACGAGCACGCTCGGCTCGTCGCCCATCACCTGGCTCAGGCGTGCGGTCAGGCTCTTGAGGCTGATGGGCTTGAACAGACAATCATCCATCCCCGCCTCCCGACAACGATCCTTTTCTTCCGGCTGGGCGTTGGCGGTGAAACCGAGGATCAGTTTCGGCGTCAACCCGCGCGCGGCTTCATCGTCACGGATGGCCCGGGCCAGGTCGTAGCCATTCATGATCGGCATGTTGCAATCGGTGATCACCACGTCGAAATTGCCGTTGCGCCACGCCCGCAAACCATGAGCACCGTCTTCGGCGTCGACCACCCGGTGCCCCAGATAACTCAACTGCTGGGACAGCAACAGACGGTTGGCCGGGTAATCATCGATCACCAGAATATTCAGACGCTGGCCGCCGGCGCGGCTCTCTGGTTCTGCCGGCGGCAATTGCGCCAGCGGTTCGAGGGTGGTCAGGTCCAGCGTGACTTCGATTTGCGTGCCCTTGTGCAGCGCGCTGGTCAGGGTCAACTGGCCGCCCATCATTTCGCACAACGTGCGGCTGATCATCAGCCCCAGGCCCGAGCCGCTGCGCGCGGACTGGTTGTGGTTGGCGGCCTGGGTGAACGGGCTGAACAGGCGTTTCTGATCCTCTTCACTGATCCCGTGCCCAGTATCTTCGACCCGGATGACCACACTCAGGTGCTGATCATCGGCCTGTGGCTCGACCCGCACGCTCAGACGCACCTGCCCTTCGGCGGTGAACTTGATGGCGTTGCCCAACAGGTTGGAAATAACCTGCTTGAAGCGCAGCGGATCGACCAGCACCTCACGGTTGGCCCGCGCATCCAGATCCAGCTGCAACTGCAAATGTTTCTGTCGCGCCAGCCCTTCGAAAATACGCACCACCGATTCCAGCAACTCGCGCAAGTTGGCGCGCTCCGGCGCCAGCGACAATCGCCCCGACTCGATGCGGGCTATGTCGAGGATATCGCCGATCAGATCCAGCAAACCGCGAGCAGCGCCGGAAGCGACTTCGATGGCAAAGCGATCCATCACGCCTTGATCGGCTTTTTTCAGCGCCAGTTCCAGCATGCCGATCACCGCATTCATCGGCGTGCGGATCTCATGGCTCATGGTGGCCAGGAACGTAGTCTTGGCGCGGTTGGCGTCGTCGGCGCCCTCCTTGGCTTCGCGCAGCTCGGCGAGCAGGCGCTGGCGCTCGCTGACGTCGATCCAGCCGGCAATCATCCCGCTGACGTCGCCATTGCTGCTGCGATACGGCAGCATCCAGTGGTAAATCGTCAGCACCTGACCGTCAGCCATACTCAGGCTGCGATCCTGAATCTGTGGCAGGCCGTCCTGCATGACCTGCTGGTAATCACGGTGATAGGTCGCCGCTTCCTCCGGATTGCCCAGCACGCCTTCAAGTACCGTCTTGCCGATCACCTGCTCGCGCTCGACACCGAACACCTGCAGATAACCGGTGTTGCAGATCAACAAGCGTCCGTCACGGTCACGTACATAGATCGGATGCGGCGTGCCGTCGATCAGTACGCGCATGAATTCCACCTGATCGTTCAACGCCTGCTCAGCCTGTCTGCGCTTGCGCATCAGCATCCGCAGGTAGGCGATCCAGCCCAGTGCAATCAACAGCAATACGGCGGCTACGACGAAGCCCTGAATGATCGCTGTGCGATTTCGCAGCCAATAGCTGTCGCCCACCACCACTTCACTGCGCCAGCGGTTGGTCAATTCGTCCATTTCTTCCGGGGCGATACTCAGCAAGGCCTTATCCAGAATCGAATACAGCTCCAGCGAGCCACGGGCGGTGGCAAATGCGATCCGGGCATTCATCACCCCCACCGTGCTGGTAATGCGCAGGCGATCACGGTACTGACGGGAAATCATGTAACGCGCGGTAATCAGCGAATTGACGGCCGCGTCGGCCTCGCCGTTGACCACCATGGCCATGGCGTCCTGGGCATTATCGGCATCGACCAGGTGGATGTTCGGGTATTGCTCGGTAAGCATGTCGCGCGTGGCATTGCCGGTGATCACCGCCAGGCGTTTGCCTGCCATGTCGTCCAGCGTGCTCGGGCTGCCGGCGGTCGTGCGGCTGACCAGGACAAAGGGCGTGGCGAGGTACGGCCGGGTGAAGCGCAGGACATTTTCGCGCTCGGCGCTGGGCGTCAGGGTGATCAGCAGGTCAGCCTTGTTGCTGACGATCGATTCGATCATTTCGCCAACCGAGCCCACCCGCTGCACATCGAACTTCAACCCGGTGCGCAATGAAACCTTGGACAGCACGTCGGCGCTGATCCCGCGAAACTCGCCTTCCTCGCTATAAAACGACAACGGCAGGAAGCTGTCATCGACGACCACGCGCAACCGCGGATGCTTGTCCAGCCAGCGCTGCTCGCTGACGCTGAAATGCAACTGATGCTGGCCCGGCATGCTCGCGCCGCCGGCGCTCCAGCGGCGCAGGATGGTCATGCGCTCAGTGACCGGGATTTCCAGCAACGCGGCGTTGATGATACGCAACAGACGCGGGTTGTTGCGGCTCAGGGCGAAAGAGAAGTTGCTGACTTCCATGCGCGAAAAGTCGGCCAGTTGCACGTTGTTCAAGTAGTTTTTGTTGATCAGATAATTGGCACTGATCGCATCGCCGAGGTACACATCGGCCTGCCCGAATGCCACCGCGCCAAGTGCACTGAGGGTTGACGGGTACAGTTGCAGCTTCGCTTTTGGATAGAAGTGTTCGACGGCCTCCGGCGGCAAGTAGTGATAAAGCATGGCGACACGTTTGTCGGCCAGCTCCGGATCAAGGTTCTGGCTGTCGCCCACGCGACTGACCAGCGTTGGCTGATCTTCGGCATAGGCTTCGGACAACACCAGCTCGGGGTCGGCGGCTTCAAACTCGTTGGCGTTGCCCAACAGGTCGATGTCACCGGCCTTGAGCGCCGCCAGCACCTCGGCCCGCGAGGGGTAGCGCTGGACTCGGACCTTGACGTGCAACAGCTCGCCGAGCAGGTGGGCATAGTCGGCCGTCACACCTTCGTAATCCCGGCCATTGCTGGTGATACTGAACGGCAAGTAATCCGGCGCGGCAGACCCCAGCACCAACGTGCCTTTGCTGCGCAGCCAGCTCCAGTCGGCCTCATCCAGGCCGACGCTGTAATCGGCCACGCTGGAGCGCCCGAGCAGGTGCAGGGTTTGCGGCGCGGCGGCCCACGCCAGGCCGCTGGCCAGCGAGCAGAGCAAGGCAGCACCTGCCAGGCAATGTTTCAGAAGTCTGTTCATTCAGATGAGGTTGTTACGCTTGGCAAAGTCAGCCAGGTACACCACCGACTTGACGTTGAGCTTCTCGATCAGACGGGTTTTGTAGGTGCTCACAGTCTTGTTGCTGATCAGCATCGCGTCACCGATTTCCTTGTTGGTCAGCCCCATGGAAAGTTGCTGCAGGATCACCAGCTCGCGGTCGGACAGGCTTTGGATCAACTCCAGATCGGTGGCTTCGACATCGCTGCGCCGCACCGAACTGTTGGCCAGATTGGGGAAGAACGTGTAGCCGTCCATCACGGTCTTGATCGCCTTGACCAACTCATCCAGCTCATTGGTCTTGGAAATGAAGCCGGCAGCGCCAGCCTTCATGCAGCGCATCGAGTAGAACAGCGCCGATTGCGAGGTCAGCACCAGGATCTTGCTGGGCAGGCGCAACGCGGCGATACGCCCGAGCACTTCAAGCCCGTCAAGCCGCGGGATGGCGATGTCCAGAATGATCAGGTCCGGCAAATGCTCACGAGCCAGCTGCACGGCGTCGGCACCGTTGTCAGCCTCGGCGACCACTTCGAACTGCTCGTGCTCCAACAGCATCTTGACCGAAGAGCGAATGAACGGATGGTCATCCACAATCAAAGCTTTATACATGTAAACCCCTGTAAGACACGCCGGATGACTCCGGTGACAAGACGTCCATGGTGCAACGATGAACCAGCCGGCCAGTCGATAGCTCAACAAAAGTACACGAACACGACTGAATTGTAGGAAATTTCTGGAGAGTATCTGCCTAATCTGTCGGCACGTTCTGCGCCTCGAAGGCGGCTTGGTGCAACCATTGCAGCAGGTCGTGGCCGGACATCGGCCTGGCCAGGTAAAAACCCTGGCCGATCTGGCAGCCCATGGCGACCAGTGCATCGCGAATCTGCCGGCTGCTGACACCCTCGATCACCAGGGTCATGTCCAGCGAGCGGGCCAGTGCCAGCGTGCTGGCGACCATGGCGCGATTTCTCGGCTCGCTCAGGTTCTGCACGAACTGGCCATCGAGCTTGATCTGGTTGAAGGGCAATTGGCACAGCAGCTTGAGCGAGGAAAAACCTGAACCGAAATCGTCGATCGACAGACCACAGCCGAGCATGCGCATGTGCAACAGGTTTTCCTGTACTTGCGGATGCAGGTCCAGCAGACCGTTCTCCGCCAGCTCGAATATCAGCACCGAGCCGCAAATGCCATGGCGCTGCAACGCGCGCTGAATGTGCTCGATCAGACGCTGGCTGGACAGTTGCGAAGCGTGCAGATTGAACGCCAACTCCAGGGCGATTCCCTGCCGGCGCAGAATGCCGAGGATATTCAGACCCTGCTCGAAGACCTGCTTGAACATCTCGTCAATCAGATCGTACGCCAACACCGCGGCGAGAAAATCCTTGGGTAACAGCAAACCCTTGTGCGGATGTTCCCAGCGCACCAGAGCCTCGGCCCCGGCCAGGCGGCCATTGTTCATCGCGCGTTTGGGCTGGAACCAGCCACGGAATTCGCCCATCGCCAGACCCCGGCGCACCTCCTCCTCACTGGGCAACTCGGTGACCGCCAAGGCCTGCAACACAGGCGGCGGCGGGCAGCGGTAGCCTTTGAGCAGGCGATTCAGCGCACCCAGTTGCAACGGCACATCCAGTACACCGAGCAATTGCAGCCCGGAGAGGCTTGCCATCTGCCCCACGGCACGACGCAATTCCGGCTGGTGTTCGCTGAACAGGGCCACGGCCTTGACCAGTCCGATCGGACTTGCATAACGCAACAGTTCCAGGCAGTCGAGCCCCTTGCCCCCGAGATCACACAGGACAATATCGACGCCGCCGCTGCGTTGCATGGCGGTCATTGCCTGCTCGGCGTCTTCGGCTTGCAGCACCTCATGGATGCCGAGCTGGCGCAGCATCCTGGCCAGAATGTTGCGCTCGAACCCATGTTTTTCCATCACCAGAACACGTGGGGTGGTCATCGTCACCCTCCATTTTTGTTACAAAACCGAGGGCACAATGTTGGCGGCAACGGCAGCCTGTCGATGAAGGAATTATCCTTATGCGTTGTAGGAAATTTCCCAAGAAGACGACCGTCGACCTGCCAGACCAAGCCCCCATCAAACTCAGTGATAGACCACCTGCACCACCACGATGGCATTGAACGGCCCGACCTGTGGGTCACCCAGCGACACCATGGATGCGCTCAACGGCACGTCGATATGGCTCACGTCTGCGGCAAAACTGGCCAGATCGAACGGCTCGTTGATCGGCAGCAGGTTGTTTTTCGCATCGCGGATCTGAATGGCGAACTGGCTGTCGGCCGCCGGCAGAATGTTGTACTCGCCCTGCTGGTTGGCGGTGACTAACGTCGCGCCGATGTTGACCGGCGTACTGCAGTGCTTGTCCAGCGCCAGGCTGAACGGCCTCGTTGGGTTGGGCGGCGAAAAACCGGTAGCGGTTTTCTGCACCACGCCGAAATCGACGATGCCTGGCTCCGGCGTCACCGTGACATCCACGGTGCAGGCGGTGCCAACGATGTTTTGCAAACCGCTGAGCTGATAACGGAAGTTGCCGAACGGGTTGGACGGCCCGCCGTTCAGACCGTAGAGGCCGTCGAACTGGAATACGTCGTAGGTATCCTGCGTCGGACGCTGCAACGGTAGTAGTCCGCGTTTGCGGATTACCACCTGAAACGCGATGTTGGGGTAGACCATCGAACAGGCTTTAACTTCATCGGCGGTGCCTGCCGTCGGACATCCCGGAGAGACGAACCCGGTGTTGACGCCCATGGCCGGATTGGAACTCCAGTCGCCATCCCACGCCGTGACGCCTCGGTACACCAGACCGAACTCGATGCCCCATGGCGTGGCGTCCAGGCGTGCCGGGTTGCCGTAGAAATAGATCGGATCATTTTCGGCAAAGTGTATATCGTACGGCTTCCAGCACTGGGCCGGCACCACCTGGGTTCTTGAGCGCCAGATGATCGTACCGTCGGGCACACTGTCCGGCACCGATACCGGGCCGATGTACTCGCTCAGGTAGTCGCCATTGGTCATCGACTTGCAGAACAGCGCCATCGACGCCTGGGAAAACCCCAGCAGCAACGACGCGACGCACACTTGCAGCGCCTTGCGTCGATGCCGGCGCAACCAGCCCGTCATTTCTGCACGCCCTTGCACACGTTGGCGGCGCACTGGAACAGCGAATCAGTCTGACCACCGAAGTCGTTCATGTTCAGCACCCGCAAGGTGTTGAACCCGGTTTGGCTCAACGCAAAACGGGTATTGCTCATCGGTTTGAGCATCACCGTGTCGATCGGCATCGCGGTCTTCTCGGGTCCGGCCTGCAAACCGACGATGGTGATATGAAACGGCGTCGGGTTATCCACCAGCAACGCCTTGGCGGTCGGGTCGATCCTGATGTTCAGCCCCAACGCCAGATCAGCGCCCCGCTCTCTTTTCACTCCGCTCGGACGGTAGAACAGCTTGATTTTCGATTGCAGCGCAATCTGCATCGCGTTGACCGCCTGAGTCTTGGGCGGGATCTCGCGGATGTTCAGGTAGAACACCGATTCGCGATCCTTGGGCAACTCTGTATCGGGCAGTTTGACGATGCGCAGAATGGTGCTTTCCTTGGCTTCGATCCGCTGCAACGGCGGCAGCACCATGAACGGCGAGCTGATTTTCTTGCCGCTTTCGTCCTCGATCCACGACTGAATGACAAAAGGCAGTTCCGGGCTGCGATTGCCGACGGTGACACTCACCGACGGTGCGCCTTCTTCGAAAATCACTCGGGTACGATCCGGCACCACGGCGGCGTTGGCCAGCAGCGGCAGGCTCAGGGTCAGCGTCAGGAGCAGCGATTTGCAGCGCTGCAAGTTGGTTTTGCAATTCATAGGAAATCTCCGGAAAAGTCAGGGTGCCGCCCTACAGGCAGCGCAAGGGATGCGAGACATTGGTCACGACGTCTTCGACGGGCAGTTCGGCCAGGGAACAGCTTTTGCTGTCGTCCCAGCGCGCCACGAGGCGGGCATCGATTTTCACGCCCAAGAGGTACGTCACTCCGTCCTCGCCGACGATGCCCACTTCCTTGTTGGTATTGCTGTCCTGAATCGAGGCCCCGAACGGCACCGCACTGCCATCTGCCAACAGCAGCGTGACGAACGCGTTGTGCCCCTGCCCCGCGGGGAAATTCACGTAACCGATCGCGCCTTCGGTCAGCGCCAGACGTTGAATCGGGTTGCTGACTTCGGTGTTGAGCGGCAACTTTTCCATGTTGACCCGGGCCTCATAGGCCTGGAACGACGGCAAACCATCCATGACCGCGTAACCGTCCTGATTGGTTCGGGCGCGACCGGCAAACGCCACGTCCGGCACGCCGTCGGTGGACACCAGCAAGCGGGTGTCACCGTTCGAGCCGTTGCCGTGGGCCGCCACGCCATAGCGGGTCACCACCAGCGAGCTGTCGATCTCGCCGGTGGCCGAACTGTAGGTGCTGCCATCGGTGGTGACCGAGGCATTGGCGCGATAAGTCGAAGTCCGTTTGCCAACGTAGGCATTGACGTAGCGGTTGTCGCCGACGCCGCCGTACACCTGATAGTTCACGCCCTCACCGGTATCGTGGCTGTAACCGACGTTGCCGGCGTAACCACCCGAGCCGCTGTGCTGGATGTTGCTCGACATCGTCGAATTGCCGCCCAGCGGGATGGTCACTCCGAGGTAGATCTGCGAGTCGTTCTGCAAGGCATTGCGCGTCTGGTACGCCGACAGGTTGACGTTGATGTTCTTGACGTTGCCCAGGGAAAAACTGCGCGCCAGCGACACGCCGACCCGATCGGCATCCGGCGCATCCCAATAGGTGGAATGGTCGAAGGACAGGCTGGTGGACAGCCACGGAAAACTCTTGGCGAGGATCACCGAATAGCGCTGCTTGCCGGCGTTCATCGAGTAGGAATCAGGGTCGCCGATGAACTGCGAGAAGTTGGTGAAGGTCTTGTCGGAAAAGCGATAACCGAGGAAACGCAGGTCGGTGCCAATGCCATCGAAATGCTTGGAATAGTTGATGCGGTAAGAGTTACCGGTGACCTGCTCACCACTCCAGCGCAGCTTGGCGCGGGAGGTGGTGACGTCGGCCGACAAGGCGCCGAACGCGCCCAGATCCTTGCCCAGCCCGACGGCGTGAGCCAGATAACCCGAGGAAGCCAGCACGCCGCCATACGCCGTCCAGTCCTGGGACAAGCCGTACGCCAGTTCCGAAGCGACAAAACCCGGTTCGATCCCGCGCGCGCCGTCCAGCCGTGGCTGACCACCGGACAGTTTGTAGCGCAACTCGCCTTCGCGGGCGAGAAACGGCACCGCTGCGGTGGATACGGTGAATTTCTGCTCGGTACCGTCCTCTTCGCGCACGGTGACGTCCAGCGTGCCCTGGGCGCTGCTGTTCAGGTCCTGAATGCTGAATGCGCCCGGAGTCACGGTGGTGGAATACAGCACGCGCCCCTGCTGGGAAACCGTGACCGTCGCATTGGTACGTGCCAGGCCACTGATCAACGGCGCATAGCCGCGCAGATTGGGCGGCAACATACGGTCGTCACTGCTCAGGGTCGCGCCGCGCAGGGCGAAGGTATCGAACACGTCCGAGTTCAGGTAATCCTCGCCCACCGACAGTTTCGAGCGGATCGAGGGCAACGCGCGATAGGCGTACAAGCGGTTCAGTTGGAAAGCCTTGTCGCGGATGTCGTCGCCCTGACTGTCGTTGCGCAACTGAGCCTGATAGTCGGCGCGCACCCGCCACGTATCGAAGTTGAGGCCAGCCGTGCCGTAGCTCTGCACCGAGTTCGAACGAGTGGAATTGCCAGACGCCGAGGACTGGCGCGAGTTGGCGATCACCCGGTAATCGAGCAACGCGCCATTCAAGCCATTGCTCCACGCCGCCGGCGGAATGTAGTTGGGATCGTCGTACTCGAACGATGCCTGGGGAATGCTGATCGCCAGGCGTGCGAGATTCTTCAGGTATTTGATGCTAACGCCGGGCACGCTGGCCAGATCCACGCACTGCGCGTCCGCCGTACGCGGCAGGCTTGCCAGCAACTGCGGCTTGAGACCGAAGGTCTGCACCAGATCCAGACTCAGGCAGGCATAACTTTGCTGTGGGTCGGCGCCGGGTTTGAATTCAATCGAGCGCGTGCCGAAGTACCGTTGATTGACAGCGATATCCAGCAAGTAAGTGCCGGGCACGGTGTAGTCGGCATGCACAAACTGCCCGAGGCTGACATTCTTGTCGTTATCAATATTCAGAAAGTCCGAATTGAACTCGACAGCCTGAGCCTGGCTGATTGCCAACCAAAGAGAGGACAGAATGAAAGTGCGACGGTACAAGGGAGAAACCCTATCGAATAATTCAAGCGCAATAAAAAAAGGGGTTTGCACCCCTTTCTCTTACCTCACTGATACGGGCGTATCAGTTGTAAGCCACGGTGAAGTTGGCAACGCTGTCGGCTTCACCGGTAGTGACGGTGGCCGCAGTGGCTTCGTACATGGCGGCAAACGAAACGGTGTTGTTGCCGTTCTGCAGAACTACCGGAGCCACTTGCTCTTTACCGTTGTCGAGCATTTCGCCGGCGCTGGCCTGCAGACGGATACCGACGTTCTGCGCCAGACCGGTGGTGGCGAACAGCTCTGGAACGGTTGGATCCTGCACACCGGTGAAGGTGAAACGGGCGTTTTTCTGGGTCGAGGTGTCGCACTCGGTGAGGACGATGTCGAACTTCTCAGGGCTCGAACGATCACCGATGGCCTTGAAGGTGTTGGCAGGTACCTGACCCAGTGGAACGGTCTGGTCCAGGGAGTTGGCATCGATACCGCACGCGCCGGAAACGATCTCACCGGTGAAGCGAATAGTGCCCGGGTTGCCAGTAGGCGGAGTGGCGGCGTTCGCCAGGGAAGCCAGACCCATTACAACGGTAGCGGCAGTAACAACGACAATCTTTTTCATGACTGAATCTCGATGGGATAGTTATTTTTGAAACAACTACTCGCCCTTCTGAATTCACACCTGAAAATGCATTGAAAACACACCGTTGATTGTTTGACTTGTAACGGTCGGTGCTGACAGCGAATCTTTCAGGGCGACGAAATGACGAGTACTTCGTTCCGCTGAAAATGATCGCTGACAGCCACTGGCGAACATGTAGGACTCGTCACTGCGAGCTGTAGGAAATTTCCCGCTTAACCTGCCCGGGCCGGTGCACATCCGGGTATGCGTCTATAGTCAAACCCGTGGCAACGCCTCTTCAGGCGTTTCTGAATCCTGTTGAAAAAAACATCAATCAAAACAGGTGTGGCAGTTCTTCTCCCTGAGAAAAAAATGAACAATAAAACGCCCATCGAGAAGCCTGCGGTTGTCAGCCACGGTTCATGGGTAAAAAAACTCGGGCCCGGGCTTATCACGGGGGCCGCGGATGATGATCCCAGCGGGATTGCCACCTATTCGCAAGCCGGCGCACAGTTTGGCCTGAATACCCTCTGGACCCTGTTTTTGACGTTTCCGTTGATGGTCGGCATTCAGATCATCAGTGCCAGGATCGGTCGCGTCAGCGGGCATGGGCTGGCGACCAATATTCGAAGGCATTACCCTCGCCCGTTGTTATTCGGGATCGTCGCGCTGTTGATGTTTGCCAATACCATCAATATTGCAGCGGACATTGCCGCCATGGGCGCGGCATTGAAGCTGTTGATCGGTGGATCGCCGCACTTCTATGCCGTTGGCTTCGGCATCGTGTCCCTGCTGCTGCAGGTGTTCATTCCCTATAAGCGTTACGTGCGCGTACTCAAGTGGCTGACCCTGGTGCTGCTGGCCTATGTGGGGATCGTGTTTGCCGTGCACATTCCCTGGGGCCAGGTGGTTGAGCACACTGCCTGGCCTCAGCTGTCGTGGAAACCGGCGTACATCACCATCGTGGTAGCCATTTTTGGCACGACCATCAGCCCTTATCTGTTTTTCTGGCAGGCATCCCAGGAAGTCGAGGAATTGGAGGCCGATCCGCAGGCCCAATCACTGATCGATGCGCCAAACCAGGCAAAAGCCAACTTCACCCGCATCAACACCGACACGCTGATCGGCATGGGGATCTCGAATATCGTCGCGTTTTTCATCATGCTGACCACCGCTGTCACCCTGCACCTGCATGGCCTCACGGACATCCAGACGTCCGAGCAGGCCGCGAGTGCCTTGCGACCGATTGCCGGTGAGTTCGCCTTCTGGTTGTTCAGCGCCGGCATCATTGGCACAGGACTACTGGCGGTTCCCGTCCTGGCAGGTTCTGCGGCGTACGCCGTCGCCGGAACATTTCACTGGCGCAACAGCCTGTCGGCCAAACCCCTGGCCAACAAAGCGTTTTACAGCATCATCGCGGCGTCGACCTTATTGGGTGTGTTGATCTGCTTTGCGCCGATTGACCCGATCAAGGCGTTGCTGTGGAGCGCTGTCGTCAATGGTGTGATTGCAGTGCCGATCATGTTCATCATGATGTTGATGGCATCGCACCCGAAGATCATGGGCTCCTTCGTCATTGCGCCCGGGCTTAAAGTTCTGGGCTGGAGTTGCACGGCGGCGATGGCGGTCGTGGTCATCGGCATGTTCTGGGGCATGTTTGCAGCTTAGCGCCTGGGTATCCGCGTTATTCGCACTGGGGATGGCGAAGCTGATCGGCATTGATGCGCATCCATTGCGCCAGCGAATCCAGCGTCCCTTGCAGGGTTCTACCCAGTGCGGTGATCCGGTACTCCACGCGCGGCGGCACCTGCGCATAGACCGTGCGCGTCACCAGCCCGCGTTGTTCAAACAGGCGCAACTGGCGCGTCAGTTCCTTCTGGGTGATCGGTGCCACCGCGCGCTGCAGATCACTGAAACGCACCGGGCAGTCCAGCACGATCAGCCGGTACAGGATCGGAATGGCCCACTTGCCGGAAATCAGATTGACGAAATCAACCATGGGGCAGCCCGAGGGCGGTTTCAGCGGCAAATCGGTGGCGCCTGGCAGCGGTTGTTCAGTGTTCATGAGGATCAACTCCGTCCCTTGGTATGCAAAAGGTGCCTACTGGTCAAAGGATACTAATGCTCTGAGAATGGCTATCCAACCCGTTGCAGAGGCGCAAGACATGTCGAGGCTGAAGAACAAATTCGCATTGATCACTGGCGGCACCTCGGGCATCGGCCTGGAAACCGCCCGTCAGTTTGTCCTCGAAGGCGCGACAGTCGCGGTCACTGGACGCAGCGCAAGTGCCTTGCAGGCGGTCAGGCACGAACTGGGCGGTGCTGTGTTGGCGATCCAGAGCGATGCTGGCGACAGTGTTGGCCAACAGGCGTTGGCACGCCAACTGGCCGGAGTCTGGCCGCGGCTGGACGTGCTGTTCGTGAACGCCGGCGACGTCACTCACCACTCTATCGAGGATTGGGACGAAGCGGCTTGGGATCAGCTCATGCAGATCAACCTCAAGGGCCCGTTCTTCCTGATCCAGGCGCTGCTGCCGCTGCTGGCCAATCCATCCTCGGTGATCCTCTGTGGTTCCGTCAGCGCCAGGATCGGTCTTGCACAAAGCAGCGCGTACGCCGCGAGCAAGGCCGGGCTGCTGTCACTGGCGCGCACCCTGTCCGGCGAATTTGTCGGGCGAGGCATTCGCGTCAATGGACTCAGTCCCGGCCCCACTGAAACGGCAGCGCTGGACAAACTCGGCTTGCCTGCCGCCGAGCAGCAGGCGTTGCGCGAGCGGATTCGCCAACTGGTGCCGATCGGCCGTATGGGAACACCGTGGGAATTGGCCAAAGCCGCCGTTTACCTGGCCTCTGATGAATCGGCTTACGTGGTCGGGACCGAGTTGCTGGTGGACGGTGGCGTTGGCAATTTGTGATCGAAACCAACGCCCGCAATCGTCATTCAGAAATCATAACGCGCGGTCATTCCCAGGGTTCGCGGCGTGCCGAGCACGCCGGTATAGGCACCGTTGGGTGAGTTCCACAGCGTCGTGTAGTACGTCTTGTCGAAGGCGTTTTTCAGCCACAGCGAGACGTCCCACTGCCCCCTGCCCCAGTCGCCACGCACACCGGTGGCGACATTCACCAGGCCGTATCCCGGCAACTGACCTTGCGCAGAGTCATCCACCGTGCCGACTGCATGAGAACGCCACGCGTAGCTGCCGCTGACGTAGGGCTGCAAGCCGTCGTCCAGATTCCACTGGTAAGCGGCGTTGCTGTTGAAGATCCATTTCGACGCGCCCACCACGGCATGCCCGCTCAGATCGCAGGCCGCCGGCGCCCCCGGACGCAAGGCGATCTCGGCCGGGCATGGGGCATCCTCGTAAGACAGATAACGCACATCGTTCCACGATCCATTGAGATTGATCGTCAGGCCCCGCAGCGGGCGCCAACTGCTGTCGAGTTCCAGCCCGCGACTGCGTACCGAGCCGGCGTTGGTCAGATAGCTGGTCAGATTGACGTCGTCATAGGCATTGGTCTGATAGCCATGCACCACCGTCCAGAACAGGTTGGCGTTGAGCAACAGGCGTTGATCGAGCAACGTGGTTTTGATGCCCAGCTCGGCGTCGTTGGCCCTTTCGCTGCCGATCAACAATGAGTCGGCACCCGCGACCGGGGCACTGGCGACGCTGAGGTTCACACCGCCCGACTTCTCGCCGTGGGACAGCGACGCATAGCCCAGCACCTGATCGTTCACATGCCAGGCGAGGCTTGCCAGTGCCGATGGGCTGAAACTGTACAGGCTCAAGTCACCGGAATCGTAAGCGCCGACCCTCCCGGCCCGGGCGCCCGCTGCGGCGCCGCTGACCGGACTGCCGCCCAAGGGCGCGTTGCGGGTGACCTCTGCCAGCTTGCGCTCATAGGTGCCGCGCAGGCCCAAAGTGAAATCCAGCCGAGGGGTCAAATGCCAGGTGCCCTGAGCAAATGTGGCGAAGCTGTCGGTATCGACATCGCCATGCCCTACGCTGGTGACGTTGTTCAAGGCGCCTTGCGGGGTGCCGTTCCAGGTATCGGCCAACGGACCATAGTCGGTGAAAACGCTGTTGTTCATTTCCTGGCGGAAGTAGTAAGCACCGAGCACATAGTCGAAATGTTCACCCACCGGGGAGGCCAGTCGCAGCTCCTGCGAGTACTGTTTATCGCGCGCGGACTGCCCGACGTTGTGCATCACATCGACGTTGAGTTCGTCATCATTGCGCGGGGTGAAATCCCACCACCGATAAGCACTGATCGACGTCAGCGTGTAGCCATCAGGCAGATTCCAGTTCGCCTCCAGCGAAGTCCCGCCCTGAAACACCTTGACGCTCTGATCGGCGTCCAGGTTGACCCGGCGACCGCTGACCAGCGTGGCGCCGACCGCCGCCGCGCGCTGTTGGTAGCGGTTGACGCCATTGATGGTCGGCCCGGTGCTGAACAACGAGCGGGTGCCGGCGCTGGAGTCTTCTTCGTGATAATCAGCCAGCCAGCGCAGATTGAAATCCTCGTTGGGTTGGAACAGCAACTGCCCGCGCACGCCCTGACGAACACCGCCGCCGAGCGTGTGCCCGTCGTACTCGTTGTTCACGTAGCCGTTTTCATGCGTGCGATACACCGCAAGGCGCCCTGCCAGCGTGTCATTGAGCGGTCCGGAAAAACTCGCCTGATTTTGCGTGTAGCCATCCTCGCCTACCGAGGTGGAGAGGCTACCTTGCGGGGTAAACGACGGGCGGCGTGTGGTGATGTTCAGCACCCCGGCCGTAGTGTTCTTGCCGAACAAAGTGCCTTGCGGGCCACGCAGCAATTCGATCTGCTCGACATCAAGCAAATCGAACACCGCCATGCCGGGACGGCCGAGATAGACGTTGTCCAGGTAGATGCCGGCGCTGCCTTCCAGACCGTCACTGGCCGGGTTGTTGCCCAAGCCGCGAATCGACAGGCTCGATTGCCGCGCGTGCATGAACGCGACGTTGACGCTGGGCATAGCCTGCTGCAAATCCTGCAAGCGATACAGGCGCTGTTCCTCGAGGGTTTGTGCGCCGAGCACGCTCATCGCCGTTGGCACTTGCTGGGCGTCTTCGCTGCGGCGGCGGGCCTCAACCGTGACCGTCTGCAGCGTATCGGAATTGGCCGGCAGCTCATTGGCCGTTGCCGGCAAAAACGGCATCAGCGAACACAGGCTCAGTGCGCCAGCGTTAAAGGTGCGCGAATAAAGAAGATTCATCGGTGGTTCCTGGAGCGGCCTCAAGCCGCTCTTCGAGATGAGTCGATACTTCGCTGCGCGTGGCTTGCGTGAGCGTGATCGTTGCGGTGGGTTAAGTGAGTGGGTGTTCAGTCACGCAGCCATGGAAGGTCCTGACGCTGATACCGGTGCGCCCGGAAAATCGCGTTGTTCTCGCCCGGCAAATAGCGCCGCGACGGCGCGTCGGGGTAGCTGGCGAAATGCGGATTGACGTATTCCCACACCACTTCGCCAGCCTGAGTGACTTCGAACAAGCGACCGAAGTTGGCCTCGGTCACCAGCGTATTGCCGTTGTGCAGACGTTGCGCGCCGCCCATGAACGGGGTGAAGAACGCGTAGCCCGGCGTATCGGCGTATTGCCATTCGATGCGTTGGGTGGCCGGGTTGATTTCGACGATGCGCGAGTGCGGCATGCTGACGTGGGGGCGGAAGATGCCGTTGTCGAACACCAGCACATTGCCGTTTTCCAGTTCACTCGGGCAATGCTGCTGCGCGACCAGATCATGTCCCAGACGCCACAGCAC
Source organism: Pseudomonas sp. NPDC087803 (assembly GCF_044742995.1). Lineage (NCBI taxonomy): Bacteria > Pseudomonadati > Pseudomonadota > Gammaproteobacteria > Pseudomonadales > Pseudomonadaceae > Pseudomonas > Pseudomonas sp. NPDC087803. Next base: position 71,540 of record NZ_JBIUVO010000001.1, read on the forward strand.
TTCGCCGCTGCCACGTTGCACGGCAATCACTGAGGAAACGCTGCGCAGGCTGAGAATCACCTTGCCGTCGCGGCCCGGAGTCACGGCGTTGGTCATCGGCCAGTGATGGCGCTCGAAGCATTCGTGCAGCGGATAATCTTCAGGGCGCAGGTGCTCCCAACTGCGCCACTCCCAGACCACGTTGCCCTGACGATCGACCTCCTTGACCACATCGGCATAAATCACCCCGCCCGGCGCCTCGCTGCCGGGAATGCCGCCAACCACGCGCCGGGCCAGCTCCGCACTCAAGGGCTCGGCGGTGGTGTACAGCAAGTGGCCGTTGTCCAGCCATTGCGCGTCGTGGTGATGCAACAGGTCAGTGTGCGCCCAGACCACCTCGCCTTCGGGAGTGACTTCGCTGAACGCGCCGCCATGCCACACCGACCAGCCCGGAAACAGGTCTGGCGAATCGGGATGGTTGCCGTTGTAACCAAGGTTGCCGTTGCGCAGGATCACTGCGTCGCGCCCCGGGCGCTGAGGCAGTTTCCAGCGATGGACGATCTCGCCGTCAAGGTCGATCAAAAACACTTGGCCGTCCGCGGTTTGCGGGGCGAACAAGGTGTAGCCGCCGGCGCTGCGGGCGTGATCGACAGCGATCAGACCGGTTTTCTGGCGTTTCAGCGTAGTGGTTTGCACAGCAGGCATAGCTTTTCTCCAGACATGTAAACCCCGGCCGCCAGCGTCGCAGCACGGTGAACGGGGCGTGAAAAAGGCGGGTTAAGGCGTAGGCAGCACGCGGTTGAAACGGTCGTCGAACATCTGCTCGACTTGCAGCGGATGCGGGATCAGACGCTCGGCGGCAAACATGTCCGCCAGACGCTGCTGTGAAGCAATCACCGCAGGCTCAATCGGCACGTAACGCAGGCTCTGATGCGCGAGCATTTCGTGCACCAGTTCGACGGGAAGCCGCGTGGTTTGCGCGAACACCCGGGCCCAGTCTGCGGGATGCGCGGTGGCCCAGTTCTGAGCGCGGGCCAGTCTGGCCAGAAGATCACTCACCTGCCCCGCTCGCTCGGGATCATCCAGTGCCGGCTGACTGGCGACGGTGAAGTTCAGACCGGTTTCCGGCCAAGCGCTGCCATCGAGCAGAATTCGTGCTCCCCGCGAAGTCGCCTGACCGACGAAGGGATACCACACCGACCACGCATCGAGTTTGCCGCCGGCAAAAGCGTTCTGCGCGTCCACCGGGCTGACGTAGGCGATGTTCACTTCACGCGGCGACAGGCCGGCCTGATGCAGCGCGGCCAACAACAGATAATGGCCGCTGGTGCCTTTGGCGACTGCGATTCGTTTGCCTCGGAGATCAGCCACGCTGCCCACCTCGGAGCCTTCGGGCACCAGCAGCGCGTTGTTGTTTTGCGCACCGTTGGCCACGCCGATGATCCGCACCGCGTAGCCGCCGGCCTGGGCAAACACTGGCGGCGCGTTGCCCACCACACCGACGTCGATCGCCCCGGCGCTCAGTGCTTCGAGCAGCGTGGTCCCGGCCAGAAACGGATGCCACGACAACCCGTAGGGCAGATCCTGATCCTCGCCCGCCGCGTGCAGCAATGCCTGAATCAAACCGCTCTGGTCGCCCATCTTCAACGGCCCGGCGATGGCAGAAACTGCCGGGGTCAGCAACAACGCGGCGCAGCACAGCAGCGCTTTCAGGCGCGCGGTAAGCGGATGCTTGGCAGCAGCAGTTTTTATCGGCATTGTCGCGCTCTCACTTGTGCATTGATTTCAGTATGTCGAGGCCCGCCGTGCCGCTCCATGCCAAACACCCCTCCTTTGCTGCCATGTCGGACATTCCGCGCACCGTGGTGGTATTGGCGTTCGATGATTTGCTGTTGCTCAATGCGGCCGGGCCGCTTGAGGTGTTTGCCGCGATACCGCGAGTGCTGGCCGGAGACTTCACGGAAAATCCGCCCTATCGGTTGCTGGTCGCTTCACCGCAGGGTGGCCAGGTCATGTCGATCTCGGGCATTACCGTGACCACCTGCTCACTTGAGCAGATCGACCAGATGGCAGCGCTGATCGACACGTTGATCATCGCGGGCGGCCCGGGCATGGCCGCGCTGGAAGCCGATCAGCAAGCCTGCGACTGGCTGCGCCGCCGCGCGCCCGACATTCGCCGACTCTGCTCGATCGGTACCGGTAGCTTTGCCTTGGCCGCTGCGGGACTGCTGGATGGGCGCAAGGTGGTGACTCACTGGAAGTTCGCTGATGAGTTACAGGCGCGTTATCCGTCGGTGCAATGCCAGACCGATGCGCTTTACCTGCATGACGGCAATCTCTGGACCTGCGGCGGGGCCACGGCGGGTATCGACCTGGCGCTCGGTCTGGTCGAACAGGATCTGGGCGCCCACGCGGCACTGGCGCTGGCACGTTACTTCACGGTGTTTTTGTGGCGCAGCGCCGAGCAACCACAACTCAGTGCGTCACTCAACGCCCAAGCCAAAGCGCTGCGCACCGACCCGGATGTGCGACTGGCTCGTTTACATGGCTGGATTGCGGCGAATTTGAACGGTGATCTGCGCGTGGAACGCCTGGCCGAGCAGTTCGGCATGAGCCCACGGCACTTTGCTCGCGCCTATGTCGCCGCGACCGGCGAAACACCGGCGCAAGCCGTGGAAAACCTGCGCCTGGAAGCGGCGACATGGTTACTCAAGACCACCCGCGAGCCGATCAAGCGAATCGCCGAAACCGTTGGTTTTGGCCGGGAAGAACGCATGCGCCGGGCGTTTCAAAAGCATCTGGGCAGCAGCCCGCACGCTTATCGCAGTCAGACCAATGCCCCACTGGTCGGGCCGCGCCAGACCAGCTCCGTGACTATCGCCCTTGAGGGACTGGCCCGCTAAGCTCGATCAATGCTCCAGCGCATAACGCCGGCAATGTTCCAGATAACCTTTCTCATGTTTGCCCACCAACTGCACGACACTGGTCCACAGCCACGACGGCGCATCCAGTGTCTTCGAGCGACAGGCTTGCAGCTCGCGCATCCACGCCGCCCGGGTGCTCATGTCCATCTGCCGGGCATGCGCCAACCCCACGACGCGGGCCAGATAACCGGCGGCGAGCATCGCGTCGGTCTGGCTCAATTGATCCAGTTCCAGTTTCATGTCCTGAGGCAGCAGTTCGCGGATGAAGAAGCCGTGATCGAGCACGCGGGTGGCGATCATCCGGTTGCCCAGGCCCGGCGAGAGAAACCGCGCACCTTCGACCACGCGTTTGCCGTTGTCGCGCGGCATCGCGGCGCGGGTCACCCGGGGTGCGGCGGCGGCAATCGCTTCCTTGATATCCAGCAGGCAATATTCCTGATCGTCGCCCTCGCCCACACCGAGTAGCACCGCATAACGCTTGAGCCCCAGCGAGCTGCAGCCTTTGACCCAATAGGCCGAATCGAGCATTTTCACCCGGTCGTCCTTGTTGCGGCCCTTCAATGAGGTCACCAATGTGTGCAGGTCTGGCGTGGCGCAAAGGGTCTTCAACGCGCTGCGTTCTTCACGTGACAGCGACCAGAAATGCTTGCCCAGCGGAATGGTCGGTTTGGTGCTCTCAATGCGTTCCTGGGCCAGATGCTTCCAGGTGCGCTGCACCGCGCTGCGCATCCCGGCCTTCACTTGCGCCGGTCTTGGCGGTTCTTTGTCGACGTCGTCTTCGAAGGCCTGCTCGTAACCGCGCATCATCTCTTCGAGCATGCGTGCGGTGGCCACGCCGGGCAGATCCGAGCCACGGGCGGCCGTGGCCAGTGACAGCGCCAGACGGACCAGATCATGCGCTGGGTTGCCGATAACCGTTTGATCGAGGTCGCGGATGTGAATGTCGATGCGCCCTTTCAGGTCGCCGGTCGGCCCGAGATTGCCTGCATGACAATCGCCGCAGATCCATACCGCCGGCCCCTTCGGCAGGTTGCGGCCCGGCTGGCTGTGCAGCCACTCATAAAACTGCACCGTACTGCCGCGCACATAGGCATGCGCGGAACGGGCCATTTTCAGATTGCGCAGTTGTGACAGTGGTTCGAGACGTTCGGAGGGCCGTGGGGTTTTCATGGACGCTTCTTGCAGAGAATGTGTCCTGTTGACCGCCCGTGACAGGCAAATGTTTCAAAGTATTACAAAGGCAGCTCAACCCGCGCCAGCAAGCCACCGCTGCTGCGATTGCTCAACGTCAACTCGCCGCCTTGCTCGCGCACGATCGCCCGTGCCGCCGACAGCCCGAGCCCGACGCCACCGGTTTCCCGGTTGCGCGAGGTTTCCAGACGGAAAAACGGCTCGAACACCCGCTGCAACAATGCTTCGGGAATCCCCGGCCCGCTATCGCTGACGTCGATGCAGACACTGTAGCCATCACTGCTCAGCACAATCGCCGGGTTCTGCGCGTACTTTTCGGCGTTTTCCAGCAGGTTGACGATCACCCGTTTGATCCCCAGCGGGCGGCCCTCGTAGACCAGATGCGCCGGGCCGCTGAAGTCAATGTCGATGTTCTGGTCGCGGTAGTCGTCGATGATCGTCTGCAGCAACTCCGAGAGGTCGAACGCGGTGCTTTGCTCCGGCTGAGTGTCTTCACGAAAGAACGCCAGTGCCGCGTTGATCATCGACTGCATTTCTTCGATGTCGCGAATCAGTTTGCCCTGATGATCAAAGTCCTCCATGAACTCGCTGCGCAGGCGCATGCGGGTCAGCGGTGCGCGCAAGTCGTGGGAAATTGACGCGAGCATGTGCGTGCGTTCGCTGATGTAGTGCTGAATCTGCGCCTGCATGGTGTTGAAGGCGATGATCGCCTGGCGGATTTCGTCCGGGCCTTCGATCTTGATCGGCGGCGCGCGCAGATCACCGCCAAAGCGGCGGGCGGCGCTGGCAAAGCGTTGCAACGGCTTGGCCAGTTGCTGCGTGGCAAGCCAGGCCACCAGCACGGTGGCCACCAGGCCCAAAGCGATGATGATCGCGATGCGCGTGCCGATGTCCAGCCCCCATGAACGCTCAAGCGAGGAGAACAACAACCAACTGGCATCCGGCAACTGGATCAACGCCGCATAGCGGGCGCGCGGACTGCCGCTCGGCCAGTCAGCGGGATTGAACACCCGAATGTTTCGCTCTTCGCCCAACAACTGATGCAGCACCGACGTCTTGTCGGCCACGAGCGGCGTTCCCCCCGGTGGTAATCCGAGATCAGCGCGTTGCGCCTCCCACGTCACCTGCTGTTTCGGGCCGCTTGCCGCTTGCGCCAGTTGCGCGCGCAAAGGCGCCGGTGCGGCCTCGATCACTTTGACGGTCGCGGCAATCTGCTCCAGCAACCCGGTGCGTTCAATGGGCGGGCGCGCCCAGGTCCCGGCAACTTCGACGAACAGGAAATTGAGCGCCAGCGAAGCGAGCATGGCGGCGACGATGGTCAGGGCGATCCGCCGACTCAGCGGGTCGCGCCGCAACAGTCGACGGATCATGAACGGCTGACCTTGGCGGTGAACATATAGCCGCCGTTGCGCACGGTGCGAATCAGATCCGGGCGCTTGCTGTCCGGTTCGATCTTGCGCCGCAGGCGGCTGACCTGCACGTCGATGCTGCGATCAAAGGCGTCGTGACCCTGACCGCGCGACAGGTCGATCAGTTGTTCGCGAGTGAGGATGCGTTGCGGATGCTCAAGAAACACCACCAGCAGATCGAACTCGCCACCGGACAGCGGAATCATCACGTTTTCCGGGGAGCGCAGCTCGCGACAGGTGATATCAAGATGCCAACCGGCGAAGGCGATCACCGGCCGCGAAGGTTCACTCGCCGGGCTGACCTGCTCGCCGGCGCGACGCTGCACGGCGCGCAGGCGGGCCAGCAATTCACGCGGGGCGAACGGTTTGGTGACGTAGTCATCGGCACCCAGTTCGAGGCCGACAATCCGGTCACTCAACTCGCCCATGGCGGTCAGCATGATGATCGGAATGCCCATCTGCGCCCGCACTTTCTGGCACAGGCTCAAGCCCCCTTCACCGGGCAGCATCAAATCGAGAATGATCGTGTCCGGGCGCTGCTGCGCAATCGCCGCCCACATCGCTACGCCGTCGGCGGCGACATCGACCTCGTAGGCGTGCTGGACGAAGAACTTCTTCAGCAGGGCGAGAATTTCCACGTCGTCGTCGACGATCAGCAGTCTGCTCACGGGCACAGGATCCTCAGGCCAAAAAAGAACGCATCTAAAACTATTCTGGCCGGCGGGTCATATATTTCAATCGAGCAACATTCCGTCGCCACGGACATCAAGCGGACATTCTGCGGCAAAGCCACTCATGCATCCTGCACGCCATCGACTACCGGGGGCATTCAATGAGCGCATTGCACAACCGTTATACCGCCGAGGGCCACGACGCCCGCTATCCGTTGATTCTCAGCCAGCGCACCACCGCGCCTGATCAGAATGCGCCGCTGCTGTTTCAGGAATTCTGCCTGGGGCTGGCCAACGATCAGAGCCGGATCGTCCTGCGCCGCTATTTCGAACAGTACGGCCCCACCGATTCGCAATGGGTGGAGTACGTGCATTCGATTCCGACCGCCGAGCTGATCCAGTGGATCATGAGCCACGGCCAGTTGCACATCGAGTGCTCGGACAACACCCCGTCGGCCGGGCAAGGATTGGTCCGATGAAGTGATCTTGGTCAGTCCTGAACATCCAGGTGGCTTTTTGTGGCGAGGGAGCTTGCTCCCGCTGGACTGCACAGCAGTCCTCCTCAACAGCGGGGCCGCTTCGCGCCCCAGCGGGAGCAAGCTCCCTCGCCACAGTTCATGCGTTGGGTTGGGAGTATTTTTCAGTTGTTTGCAATCGTTGAATCCACTCATGCTCTGGGTGCAACTGAGCCAGATGTTGCATCAGCGCTCATGCGCCCTGCTCCTTGTTCTTCGCCAGTCGGCCTCGGCATTTTAATCAGCTAGCCTTCGTTTCTGTCACTGAAGGAATTCAGCAAGGAGCTGCCATGTTCAAGTTCATCAAAACCACCGTGCTTGGCGGATTGCTGTTCATTCTGCCCTTGGTGCTGATTTTCGTCCTGTTGGAAAAAGCCATTCACCTGTTGCGTAGTCCCGTGGAAAAGCTGCTGCCGATGTTTGCCGGGCATGACATTGCCGGCGTGACCCTGATCACGCTGGCCACGTTGCTCGGTTTGATTGTGCTGTGTTTTCTCGCCGGGCTGCTGGCCCGTTCTTCGACGGCGGCCCGAGCGATTGAAGCCACCGGCGACAAGGTGCTGAGTAACCTGCCGGGCTACCAGTTGCTCAAGGACACCACTGCGCGGTTCGCCGGGATGGAGACTCCCGACGGTGCGAAGGTCGGCATGATTGCCGAGGAACAAGGCTGGCGACTGTGCCTGGTGGTGGAAAGCGTCGGCGACTGGCTGACGGTGTACATGCCGGATGGCGGAACGGCCGGTGGCACGGCGGGCGAAGTGCGCTTGCTGCACGCCTCTGAGGTGATCATGACCGAACTGTCGTGGCTGACCCTGGCGGCCGGACTGCGTCGTGGCGGGCGTGGATTGCTGCAGCAGATGCAACCGTGGTTGCCGAAAGGCCCGTAGAACCCTCCGTCCATTGCGCAACGGAGGGTTCAGCTCAGACCGCTGTGCTTATTGCGGCAGCTTGTCTACCGGACCGCAGCCACCAATGATTTTCGAGACCGAAACCGATGGGTGGAACAGGTAATCGTAGGTGCAATTCTTCGGTTGGTTGTAGACCTGGCCGGTGCAGCCCGACAGCAGCGCGACGCCGGTGACAACAGTGATGGCGATCGTTGCCTTGAAAATGCTTTTCATACTGGATTCCTATAATTGTCGATGCGCCGCCTTCATGGCGGCTCAATTACTGACGCCCATCTGCAAGCCGCAAATGGGTGTCACTGCTGCCCCACTCGGTCTGGCCAAGTGAGTCGCAGCAGAGGAATGTTGAGGGGCGCGCGGGTTTAGCGTCTGTAGGCCTTTTCCCAAGATGCGATCACTGCGCGAGCATGCCGTGGCACAGCAAGCTCAGAACACCGCGCATGTGTTCGGCATGTGCAGCCCTGTCCGGCTCAGGCTCGGTCGCCAAGCGAATGAACGCCATATTCGCGTACTGGTTGAACAACGTCGCCGCCACGTCGAGATCAACTGAGGCACGCACCTTGCCCTGCGTCTGAAAATGCCCGAGCAGCGCCTTGGTTTCTTCAATCACCGCCGCATTCCACGGACTCAACGCCTGAGCCAGTTCGCCGGTGAGCAGAAACGGCGCCAACTCACGCCACAGCGAAGCCGGCATCGCTTGCAGTTGATAGTCGGTCATCAAGCCTTCGAACTCGCACAACGCCTCCAGCGGATCACTGTCGTCGTCGAGATTGGCCCGGGCGTCGCGCATGGCCTGCTCGTCCGGTTGCTTGAGCAACGCCAGCAGAATCTCCTGCTTGCCGCCGAAGTAATTGACCACGGTCGGCGCCGAGACCCCGGCCTGATTGGCGATCTGCTCCAGCGTGGTCGCGCCGAAGCCGTTGCTGATGAACAGCTCCAGCGCTGCCTGCGCGATGACTTCTCTGCGCTGTTCCTTTTGCCGTTCTCTGAGCCCGCTCATGGTGCTGATGTCCTGTGGTGCCAATGGGAAGCAGCCTACGGATTTCTTTTTTCACCGACAAATATTTTCTTTACAAAAATATTTTTAAGTGACAAATATTAACCGTGCACCGCTGGAATGAACGCGCACCCACTTGCCCCGTTTCTCTGGAGAACCGCCATGTCCGCCGAATTCGATCCGACCCGCAGCACCCGCGATTACCAGGCCGCCGACGCCGCCCACCACATTCACGCGTTCGTCGATCAGAAGGCCCTCAACGAGGAAGGCCCGCGGGTGATGGTCAGCGGTGATCGCCTGGCGCTGTGGGACAACGACGGCAATCGCTACCTGGACGGCATGTCCGGCCTGTGGTGCACCAACCTCGGTTATGGGCGCAAGGATCTGGCCGCCGCCGCCACCGCGCAGTTGCAACAACTGCCCTACTACAACATGTTCTTCCACACCACTCACCCGCAGGTGATCGAGCTCTCCGAATTGTTGTTCAGCCTGCTGCCCCAGCACTATAGCCACGCGATCTATACCAACTCCGGTTCCGAAGCCAACGAAGTGCTGATCCGCACCGTGCGCAAGTTCTGGCAGGTGATGGGCCAGCCCGAGAAGAAAATCATGATCGGCCGCTGGAACGGCTACCACGGCTCGACCCTTGCCGCGACGGCGCTGGGCGGCATGAAATTCATGCATGAAATGGGCGGCACCATTCCCGACGTCGCACACATCGACGAACCGTACTGGTTCGCTCACGAAGGCAACCTCAGCCCGGAAGAATTCGGCCTGCAAGCGGCGCGGCAACTGGAAGACAAGATCCTCGAACTGGGCGCCGACAAGGTTGCTGCATTCGTCGCCGAACCGTTCCAGGGCGCCGGCGGCATGATCATTCCGCCCGCCACTTACTGGCCGGAAATCCAGCGTATCTGTCGTAAATATGACGTGTTGCTGTGCGCCGACGAAGTCATCGGCGGCTTCGGCCGCACCGGCGAATGGTTCGCGCATCAGGCTTTTGGCTTTGAACCGGACACCCTGTCCATCGCCAAAGGCCTGACCTCCGGCTACATCCCCATGGGCGGGTTGATCCTGTCGCGACGCATGGCCGAGGCGCTGGTGGAAAAAGGCGGCGTGTTCGCCCACGGCCTGACCTACTCCGGACACCCGGTGGCGGCTGCGGTGGCCATCGCCAACCTCAAGGCCTTGCGCGATGAAGGCGTGGTCACTCAGGTGAAATCCGACACCGGCCCGTACCTGCAAAACTGCCTGCGCGAGGTGTTCGGCAACCATCCGCTAGTGGGTGAGCTTCAGGGTGTCGGGCTGGTGGCGGCGTTGCAGTTCGCCGAAGACAAAGCCACCCGCAAGCGTTTCGCCAACGAAAACGACATCGCCTGGCGCTGCCGCACGATTGGATTTGAGGAAGGCTTGATCATTCGTTCGACGCTGGGCCGGATGATCATGGCCCCGGCGCTGATCGCCACACGGGCCGAGCTGGATGAACTGGTCGACAAGACGCGCATCGCGGTGGATCGCACAGCGCGCGAGTATGGCGTGCTGTAACGCATCCCCCCTGTAGGAGTGAGCCTGCTCGCGATAGCGGTGTGTCATTCATTTCAATTTAGACTGATCGACCGCTATCGCGAGCAGGCTCACTCCTACAAGGAACCGAGGTAAATCTGGAATCAAGAGGCGCGGTTTGATCTGTCGTTTGGTGTTCCTGTCATTCAAATTTGAAACCCAATCCCAGTGGGAGCGGGCTTGCTCGCGAAAGCGATATGTCATTCAGCATTGATATCAACTGATAGATCGCTTTCGCGAGCAAGCTCGTTCCCACAGGGGGGATTGGGTGAGATTTGGAATATTGCGTGATTGGCGGAAGGCAGCCGGAGTCGAACCTGCCCGGGAACGGATGCCGTCCCCAACCGGGTTTGAAGCCCGGCCGCGCCACCGGGCGCGATTGCCTTCCTTTGAACTCAGGGTGCGTCGGCACTGGCCAGCGCGTTGTCGTGGCGGATCACGCGGGATTCGCCGATGCGTCGGGTCAGGCCGAGGCGGTCGAAGTATTCCAGGTATTGAATACAGCGTTTGCGTCCCAAGCCTAGCGCATCGCGGAAGCTTGTCACCTGGATCGACGGATTTTCCTGCTCCAGTTGCAACAGAATGTCGGCCATGCGCCGCAGTTGCACGTCAGTCAGAAACAGGTCGCGCACCACCTGATGCATCAAACCCAGTCGCGCCAGTTTGCGCAGCAGCAGGCGCACCACGGCATCTTCCGCTGCCAGCACATTGGCAACGTCGCGCACCCACGGTGGATCAAACCCGGCCTGCTCGAACAGCGGCTGCATGCGCTGCCACAGCGTTTCGTCCTCGGCATTCAAGCGCACTTGGTGATCAGGCAGATGCAACCACGGCCCGCTGGCGTTGATCGAGCCGGCTGCACGCAGTTCTTCCAGCAGGCTGATAAAGGTCGAGCGCTCCAGCGCCAGACCACTGAAGCGACGCAGGCGATCACGGTCCGGCCCCATCTGGTCCGGTTCCAGCTCGTGCAATTTGGCCAACTGCTGCAACAGGGTGAACTTCAACTGCGCCCAGCGCTGGACGTTGAACAGCACCGGGCCTTGGCGGGTGTCGATCAGCCGCACGTTGGCCGGAAGCGACCAGCCTTCACGCTGGCGATTGAACTGGCGCTCCAGCCGTTGCGGATCGAGGCCGCCAGCGCTGTGGTCGAGCAGCAGTGGCAGCGCCTGTTCAAAACTGTCGCTGCTGGCCAGCGCTTGCAGCTGCGCCAGCCGTTCCGGGCTGCGGCGTTGCCGGGCCGGAGCGAACGGGTCGAGCACCTGGCCGCCGCCGAGGGTGCGTTGCGCGCTCTGGTCACGCAGGATCACGCGATCACCCTGCACCGCGTGCACCGGGGCGTTGATCAGCAGTTGCGCGAACATCCGCTCGCCGGGGTTCAAACGCGGGCCTTCGAGCAACGCCACGCGGGCGATGACGTCTTGCGTACCGAGGTGTGCGTGCACCGGGTGAAAGTGTTCGAAGGTGCGCTCACCGGGCAGCAGTTGAAATTCGATATCGACCCGTTGCGTCGGCGCGTGCAGCCATTCGGCCAACAGCCATTGGCCGCGATGAATCTGTTCCAGCGCCAGTCGATCACCACTGATATTCAGCGCCACCCGTTGCCCGGCGAAGGCCTGCTCGGCGGGCTGATTTTGCGCGTGCAGGCCTCGCACCCGCACCGATTTGCCGGACGGCCCAAGGGCCAGTTTGTCCCCCACCGTAACCGTCCCCGACAACGCCGTGCCAGTCACCACGATCCCGGCGCCCGCCACGCTGAACGCGCGGTCGATGGCCAGGCGAAAACCACCTTCGCGACTGCGCTCATGTATTTCGCGTTGGAACTGCAGCAAGCTCTGGCGCAGTTCATCGACACCCTGCCCGCTCACGCTCGATACGGCGAGGATCGGCGCATCGGCATAGGGCCCGGCCTCGAGCAGGTCGACAATCTGCCGCTGAACCTGCGCCACCCTGCCCGCTTCAACCCGGTCGCACTTGGTAATCGCTACCAGTGCCCGGGGAATGCCCAGCAACTGGACAATCGCCAGATGCTCGCGGGTCTGCGGCATCACCCCGTCGTCCGCTGCCACCACCAGCAACACCAGATCGATGCCCTGCGCCCCGGCGAGCATGTTGTGGGTGAATTTCTCGTGGCCCGGCACATCGATGAACCCGGTCAGGCCGACACCGGGTTCCAGCTCGGCATACAAGTAACCAAGGTCGATGGTCATCCCGCGCTCGCGCTCCTGCGGGCGCCGGTCGCCGGTTTGCCCGGTCAGGGCTTGCAGCAACGAGGTCTTGCCGTGGTCGATGTGCCCGGCGGTGCCGACGATCACGACTCCACCTGCAACTGCGGCAACTGCGCCAGCCACGCCGCTTCGTCGTCGAGTTGGCGTAGATCAAGCCACAGCGCATCATCGTCAATGCGCCCGAGTACCGGGATCGGCAACTGGCGCAGCGTCGCTTCCAGATTCAGCAGACAACGCCCGCGCAAGCGTTTCGACACCTGCGGGCGCAGGCACAGCGCCGCACTCGGCAAGCGCGCCACCGGTTGGCTGCCGCTGCCGATCATGCCCAAGGCCTGCACGGCGCTGACCTGCCAGGTTGTGCCCAAGACCTCAGCCAGCGCCGGTTGCAAACGGCACGCCTGGGCGAGGATCTCGGCTTGCGGGCGAGTCAACAGCCGCAAACTCGGCAGACGTTCGGCGAGGCGATCCGGATCGCGATACAGGCCGAGCACCGCTTCCAGCGCGGCCAAGGTCAACTTGTCGACCCGCAAGGCGCGCTTCAACGGATTTTTCTTGATCTTCGCGATCAAGTCTTTGCGCCCGACGATCAACCCGGCCTGCGGCCCACCCAGCAATTTGTCGCCGCTGAAGGTGACGATGTCCGCGCCATCGAGCAACGCCTGACGCACCGTCGGTTCTGCCGGCAGGCCCCAGCGGGTCAGGTCCAGCAGACTGCCACTGCCCAGATCTTCCAGCAGCGGCAAGCCGTGCAGATGGGCCAGCTCGGCCAGTTCGGCGGTGGGCACCCGGGCGGTAAAGCCTTCGATGCTGTAGTTGCTTGCATGCACGCGCATGATCAAGCCGCTGCGCGGGCTGATTGCGGCTTCGTAGTCGCGGGCGTGGGTGCGGTTGGTGGTGCCGACTTCGTGCAGGCGCACGCCAGCGCGGGCCATGATGTCGGGGATGCGAAACGCGCCACCGATCTCGATCAGTTCGCCGCGCGAGATAATGCCTTCCTTGCGCGCCCCGAGGCTGTTCAGCGTCAGGAGCACCGCAGCGGCGTTGTTGTTGACCACGGTGACGGCTTCGGCACCGGTCAGCTCGCGGATCAGGCCTTCGATCAGGTCGTCGCGATCACCGCGCTTGCCGCTGGCCAGATCGAATTCGAGATTGAGCGGATAACGGGCGGCCATCTGCACCGCGTCGATGGCTTCCTCCGGCAACAGCGCCCGGCCAAGATTGGTGTGCAGCACCGTGCCGGTGAGGTTGAACACCCGGCGCACGTTGCTGCGCTGTTGCTGGGCCAGGCGCTCACCGACGCGGCCGGCGAGCACTTCGGGACTGATTTCAATGGCCGACAATTGCCCTTTCAACACGTCTGAGCGCAATTCATCCAGCAACTGCCGCAAACCGCTCAGCAACGCCTCACGACCATAACGCTCAAGCAGTGGCACACAGGCCGGGTGACGCAACAAACCATCAATGGAAGGCAACCGCAGGGCAACACTCGAAGACATCAGCCACTCCCGAAAACAAGACTCTCCGGCATGACCAGACGCAACGCGTCTAAATACAGCACACCGGCCCCCAATTGTGGGAGCGGGCTTGCTCGCGAATGCGGTGAGTCAGCCACAAATAATCTGACTGAAACGGCCCCTTCGGGAGCAAGCCCCCTCCCACAAGTTTTTCAGGAGTGTAGACGCTCTGCTCATTCGTCTCCCGGTGCCAGCATCAGATTCGGTGCCAGACGCTGAAAACCGTCCTGCGCCAGGCGCATGTCGAGCAGCAGGCTGCTGAGGTCCGCCGACAACGCTTCGCTTTCGGCATCGTTCTCCAGGTACACCAGTTTCAGGTAACTGTTGCAGCTTGGGCAGACCTCCGCCCGAATCGGCGCCTGATTGGCGGCGTGGCGATCGTCTTCGAGGCTCAGGTAATCCAGGCCTTTGCTCGACTCGCAATACACACACTTGACCCGCACCACGTGCCATTCGCAAGCGCACAGCGAACACACCAGATAGCGCAGACCGTTGTGTTTGCCGCGATGGCGGATCACCCCGGCCATCGCCGGCGAACCACAGCCCGGGCATTGGCTGAGGCTGTCGCCGGGTTTCAGTTGCAGGTTCGGTGCGCTGAGCAGCCAGTGGCTCCACGCCGCTTGCAACCCGGCGCCGAGAAACGGCACCAACTGCGCTGGCACCATCGAGTACTGGCCGCTGACCAGCGCCACCGCCCATGATCGCAACTGCCCGGCACTGGCGCCGCGCACGGTGGCGAGCGCGTCGACCACGGCGGGTTGATCGGGCGGCACATAGCGTTGCAGCAAGGCATCGAGATAAACCTGCCATCCCTCCTCGCGCACCAGCGTATCGGCAGCAAACGGCGGCAAACCATGTATCTGACAAGCTTCGATCCTTTGCTGATCGAACGGCGCCGTCAGCGGTGGATCGTCGAAAACCTGCTGCTGAGCCCGGCACAATCCGGCGATCAGGTGCAGGTAATCGGCCAGCGGATGCCCTTGAGCCAATTGCTCCAGACGCTGGGCGCGCAAAGTGAACAGATCGTGCGGTGGCAGGTGCAGAAACGGCGGCGAACTGGCCGCCGCTTCGATTTCTCCGGGTTCAAGAATGGTTGCCAAAGGTCAGCCCTTTTTGGTGATCGGTCGCTCCGGCACGTCCGGATTGCGTTCGTCGCGGGTGATGTCGCGATACCACAGTTCGTGGTGTTTCCTTGCCCAGGCGCGGCTGACCCAGCCATGCAGCATCGCGTCCACCGAGCCCTTGATCCACAGGCCGGCGTAGATGTGCACGATGATGCTGAGGATCAGCACAAACCCGGCCAGCGCATGCAGGAGCATGGCCCAGCGGATCACGGTGATGCCGAAGTACGCGCTGAAATACGCGCGCCAGATCACCAGCCCGGTAAACAGCAACCCGAGCATGCACAGCAGTAAAGTCCAGAACAGCAGCTTCTGCCCGGCGTTGTACTTGCCCACTGGCGGTACGCTTTCCTCATCGTTGACCAACACCCGATCAATGCGGCGCAACCACTTCCAATCGTTGTCGATGAAGAAATTCGCGCGCCAGAAGCGGAACACCAGGCCGAGGAACAACACGAACATCAGCACGCCCATGAACGGGTGCAGAATCCGTGTCCACGGCCCGCCACCGAACAGGTTGGTGAGCCAGAACATCGACGGATGAAACAACGCCAGCCCCGACAGCCCGGCCATGAAGAACAGAATCGCCACCAGCCAGTGATTGGTGCGCTGGTTGGCGGTGTAGCGCAGGATCGTCTTGTTGCTCATGGCCGGTCCTCCCCGCGTGGATCGAAGGTGTGCACCGCCGGATCAACGACATGCACCGAGGTATCGGGTGGCGCCGGATGTTCATCTTCCTCGACGCGATTCGGCCCGATACGCACGTAATGGAAGAACCCGGCCAGCACCGCCGCGCCCATTGCCAGCAGACCCAGCGGTTTGCTGATGCCTTTCCACAGGCCCACCAGCGGACTGATGGCTGGTGCATCCGGCAACCCGGCGTAGATCTTCGGCGTGTCGGCGTGGTGCAGCACGTACATCACATGAGTGCCGCCGACGCCTTCCGGGTCGTACAGCCCGGCGTTGTCGAAGCCACGGCTTTTCAGGTCGACGATGCGTTCGGCGGCGTGTTCCTTCATGTCTTCCTTGCTGCCGAACACAATGGCGCCGGTCGGGCAGGTTTTCACGCAGGCCGGTTCCAGCCCTACCGCGACGCGGTCGGAACACAAGGTGCACTTGTAGGCCTTGTGATCCTTCTGCGAAATCCGCGGAATGTTGAACGGGCAACCGGTGATGCAATAACCGCAACCGATGCAGTGGTCCTGATCGAAATCGACGATGCCGTTGGCGTGCTTGATGATCGCCCCGGGACTTGGGCATGCCGCAAGGCAACCCGGCTCGGCGCAATGCATGCAGCCATCCTTGCGGATCAGCCACTCGAGGTTACCGGCGTCGGTCTCGTGTTCGGTGAAGCGCATCAGGGTCCAGGTTTCTGCGCTCAGGTCCTGCGGGTTGTCGTAGGTGCCATGGTTGTGGCCGACCTCGTCGCGCAGCTCGTTCCATTCCGAGCAGGCGACCTGGCAGGCCTTGCAGCCGATGCATTTGGTGGTGTCGATCAGCTTGGCGACTTCCTGCTGATTCCTCACCGAGGGCGGCACCGTGGTGGTGGCCGAGCGGGCAATGATGTCTTGGCTGGCCATTTACAGTTTCTCCACGTTGACCAGGAATGACTTGGATTCCGGGGTCTGTGTGTTGCCATCGCCGAGGAACGGCACCAGGGTGTTGGTCAGGTAACCGTGGCGCGTCTGACCGGTGAACCCCCAGTGCAGCGGGATGCCGATCTGATGCACCACCTGGCCGTTGACCTGCAGCGGCCGGATGCGTTTGGTCACCACCGCCACCGCCTCGATGAACCCGCGCTTGCAGCTGACCCGCACCCGATCTCCAGCGGCGATGCCTTTCTCCTTCGCCAGCACTTCGCCGATTTCGACGAACTGCTCCGGCTGGGCAATCGCATTCAACTTGCAATGCTTGCTCCAGAAGTGGAAGTGCTCGGTCAGCCGGTAGCTGGTGCCGGCGTACGGGAAGTCCTTGGCTTCGCCGAGGCTTTCCCAGACCGAATCGAAGATCCGCGCCGCCGGGTTGCTGGTGGCTTTCTTGTTTTGCGGGTGCAGCGGGTTGATGCCGATCGGCGTTTCGAACGGCTCGTAATGCTCGGGGAATGGTCCCTCGTTCATTTTGTCGACGGCGAAGAACCGCGCCACGCCTTCGGGGTTCATGATGAACGGGTTCATCCCGGCTTCAGGCGGCACATCGGCCTTGTAGTCCGGCACATCGGTGCCGCCCCAAGCCTTGCCGTTCCACCAGACCAAGCGTTTTTTCGGATCCCACGGTTTGCCCGAGACATCCGCCGAAGCGCGGTTGTAGAGAATCCGCCGGTTGGCCGGCCACGCCCACGCCCAGCCCAGATGCTGGTGCATGCCATACGGGTCGGCGTTGTCGCGCCGGGCCATCTGGTTACCGGCCTCGGTCCAGCTGCCGGCGAAGATCCAGCAGCCGGATGCGGTGCTGCCGTCATCCTTGAGCAGGCCGAACCCGGCCAGTTGCGTACCGGCCTTGACCGCCACGCCGCTGGCGTCGGTGAAGTCGGCCATGGCGCTGCCGTTGATCTCTTTGGCCAGCTCCTCCGGCGAGGGTTCGAAGGGGATCTTGTACGGCCACGACAGGTTCAGCAGCGGATCGGCGAACTTGCCGCCCTCGGCCTGATAACGCTTGCGCAGGCGCAGGAACAGTTCGCTCATGATGCGAATGTCGGTCTGCGCTTCGCCGGGGCCGTCGGCGCCTTTCCAGTGCCATTGCAGCCAACGGCTGCTGTTGACCAGCGAACCGTCCTCCTCGGCAAAGCAGGTGGTCGGCAGGCGAATCACTTCGGTCTGGATCTCCGCACTTTTCACGTCGTTGTATGGCCCGACGTTGTGCCAGAATTCCGAGGTTTCGGTGGCCAGCGGATCCATCACTACCAGCCATTTGAGCTTGGCCAGCGCGCCCATCACCCGGTTCTTGTCGGGCAGCGCGGCGATCGGGTTGAAGCCCTGGCACATGTAGCCGTTGACCTTGCCCTGGCTCATCAGGTCGAACATCTTCAGGACGTCGTAGTTGGGGATATCGAGTTTCGGCAGGTAGTCGTAATTCCAGTTGTTCTCCAGCGTGGCGTTGGCGCCGTACCACGACTTCATCAGGCTGACGTGGAATTTGCTGTAGTTCTGCCAGTAGGACAATTGCCCCGGACGCAGCGGCACTTGTGTGCGCTTTTTGATGAAGGCGTTGTAGTCCTGCTCGCCATCGCTGCCCAGGGTCAGATAGCCCGGCAGCGAGTTGGACAGCAACCCGAGGTCGGTCAGGCCCTGAATATTCGAGTGCCCGCGTAACGCGTTAACGCCGCCGCCGGGCATGCCGACGTTGCCCAACAGCAGTTGCACCATCGCCGCGCTGCGGATGATCTGTGCGCCAATCGAGTGTTGCGTCCAGCCGAGCGCATACAGGATGGTCATGGTCTTGCCGGGCGTGGAGCACGTGGCAATCTCATCCCAGATTTTCTGCATCGCATCGACCGGCATCCCACAGATCTGGCTCGCCAGATCAATGTTGTAGCGGCTGTAATGCTGCTTCATCAATTGATAGACGCATTGCGGATCCTGCAGGGTCGGGTCGACCTTGACGAAGCCGTCCTCGCCCAGCTCGTAACCCCAGCCGGATTTATCGGTGTAGCTGCGTTTGGCCGCGTCGTAGCCGCTGAAGATGCCGTCTTCAAAGCCATAGCCGGCTTTGACGATGAACGAGACGTCGGTGTAATTGCGTACGTATTCGTGCTGGATCTTGTCCTGAGTCAGCAGGTAATTGATCAACCCGCCCATGAAGGCGATGTCGGTGCCGGTGCGGATCGGCGCGTAATAGTCGGCCACCGAAGCGGTCCGGGTAAAACGCGGGTCGACCACGATCAGCCGGGCAGCGTTATGCGCCTTGGCTTCGGTCACCCATTTGAAGCCGCACGGATGCGCTTCTGCTGCGTTGCCACCCATCACCAGGATCAGATTCGCGTTGGCGATATCGGTCCAGGTATTGGTCATGGCTCCACGGCCGTACGTCGGGGCAAGACTTGCCACCGTCGGGCCGTGTCAGACACGCGCCTGGTTATCGAACCCCAGCATGCCGAGACTGCGAATCACCTTCTGGGTGATGTAACCGGCTTCGTTGGACGCGGCCGACGCGGCGAGAAACCCGGTGGTCAGCCAGCGATTCACCGTTTGCCCGGTGGCGTTCTTCTCGATGAAATTGGCGTCGCGGTCGGCCTTCATCAGATCGGCGATGCGATCCAACGCTTCATCCCAACTGATCCGGGTCCATTCGCTGCTGCCGGGCTTGCGCGTTTGCGGATACAGCAAGCGGCCCGGGCTGTGAATGAAGTCCAGCAGGCCCGCGCCTTTTGGGCACAGGGTGCCGCGGTTGACCGGGTGGTCGGCGTCGCCCTCGATGTGAATGATATTTTGCGCGACGTTCTTCGCGGCATCGCCCTGGCTGTACATGATCAACCCGCAACCGACCGAGCAATACGGGCAGGTGTTGCGGGTTTCATGGGTGTGGGCAAGCTTGAAGTGACGCACCTGCTCGGCGAAGGCCTGCGTCGGGGCCATGCCCAACGCGCCCAGGCTAGAGCCTGCAAGGCCGATACCGGCGACCTTGAAGAATTGACGACGGCTGAGATCCATCGTGCACTCCTGATCAGGTGGAACCCGGTACTTGAGCCGGGCTTTTTCTGGACAAACACGGTTACGGCAGAATGACTGCCGGTTTTTTCACTGTAGACAATGACCACACACTCTGTGTGAAAACCGACCGTCGGCCGTTTGTCGGTACATCCGCCAACGAACACAAAACCCTGTGGGAGCTGGCTTGCCAGCGAAAGCGGTGGATCAGTTAACACTAATAGCGACAGTGACGACGCCATCGCTGGCAAGCCAGCTCCCACATGGGTCGGGTTGGGCTTAGAATGGCGCCCAGGACCAATCCCGCCTTCACGAGACCGCGCATGACTTTCGATTTTGATCAGGTATTCGACCGCCACAACACCGGCAGCACCAAGTGGAGCCGCTATCCGGCCGACGTGTTGCCGATGTGGGTCGCTGATATGGATTTCGCCGCGCCACCCGTGGTCATCGAGGCCTTGCAGCAGCGTCTGCTGCACCCGCTGGTGGGTTACAGCGTGGCCCAGGACAATCTGCGTGAAGCCATCGTCGCCGACCTGTGGAACAAGTTCGCCTGGAAGGTCAAACCGCAGGAGCTGATCTTCCTGCCGGGCGTCGAATCCGGTTTCAACATGGCCCTCAAGGCGCTGGTCAAACCGCAGCAGAACGTCGTAGTGCAGGTGCCGAACTACCCGCCACTGCGCCAGGCGCCGGGCCATTGGGGGCTGAACAAGGTTGAACTGCCGTTCGATGCTCTGGCGGATGGCACCTACGCCACTGATCTGGACAGCCTGCGCGAAGCATTGCACGGCGGCGGCGCCCTGCTCCTGAGCAACCCGCACAACCCGATCGGTAAAGTCTTTGGCCGCGAAGAGCTGCAAGCCGTGGCCGATATCTGTGTGGCCCAAGACGCCTGGATCATCTCCGACGAGATCCACGCCGAGCTGTGTTTCGACGGCCGCTCGCACATTCCGACCGCGTCCCTCAGTCCGGAAATTGCCAAGCGCACCATCACCCTGATGTCCGCCAGCAAGGCTTACAACATCGCTGGCCTCAAGACCTCGTTCATGATCATCCAGGACGCCGCCCTGCGCGAACGCGTCAACCACGCCCGTTGCGGCATGGTCGACAGCGTCAACCCGCTGGGCATGGAAGCCACCCGCGTCGCCTACAGCGAAGGCGCGCCGTGGCTGGCCGAACTGAAAACCTACCTGCAGGCCAATCGCGACTGGCTGGTGGATGCGGTGCGCAGCCGCTTGCCGGGCGTGACCATCAACGTGCCGCAAGGGACGTATCTGGCGTGGCTCGATTGCTCGGCGCTGGAACTGGGCAATCCGCAGCAGTTCTTCCTCGAACAGGCCAAGGTCGCTCTCAGCGCCGGGGTGGATTTCGGTGATCAACACCAACAGTTCGTGCGCCTGAACTTCGGCTGCCCAAGGTCGTTGCTTGAAGAAGGCATCAGCCGCATGGAGCGCGCCCTGGCACACCGCAACACCTGAAAACACAGATGATCCCTTGTAGGAGCTGCCGCAGGCTGCGATCTTTTGCTTTTGATTGTTAAAAACAAGAGCAAAAGATCGCAGCCTTCGGCAGCTCCTACAGAGGCTTTGTGTTTGCAGCGGGTGTGCAGCGCAAATCCGATCGAACTCACGGCAAACCGTCCGGGTCAACCACCCATACCTGCCCTGAGACCTCGGAGATTTGTGATGACCGATTACCCAAAACCGCCCTTCCCCAAACAGGCCCAAACCGTCCCGGGCGCGCAAAGCAAAATGCAGCCCTACCCCGATTGCGGCGAACAGAGCTACGTCGGTTCCGGGCGGCTGGCCGGCAAGATTGCGCTGATCACCGGCGCCGACAGCGGCATCGGCCGCGCAGTGGCGATCGCCTTCGCCCGTGAAGGCGCTGACGTGGTCGTGGCCTATCTGAATGAACATGACGACGCCAAAGAGACCGCGCGCTGGGTCGAACAGGCGGGCCGCCAATGCCTGCTGCTGTCCGGCGACCTCGCGCAGAAGGCCCATTGTCAGGAACTGGTGGACAAGACCGTCGAACGCTTCGGGCGCATCGACATTCTGGTCAACAACGCCGCGTTCCAGATGACCCACGAGACCTTCGAAGAAATCCCCGACGAAGAATGGGTGATGACCTTCGACGTCAACATCACGGCGATTTTCCGCCTGTGTCAGGCGGCGCTCAAACACATGCGCCCCGGTTCGTCGATCATCAACACCAGTTCGGTCAACTCGGACATGCCCAAACCGACCCTGCTCGCTTACGCCACCACCAAAGGCGCGATTGCCAACTTCACCGGCGGTCTGGCACAGATACTCGGGCCGAAAGAAATCCGCGTGAACTGCGTGGCCCCCGGGCCGATCTGGACGCCGTTGATCGTCTCGACCATGCCCGATGAAGAAGTGCAGAACTTCGGCAGCGAAACCCCGCTCGGTCGCCCCGGACAACCGGTGGAAGTGGCGCCGATCTATGTGCTGCTGGCCTCGGATGAAGCCAGTTACATCACCGGCCAGCGCTACGGCGTTACCGGCGGCAAGCCGATGTTGTAAGCCCCGATGAGCTTTGTCATCTGGGTCGCGGTACTGGGCGCCGTGTTGCTGACCCTCGCGCTGACTTCGTCGTACCTGCGCTGGATGCCGGTCACCACCTCGGCCGTGTGCCTGTTGCTGGGGGTCGGCATCGGCCCGAGCGGTCTGGATTTGCTGAAGCTGCCACTGGAAAACGCCTCGGTGTGGATGGAACACCTCACGGAAGTCGCAGTGTTGTTTTCGCTGTTTGTCTGCGGGCTCAAGCTGCGTCTGCCATTGCGCGACAAGCGCTGGCGGATTGCTTTCGGGCTGGCCGGCCCGGTGATGGTCTTGACCATCGCCGGGGTCAGCATATTGCTGCACTGGGGCCTGCAACTGTCGTGGGGCCCTTCGCTGCTGATCGGGGCGATGCTCGCACCGACTGATCCGGTGCTGGCCGCGCTGGTGCAGGTCAACGATGCGCGGGATGTCGACAGCGTGCGCTTTGGCCTGTCCGGTGAAGCCGGGCTCAACGACGGCATCGCTTTTCCGTTCGTGATTCTCGGCTTGCTGCTGTTGCAGGCCGACGCGCAACCCGGCGCTTTGACTGATTGGGTGCTGCACGGTTTGCTCTGGGCAGTGCCGGTCGGTCTGCTGACCGGTTACTGGATGGGGCGCGGCATTGGTCGGATCACCCTGTCGCTGCGCATCCGTAATGACGACAGCACCCTGAGCCCGAATGATTACCTGGCGCTGTCGCTGATTGCCCTGGCCTACGTCGGCGCAGATGCGATTGGCGGCTATGGATTTCTGTCGGTATTCGCCGCTGGCCTTGGTTTGCGCCAGGAAGAAGTCAAATCCACTGGCGCCAGTCAGCCGCCCGCCGAACATCTGGTGCAACCTGTGGTGGGCCACCAGAACGTCGAACCACAGCACGCGGTGCACGGTGATACCGAACGACTGGAAAGCAGTCAGGTCGCCGCCGGGATCATGATGGGCGACATGCTCTCGTTCGGCAGCCTGGTGGAACGGGCCATGGAAGTGTTTCTGGTGACCCTGCTCGGCGTGGTGCTGGTGCCGCATTGGGACTGGCGGGCGTTAGTCATTGGTGCGGTGCTGTTCTGCGTGGTGCGTCCGCTCTGCGTGGCGCTGATGCCATGGGGCACCTTGCTCGACGGTGGTCAGCGCCTGTTGATCGGCTGGTTCGGGATTCGCGGGATCGGCAGCCTGTTCTACCTGTTTTATGCCTTGAACCATGGCCTGAGCCCTTCGGTCGCGACGCTGTGCACCAACATCACCCTGTCGGTGGTGGCGTTGAGCATTTTGCTGCACGGCATCAGCACCCAGCCATTGCTGGCGCGCTACGAACAACGGCAAAAACGAAAAAACTGATTTTTTCCGCAAGTTTCCCTCGGTCGATCCATCGAACTTTTTTCTGAAAATAAATGGATCCCTCGACCAAAGCCGACAGTCACAACCATAACCCCTCGCTGGATGCACTCGGCGGGGTCCGGCAGGTTCGGTTCCCCTGCGGCTTGCAGCCCTGAAACGGAATCTTTGGATAACAAGGTCACGGTCATGAAAGAA
Source organism: Pseudomonas sp. NPDC087803 (assembly GCF_044742995.1). Taxonomy (NCBI): domain Bacteria; kingdom Pseudomonadati; phylum Pseudomonadota; class Gammaproteobacteria; order Pseudomonadales; family Pseudomonadaceae; genus Pseudomonas; species Pseudomonas sp. NPDC087803. Next base: position 95,285 of record NZ_JBIUVO010000001.1, read on the forward strand.
TGCTCGACTCCTGCACAAATCAAGGCTTGCAGGGCTTTGGCCCTGGAACGCAATCGTCAACTGTTCGAAGATGCCCACGTCCTCAACCGAGCCGCTTATGAGCTGCTGGAAGCGGACAATCTGGACCTCGAGCAGTTTGAGCACTATCGAGCACTGCGCCGCAAAGCCGATGCGAAGTTCGAGGAAGCCATCGATCACTTGTGCGTCCTCAACGAAGACTTCCCGCCGATTCCGATGTCACCGCATCACTCGCAGGAGTTGCGTCGACAGCTTGAAACCGTCGAATAAAGCGCCCAAGAAAAAGCCCGGCAGCGATGTCCGGGCTTTTTCTTTGGGCGGTGCTCAGCCTCCGGGGTTGGTCACCTGAATGAACACCGCGTAAGCACCGAGCAATATCCAGAACGTGGCGAAGATCCATGGGGTGCGCACCGAAAACAACAGCGATTTGCGATAGCCCTTGTGGCTCGACTCCATTTCACTGAACAGCGGCGACTCGTCGTAAGCCATGCCCATGATCGGCTCGCTGCGCAACAACTCGCTCTGCTTGTAGTGCCAGTGATCAATGATGTCGTACGCCGCACGAATCCCCGGCCAGGCGTTGAGTGAACTGAGCAGCCCGAGCAGTGCGAGAAACGGCGGCACCACCAGCGTGAACAGCTTGCCCCACTCGGGGTTGAGGTTGGCCATGCACGAGGCAAAGGCAATCACCAGAAATGACTGCGCTGCCAGATAGGCATCGGTACGGTTGGCGAGGATGCTGGTTTCGTACTGGATTTCCTTGCGGTAGAAATCCAGGCGTTCCTTGGGTGAACCGAACATTTTGGCGTCGTGTTCGGTCAAGTGCTCTTCAGCGGTGGGCTGGGTCAGTATGCGAGGCAAGGGACGCGCACTCCGTGGCGGGGAAACCTGTTAGAAGGCCCTCGCCACGGACAAGTTCAGGCGGATTCATTTCATCGACTGGGCGATGATTTCCACCAGGTTGAGCTGGGTGAACGGCTTGGGCAGACGCGGCAGTTGCGCAGCGAAGCCTTCGAGGCGTTCGGCGTAGCCGGTGGCCAGAATGATCGGCAGCTCCGGCTTGAGCAGGCGCACGCTGTGAGCCAATTGCGCGCCGCTCATCTGCGGCATGGCCATGTCGGTGATCATCAGGTCGATGACTTTACCCTGATCGAACAGCGCCAGCGCCGCGTCGCCGGATGTCGCGCTGATGACACGATGCCCGAGGTCTTCGAGCAGCAGCGTGGTGCTGGTCAACACCAAGGAGTCGTCGTCCACCACCAGCACACTGAGGCGCGGGACCAGAACCGGCTCGACCGCCGGGTAAAAGGTCTTGGCCGTCACACCGGCCACGGCCACCGGTATCCACAGTTCAGCGGTGGTGCCATGGCCCTTTTCACTCTTGAGAATGAAACGGCCGCCCAATTGCTCGATAAAGCCATGCACCATCGACAGGCCCAGTCCGGTGCCCTTGCCCACGCCTTTGGTGGTGAAAAACGGATCCCTGGCCGAACCCAGCGTGGTTTCGTCCATGCCTTCGCCGGTATCGATCACGCTCAGGCACACATAGTGCCCCGCCGCCATTGAGGAATGGCTTTGCTCAAGCACGACTTCCGGCTGCGCGGTAATGGTCAGGCTGCCACCTTCCGCCATCGCATCACGGGCGTTGGTCGCCAGATTAAGCAACGCCAGCTCCAGTTGGTTACTGTCCGCGAGCACCGGTTGCAGGTTTTCGGGAAACCGCGTGTCGATGCGAATCCCCGGCCCTATCGAACTGCGTAACAGCCCGGTGATCCCTTGCACCAGTTGCGGGATATCGACCGACTCGGTCTTCAGTTCCTGACGGCGGGCGAAGGCCAGCATGCGCTGGGTCAGCGATACGCCACGCAACGCCCCCTGAGTGGCGTTCTCCAGCAGTCGACCGTTTTTCGGATCTTCGCCGATGCGCTTCTGCAGAATCTCGAGATTGCCGAGAATCACCGTCAGCAAATTGTTGAAGTCATGGGCGATGCCGCCGCTGAGTTGACCGATGGCCTGCATCTTCTGCGCCTGGAACAGCGCTTCACGGGTCTTTTCCAGGGCCACTTGCGACTCATGGGCCTGCGTCACATCGCGGGTAATTTTCGCAAAACCCAGCAACGTCCCGGTTTCACCACGAATGGCGTCGACCACCACGTGGGCGAGAAACCGGCTGCCATCCTTGCGTACCCGCCAGCTGCGGTTTTCGAACCGTCCCTCGCGGACCGCAGTCTCCAGCGCCCGTTGTGGCTCACCGTGCTCGCGGTCCTCGGGGGTATAGAAGATCGAAAAGTGCTGACCGATGATTTCTTCCGGCAAATAGCCCTTGATTCGCTGGGCACCCTGATTCCAGTTGGACACCCGACCTTCCGGGCTGAGCATGTAGATCGCGTAGTCGGTAACCCCCTGCACCAGCAAGCGGAACTGCTGCTCGCTTTGCTTGAGGGTTTCTTCGGCCATCTTGCGGTCGGTCAGGTCGCGGGTGATCTTGGCGAAGCCCAGCAGCGTGCCGTCCGGGTCGATGATCGGATCGATCACCACGTGCGACCAGAAATGCGTACCGTCCTTGCGCACCCGCCAGCCCTCGCCTTCGAAACGTCCTTCGCGGATCGCGGTGTCCAGCGCCCGTTGCGGCAAGCCGGCGGCGCGATCCTGCTCGGTGTAGAAGCGCGAGAAATGCTCGCCGAGAATCTCTTCCTTCTCGTAGCCCTTGAAGCGTTTGGCACCAGAGTTCCAGCTGGTGATGATGCCGTCCGGATCGATCATGTAAATCGCATAATCGACTACCGCATCGATCAGCAGACGGAAACGCATCTCCTCGATCGCGGCGGTTTTGCTCGGGTTATCACTCATCAGGGTCACCGCTGGTTTTCATTACCTTAAGTATGCGGCAATCCGGCGCCTTGGGAAGGTGCAAACGCGCTTCTATTCTCGCTTTGATCGGCGCACGCCTCTGCGCCGAGCGCCCACCAGCGGGGCAACAGCTGCTGGATTCGCGGCTCGGCAAACCGGTCGTCAATCAGCATCACCACGCCGCGATCCTCGCGGGTGCGGATCACCCGACCGGCGGCCTGCACCACTTTCTGCACGCCAGGGTACAGATAGGTGTAGTCGTAACCGGCGCCGAAGATCGCCGCCATGCGCCGCTTCAACTGCTCGTTGACCGGGTTGAGCTGGGCCAGCCCCAGAGTGGCGATGAACGCGCCGATCAGCCTTGCCCCGGGCAGGTCGATGCCCTCGCCAAATGCACCGCCCAACACGGCGAAGCCGATGCCCTGGCTGTCGGCGCTGAACTGATCGAGAAAGGCCTGACGCTGCCCTTCAGCCATACCCCGGGACTGCTGCCACAGATTGATCTGCGGATGGCGTTCGGCGAGCAGCGTCAGCACCTGTTGCAGGTAATCGAAGCTGCTGAAGAAAGCCAGGTAATTGCCCGGACGCTCGCTGAACTGGCGGGCGATCAGCTCGACGATCGGCTCCAGCGACGCCTGGCGATGATTGAAGCGCGTGGAAATCCGGCTGACGATCTGCACCTGCAACTGATCGGCGCTGAACGGTGATTCGACGTCGATCCATACCGTGTCGGCGGGCGTACCGAGCAGGTCGGCGTAATAGCGCCGCGGGCTCAGCGTCGCCGAGAACAGCACGCTGCTGCGCGCCGCTTTCAGGCGCGGGCCGATGAACGCCGCCGGCACCACGTTGCGCAGGCACAACTGCGACAGCGGCCGTTTGCGCTCGAGGTCGCGCTTGCTGATGTCGAACAGGTAATGCTCGTCGAACAGTTCCGCCACGCGGCCAAACTGCAGCATGTCGAAATAGAAGGTTTGCAGCGCGCTGTCGAGCCCCTGCGGATGGTCATTGAGGTAATCGCCAATGGCCGCGCTGCACAGGGACACCGCTTGCAGCAGTTTCTCCGGGGCTTTGTCGTAGGCCTGATACGGCGCCAGTTGCAGCTGATGCAGCGCGTTCCACTCACGATTGACCCGTTGCAGGGATTTTTTCAGCACCTCGGGGGCCGTCTTGCGCACACTGGCCAGCGCGGCCTGATCGAGACTGGCGCTGTACATCGAACGCCCGCGCTCGACCAGGTTGTGCGCTTCATCCGCCAGCACCGCGACTTTCCACTGATTGAGCTGGGCCAGACCGAACAGCAGCGCACTGAAATCGAAGTAATAGTTGTAGTCCGCCACCACCACATCGGCCCAACGGGCCATTTCCTGGCTCAAGTAATACGGGCACACCGTGTGCTGCCGGGCCACTTCGCGCATCGCCGCCTGATCGAGCAGATTGATCCGGCTGGCCGCTTGCCGGGCGGCGGGCAGGCGATCATAAAAGCCTTGGGCCAACGGGCAGGACTCGCCGTGACAGGCTTTGTCCGGGTGTTCGCAGGCCTTGTCGCGGGCGACCATCTCCAGCACCCGCAACGGCAAGTCTGGCGACTGTTCGAACAACACCTGACTGGCATCCAGCGCCAGTTTGCGCCCCGGGGTCTTGGCGGTCAGGAAGAACACCTTGTCCAGTTGCTGCGGCGCCAAAGCCTTGAGCATCGGGAATAGTGTACCGAGGGTTTTACCGATTCCGGTCGGTGCCTGGGCCATCAGGCAGCGGCCGGTGCTGACCGCTTTGAACACCGATTCGGCCAGATGCCGCTGGCCGGGGCGAAAGTCGGCGTGGGGAAAGCTCAACTGCTGCGCGGCCCGATTGCGTGCCTCGCGATGGGCCATTTCCTGCTCGGCCCAGTTCAGGAACAACCGGCATTGCTGTTCGAAAAACGCCTGCAAGGCTGACGCACTGAAGGCCTCGACCAGACAGGTTTCCTTTTCGCTGACGATGTCGAAATACACCAGCGCCAGATTGATCTGCTCAAGCGCAAGCTTGCGGCACATCAGCCAGCCGTAGACTTTCGCCTGCGCCCAATGCAGCTGGCGGTGGTTGGCCGGCTGCTTGCTGAGGTCGCCGCGATAGGTTTTGACTTCTTCCAGACAGTTCTGCGCCGGGTCGTAGCCGTCCGCCCTGCCCCTGACCTTCAATTGCAGAAACTCGCCTTCCAGCGCCACTTCGCTCTGGTATTTGTCGCTGCGCCGCGAGGCCACGGTGCGATGCCCGAGCATGCCTTCGAGGGCTGTCGGCGAAGGGGTAAAACGCAGGTCGAGGTCGCCGGTCTTGGCGGTGAACTCGCATAGGGCACGGACGGCAATGCTGTAGCTCAAGCGCTCTGCTCCGCCCATTGCACGTAGCACACGGCGACCGGCATCTGGTGTTGGTGGCAGAACTCCAGCCAGCGCAGTTGGTTGTCCTGCAAGCGGTCACCGGGACCTTTGACTTCGATCATCCGGTAGGTCTTGTGCTGCGGCCAGAACTGGATCAGGTCGGGCATGCCGGCGCGGTTGGCCTTGATGTCGAGCAGCAGGCGATTGAACCAGTGCTTGAGGTGTTCGGCCGGCAAGCACGCCAGCGCCTGCTCCAGCAGTTGCTCATTCAACGCACCCCAGAATACGAACGGCGACTGCACGCCCCATTTGGCAACGAAGCGCTCACGGATGGTCGCGGCGTAACGGCCATCATCGAGCTGGTCGAGGCAGGCCTGGAACAGCTCGGCGCGGCGTTGCTGGAAATCTTCGTTGAGCAGATCCACCGGCCCGCGTTGAAACGGATGAAAGAACGCTCCCGGCAGCGGCGCAAAAATCGCCGGCCAGCACAACAGGCCGAACAGCGAGTTGATCAGGCTGTTCTCGACGTAATGCACCGGGCCGCTGTCTTCGTGCAGATGCGCCTGCACATAGAACTCCACCGACAGCGACGGATCGGTGCGCGGCAGTTGCAGATCGAGGCGCTCGACCGGGCGTGGCGCTGTTCGTTTGAGCGGCGGCCCGCCGAGTTTGCGTCGCAGCCGTGGCAGCATCCGCTGCAGGCTCTGCTGTTCGGCGGCGCTTTCCGGCGCCTGTTCGGCGAACGTCGCGAGCTCCAGCGCCAGTGCGTATTCGCCGCAGCGCTCCAGCACCCGGATCATTCGCTGACGAGCGCCGGGGTAGGCGCAATCGCGGTAAATGCTCAGCGCCAGGGCGAACTCAGTGATGCGCTCGCAATACTGGCCGATCTGGAACAGCACCTTGCCGCGTCGACGTTGCAGCCACGGGTTGTCGAACTGCAATGCGCTGACCTGCTCGACAATCGGCTCCAACGGTTCACCGGCTTCGAAACGCAATTGGCACTGATGCAGGAACAGGCAGGCGTCAACGTCCTCTCGGCTGCGCAGGCCACGGGAGTCGGCGCAGAACTCGACTTTTTCGTAAGTAAAGATGCCGAGGTCGGCGAGGACGAATTCCGACCAGTCCTGATACAGGTTGCCGAAGAACATCAGGCGCAGGCGGTCGCACAGGTCCATGATGGTCAGGCTGAGCAAGCGTTCGGCCAACGTCGGCGCCCAGTCGTAGAGGCTGCGCGATTCGCTGAACTGCTCGGCGAGCGCCGGCAGCCAGTCGTCCTTGCGGCCCTTGGGCTGTTCGATAAACCTGCCGAACGCTTGCAGGAGTTCGGCCTTGAGCAACACGTCGAACACTTCGGCCACGTTCAACAGAGCCTGATCGTCGAGCCAGCCATGACTCAACAACGGCTGCGCGGCGTCGCTGATGTCCCCGATTTCCGGGTAGTTGAGTTTGCCGAGGCGGAAATGCACGCCCTTGCGCATTACCATGCGCACCAGCAGACCCTGGGAGGCGCGTGGCAAAGCCTTGAAGTCGCGGATAAAGCCGTGCTCGGCTTCGCTCATCACATCGGCATAGCGAAGCTCAAGCCAATCAAGCACTTGCCGGAAGTTGTTAAGGTAATAGAACGGATCGTCGAGCGGGTTGGCAGTCACGGGAATTCAGGGCCATGGCGAGCAAATACTGGTTATGCGTACAGATACCAGCTCTGCCCGGTCGCGTGCAAACGGAAAAAGATCAATGGCAGTGGCAATCGGGATTTTTTCAGGCTGTCATCGAACTTTTCCCGGTTCGATGGCACCAACCGCGTTAGAGACCGACGTCGGTCAATTGATATGGAATGAGGTATTTGAGGTGGGTATGAAGATCAAGACTCTGGGCATTCCCCTGGCGGTAGCGGCCTTGCTGGCATTGGCCGGCTGCTCGACGCCGACCGTGGTGACCTTGCAGAACGGCACCCAGTATTTGACCAAGGACATGCCGAAAACCAAGAACAAGGACGGGTTCTATGAGTTCGAGGATATTTCCGGGACCAAGGTGAGAGTCCGCGGCGACGAAGTGGCGACGGTGCGCAAAGAAGACTGACACCCCGCTGTACGTGTAGGAGCTGCCGCAGGCTGCGATCTTTTGACTTTGTTTTTAAGATCAAGAGATCGCAGCCTTCGGCAGCTCCTACAGGAAAGTGTTATCCGCATGGGTTATTCGAAAGCAGGCAAACCCACAATGCTGTTGTCACAGCTGAAATACTGCTCGCCCCGCCGCGCCAGCTCGGCTTGCAGACGCCGGCAGCGCTCCAGGTCCTGCTGGGTCATGCGGTCAATGCTCAGGTTACCGGTGGCTTGTGCCTGTTTGTCGTCACCGCGCCGGAACGTCACGAAAGGTTGTTCGGGCTGGATCTGAAACACGCTTTTCGCTTCGACCGGCTCGAGCGCTTCGGTCTTTTGCGGTTTCGGCAGTTGATCGCTACTGATCCCGTAACGGCTCAGAATCGAGGTTGGCGGCAGATCGGCCCAGGCATTGGCCGATAACAGCGCCAGTCCGACAATCCCGACATACCCCTGGAACCTTCTCACGTGTGCATCTCCTGTACTCAATGACGGCTAGCTATAGAACGTGTGTGCACGTGCTGGCTTTAGGCCGCTTCTGCGGTTTGCAGAGCTTTTGAGTCAGGGTGTGGCTGTCGAGTCACTTTTGATACCGAGTTGTGGCGAGGGAGCTTGCTCCCGCTTGAGCGCGTAGCGCTCACAAAGTCTTCAGGGCCGCTTCGCGACCCAGCGGGAGCAAGCTCCCTCGCCACAGGTTACGGATGCATCAGGCGATCACAATGCCATCGGCACTGAGGCTATTCAGCGCCACCCCAACCAGCGTCACCGAGTCACCGCCAAACTTCAGCACCGTGTCCTGTCCCACCATCGAGGCATGAGCGCGGAAGTCGTCGTTGGGCAACACGCCCTGCACGCCAAGGAACACCAGTTTGTCGTTGGCCGTAAAACCCACCACCCGATCCTGACCGAACGCGCCGTTGAACAGGAACGTATCCGCCCCGCCCCCGGACTCCATCAGGTCATTACCGGCGCCACCGACAAACACGTCGTTGCCGGCGCCACCAATCAAGTGATCGTTGCCGTCCAGGCCAAACAACCAGTCACCGCTCGCGTGGGCCTTGAGCGTGTCGGCGCCAGTGGTGCCTTTGACGCTGGACTCGTACTGCGTGACGTTGTTGCCGACCTTCAAACCACTGGCGGTGACGCTGTGGGTCACGTCGTCCTTGAACAGGCCCCAGAGGAAGCCCGGCTCCTTGGTGACGATGCTGCCGATGTCGCGGGTGATGCTGATCCCGCCGTTGGCGTCGCGGATGTACAGGTTGCCGGCGCCGTCGTTGGCGAAGTCGAAGGTGTTCACTGATTTCTGCAAGTCGAGGGTGTTGTTGCCGGCGCCACCGAGAATCACGTTGTAGCCGCCAGCGTCACGGAAGGTGTCGTTGCCGGCGCGACCTTCGAGGTAGTCGTTGCCGCTGCCGCCCTGGATCAGATCGTTGCTGTCGCTGCCGATGATGAAGGTGCTGCCCTTGTGAGTTTCGGCGTTGCGGTTGAGGTCCTGCACCCAGGTGCTGGCCCGCGCCGGGTCCGACAGGTTGGCGACGATGATCGTCGAGTCCTTGCTGGTCAGGTCGTAGAACTTCGACTCGATGATCCGGTTCATGCCGTCGCCGTAAGCGGTCGGCAGGTGCGAGATCCAGGTCGGAATATTGAGGATGGAGAAAGGCAGCAGATTCCACGCGGTCGAGGCGTAGTGATCGTTGAAGCTGACGATGTTGTCGGTGGCCGATTCCTTGGGCGCGTCGTGCACGCCGACCGAGGCGCCGGTGAAGGCCGAGCCGTCGAGGGCACGGAACACCGGATCGTTTTCGTAACCGACGTTGAGCACCTTGTCGGTGCTGCTCTGGGTCGGCGAGGCGTAGGCGATGTAGTTGGAATCGGCGAAGAACCCGCCCCACTTGCCGCCACTCAGATCGGCCATGCTGTTGACCGCCAGCCCGCCGAGGCTGTGGCCGCTGACCAGCACGTCCTTGCCGGTCAGGCCGTTGGCCTTGGCGAACGCCACCACGTCATTGAGCAGATTGCCGAACGCTTCGCCGACGTAATTCTTGGCGTAATCCTTGGGACCGAAGGCTGCCAGCAGATCGTTGATCACGTCGCCGATCGAATCGAGGATCAGGTTTTCCCGCGGGCCGCTGGTGCCGCGAAAGGCGATGCCGATTTCCGTAAGATGGCCCTGGGCGTCGTACTTGCCGAGGATTTCCACCTGGGCGGTGGTGTAACCGGCCTTCTCGCCGAAGAAGGTTCCGCGCGCGTCGGTCTTGCCGTCGTAGCCCAGTTGCGAGGCGGTGATCGGTGTCCAGCCGGCCTTTTTCACCGCGTCGAGGGCGAGTTTTTCCGAGTCGGGGTTCCACGGAATACCGGGAATCACCCCTTGCGAATCAGTACCGCCGAGCAGCGCGGTCACTAACGTGGCGGGCAGGCCGATACCAAAACCGTTGTGCTGATAACCGGCGGCAAAGCCGTTATCGAGGTTGTGATAGGAATACAGCGTGATCGCCATGGCATCGCTGAACAATGCCTTGGAATCGGCTGTGCCGAAGTTTTTGTAGTCATACACACCCATTGCTATTGCCTCTCTTTTGTTGGAATTGTCAGAGATAGCTCACAGCCAGAGCGCCCCTCGCGGGCACGCCCCGGAGCATTTCAGTACTACTTGCATTGCTTTTAACTGTAGGAGTGAGCCTGCTCGCGATGAGACCGTGTCAGGCAACATGGATGGAGACTGACTCACCGCGATCGCGAGCAGGCTCACTCCTACAGGGTTTGTCTTAACAAGGAGCTAGGCGAACACGAACGCCGAATCCGACAGGTTAGCCACTCCCACCCCGATCAGGGTCACGGCATACTCGCCAATCTTCAGCACGGTGTCCGCGCCCGACTGCGCAGCATGCTGCTTGTAGTCGTAGCCCTGCCCCGCGCCTTCGACGCCCATGAACACCAGTTTGTCGCTGCCCTGGTAGCCATTGATCGCGTCGAAACCGAATGCGCCGCTGAACAGGAAGGTGTTGTTGCCACCCACCGCCGTCATCACGTCATTGCCAGCGCCGCCGACGAAGGTCACATGGCCTTTGTCGCTGATCATCTGGTCATCGCCACCCAACCCGAACAGCCAGTCACCGTCGGCGCTGGCGTGCAGTGCATTGCCGTACGCATCGCCATTGAGCGAATGGGTGTACTGGGTCAATTCGCTGCCATTGGTCAAACCCTTGGCCGTGACACCCCAGGTGATCTCTTTGCTACCCCACCACGACCCCGACTCCTTGCTCACCAGCGCGCCGATGTCGCGGGTCATGCTGATGCCGCCGTAGGCGTCGCGCACGTACAGCGTGCCGTCACCGTCGTTGGCGAAGCTGAAATTCTGCAGCGGTTTCTGCAGCTCGAAAGTGTTATGACCCTGGCCCCCGAGAAGGATGTTGAAACCACCGTCATCGCGGAACCGGTCATCACCGCCCAGGCCTTCGAGGAAGTCGTTACCCGCCCCGCCCTTGAGCCAGTCGTTGCTCTGCGTACCAATGATGAAGGTGCTGCCGGTGTGCGGCTCGCCGCTGCGCCCCAGATCCTCGACCCAGGTCTTGCCCCGGGACGATTCCTCAAGGTTGGAGACGATGATGGTCGAGTCCTTGTGCGTGAGGCTGTAGAACTTCGAGTCGATCACCCGGTTCAAGCCATCGGCATACCCGAGCGAACTGTGGGCCGACCAGTTCAGCGGATTGACGATGCTGAAAGGCACCAGGTTCTGCGCGGTAGACGCGTAGTTGTCGGTGAAGTTGACGATGTTGTCGGTGGTCGACTCATGCGGCCCGTCGTGCTTGCCCAGCGAACCGCTGCTGAACGTGGTGCCGTCCAGCGCACGAAACACCGGATCGTTTTCATAACCGATGTTCAGCACGTTGTTGCCGGTGCTGCTCTGGGTTGGCGAAGCGAACGCAATGTAGTTGGCGTCCTTGAAGAACCCGCCCCAATTACCACCGCTCAACTCGGCCACGCTGTTGACCCCGAGGCCACCGAGGCTGTGGCCGCTGAACAGCACGTCCTTGGCGGCAATGCCGTTGGCCATGGCGAACGCGGCGACAGCTTTTAGCAAGTTGTCGAAGGCGTTCTTCGCGTAGTTGCTCGCGTAATCCGATGGCCCGATGGCGGCCAGCAGGTTGTTCTTCATGTCGCCGAAGGTATCGCTGTAACCCAGCCCGCCGGTGCCGCGAAAGGCCACGCCGATGCCGATCAACTTGCCACCGGCATCGTACTTGCCAAGCACTTCGGCCTCGGCGCTGGTGAAGCCGTCCTTCTCACCGAAGAACGTGCCCTGCGCGCCGACCTTGCCCTGATAACCCAGCGCCGTCGCGCTGAGCGGTTTCCAGGCGGTGGCCGGCAACGGCTGGCCAGTCGGCGTGTAGGCATACAGCGTCAGCGCGATGGCATCGCTGTACAACGCTTTGCCATCGGCATTTTTATAATCGAACAATCCCATGTTGTGCTCTCTCTTCCTTCAAGTCAGGACTGGCAGCCTCCGAAAAGACTGCCAGTACTCCTTCAGAACTGCCAGTCGAGAGTCAGACCCACACCGTGGTCCTTCTCGTTGTTACCGATCAGTCCGTTGTAGTCCAGGTTGACCCGGACATCGCGATTGAGCGCCAGCCCGGCGCGTACGCCGACCACGGCCGCATCACGATCCATCGACACACTCTGCACGGTGAACGCGCTGTTGCCATTGGCAAATGCCAGATGACTGTCAGCATCGACACTGCTCAGGTTGTGCTGCCAGCCGAGGGTCGCGCCCAGTTCCAGCTGATGTTTGTCCGACAGCGCGAAGCTGCGCTTGGCGCGTACGCCAAGGGTCGACAGCACTACGTCGCGGTTGTCTTCCGCGCTCTTGAGCGCCGCGGCATCACCCTTCTCGGTGAAGCTGTCGGTGTTCAAATGCACGTACGACAGGTTGGCGAACGGCTCCAGATTCATCGGTTGCAGGCGCAGATCATAAGCCGCTTCGGTGAACACCTGGGTGGTCGCCGCATCGTGCTTGGTTTTCTGTTTACCGCTGACGTCACCGAATTGCAGGTCACGTTTCACATCCACGCGATGCCAGCTATAGGCCGCACCGGCGGTCAGACGCAGCGCATCAATCTGATGCCCGAGGTACGCACCCAAGTGGTAGCTGTCGACTGAAGCCGACGAATGCGTATCGCCGCCCATGTTCAACGAGCTGTCGCTATAACCAGTAACGAAACCCAGACGCGTATCTTCAGCAATCAAACCGTCGACACCGGCCAGCAGGCCACCGATGGAGCTGTTGGAGTCGGCGTTTTCGTGGCCGCCATCACTTTTGCCCCACGAGCCCAGGACCTTGACCCAGGCGTTGCTGCGGTCGTCGGTCGGCGCGTTGGCATTGAACAGATCACGCTCACGCAGACGCTCGCCTACCGCTTCCCGCAGGTAGCGGCTATCGTTGATCAGCATCGTGCCGATGGCCGGATGGATCTCGCCGGACAATTGCTGGAAGGCCTGTTGCGCCGAGGCTGCGTTCGGCGACAACAGCAGGGTTTCGAACAGCGCATTGCCCGCACCCAGACGTTCGGCAGCCGCGCCGACCGCACGCTGGTTCGGCGTCAGACCGACACTGGCGAACGACGCGCCATTGCGCCCGACGTCCAGTTGCACACCGCTCGCCGAGTACGCCAGGGTGCCGCCGAGGAACGCGTAGTTCGGCAGCACTTGCCCGAACTGCCCCTGAATGCCACCGGCCGCTTGCAGGATATTGAACTGAGTGCCGAGCAGGCTCTTCACTTCGGTCGTCGTCAGCAGGGTCGGGCTGTTTTCCAGCGACAGACTGACCGTGGCGCCATCGATCACCGCTTTGCCACCGGCAACGATCTTGTCGCTGCTGGTCGGCGACACTTCTACCGCGTAGGTCGAGCCCGGCTCGAAGGTCACGTCACCGGCAATGTTCAGGGTGCCGATCGAGTTGCCCGGCGCGACGGTACCGCCGCTTTTCGCAGTCAGTGCGCCGATGCGGCCGTTACCGCCGAGGATGCCGCTGTCGTTGACCGTGACCGCCGAAGCCAGCGAGCCGTTGATCGCCAGACGCCCCTGATTGACCAGGGTCGGGCCGCTGTAGGTGTTGTTGCCGGTCATCACCAGTGTGCCGATACCCTGCTTGGTCAGGCCGCCGTGACCGGAAATGTCGTTGCGCCAGGTGTCGAGGCCGCAGGTGATGTCGGTGCACAGGCGCTCGGTCGGTTTGCCCTTGTCGATGATCGCGCCGATGCCCGGCAAGTCCGCGACAAACTGCCCGGAACCGTAGGCACCCTGGATGCGGAATTCTTCCGGGATGTCTTTTTCGGTGACGAACATTGCCGGGCCGTCGATGCCCTTGCGCAGGTTGATCATGCCCCAGCCGTACAAAGCGTCGATGCCCGGTGCGCCGAGGTCGGTGGCGGTGGTACGCAGTACCGTGGCGACCTGATCGCCAGTCATGTACGGGAAGCGCTCCATCAGCACCGCCATCGAGCCGGCCACGTGTGGCGCGGCCATCGAGGTGCCGTTGTAGTTTTTGTAGCCGGTGGTCAGGTTGTCGGCGTTGGTGCCGCTGATGATCGAGCTGTAGATTTGCGTGCCCGGCGCCGAGACGCAGAAGCTCGCGGTGTAGCCGCAACGCGAAGAGAACGTGCTCATGATGTACGGATTGGCGCTGGCCAGATCCGGGTTCTTCTGCAACGCGGCGACGGTGATCCAGTTCGGCGCGATGTCCGGCACGAAGTAACCGAGGCCGGCGATGGCGTCCGGGTTGTTCAGGTTGTAATCGTTACCGGCGGCGAAAATCGTCACGATACCGCTGCGGGCGGCGGCGATGGCGCCGTCGTAGGCACCGCCGGGCTTGGTCCCGAGCAGCGTGCGGATTTCATTGAACTGCAATTGCGCGTCGTTGACGGTGAAGTGCGGATACGCCGGGTTACGGCCGCCGAGGTCGAAACGGTCAGTGATGCCGATGCCCCAGCTGTTGTTGATGATCCGCGCGCCACTGGCGATCAGCGCGTCCCAACCGGCCTTGTACACCGCGCCGTCGTTGCCACGGACGATGCCGTCCTCCGGGCCCGGGTCGCCGTTGTCGGCACTGATGATCTGCGCACCGAACGCCACCCCGTGCATCGGCCCGCCATCGCGGCTGCCGGCAGCAATGCCACCGACGTGGGTACCGTGAGCACCGAGCTTGCCGTCGGAACCGACCGAGGGCGAACCGTCATAGCGAAACGCATCCCCGGCTTTGACCGGGATGTACGGGTCGGTGTATTCGCGGATCCCGCTGGTGACCAGGGTCACGACTTTGTTGGGACCGGAGAACTCCGGGTGCGCGGCGTACACCGGCTGGTCGAAGATCCCCAGCTTCACGCCTTTACCGGTGTAACCGGCGGCGTAGGCGTAATCCGCGCCGATGGCGCCCAGGCCCCAGTCAGCCTTGAATTCGGCACTGCGCCAACTGGCGGGATCGCCGCTGCGACCGCTTTCCACATAAGGCGCCGCGTGCGCGCTGCCCCAAGTGGTCAGCGCACAGAGTACGGCGCAATTGAGGGTTTTCATGGCGAAGCGACCGCCCGTTTGCGCGGGGGTATTGTTGTTATTCATCCAGCGACCTTCCTTAGTGTTGTTGCGAAAAATCCGTGTATTTCAATCTCATGAATACTGCTTTTTGTGGCGAGGGAGCTTGCTCCCGCTGGGGCGCGAAGCGGCCCTCTGCATTCTTCCAGTCGAACCCGGCCTGGCGAATTTGCGACTGCTGCGCAGCCGAGCGGGAGCAAGCTCCCTCGCCACAGGTGTGTGCTCACTGAATCTGTAGGAGCTGCCGCAGGCTGCGATCTTTTAACTTTGATTTTTTAATAACAAGATCAAAAGATCGCAGCCTTCGGCAGCTCCTACAGGGTTACGCGTACGCCCCGTCAGAACTGCCAGTTCAGGCTCAACCCCACCCCATGGCTCTTCTCGCGATTGGCCAGTTGGCCGTTGTAATCGAGGTTGACCCGCACGTCCTTGCTCAACGCCAGGCTGGCTTGCACGCCGACCAGTGCCGCGTCACGCACCAATGCCGAACTCTCGACCGCGTACGGCGTGCTGCCGCTGGCAAAACGCAGATGTTGTTCAGATTCGATGTCGCTGAGGCTGTGCTGCCAGCCGAGATGCCCGCTCAGGTCCAGCGCTTGCTGATTCGACAGGTTGAAGCGCTTGACCGCGCGCACACCGAGGGTACTGAGCACCGCATCACGCTGCTCGCCGGAGCTTTTCAGTGCCGCCGCGTCGCCCTTTTCGCTGAAGCCGTCAGTGTCCAGATGCACGTAAGCGAGGTTGGCGAACGGCTCCAGCGCCAGCGGTTGCAGGTTCAGCCGGTAAGCCGCTTCGCCGAAGACCTGCGTGGTCGCCGCATCGACCTTGGCTTTCTGTTTGGCGCTGACGTCGCCGTATTGCAGATCGCGCTTCACATCGGCGCGATGCCAGCTGTAGGCCGCACCGGTGCTCAGGCGCCAGGCGCCGATGTCATGACCGGCGTAAGCGCCGAGGTGATAGCTGTCGACCTTGGCCGACGAGTGCGTGTCCGCGCCCATATTCAGCGAGCTGTCGCTGTAACCGGTGACCAGACCGATGCGGGTCTGCTCGTCCAGCGCGCCGTCGACACCGGCGAGCAAACCGCCGATCGAGGTGCTGTAGCGCGCCGTGTCGTTGCCGGAATCGGTCGAACCCCAGGCGCCGAGGGCCTTGATCCAGCCATTGCTTTGTGAGGCGCTGGCATCCTGCAGACGCTCGCCCACCGCGTCGCGCAACTGGCGGCTGTCATTGATCAGCATCGAGCCGAGCGCCGGATAGATCTCGCCGCTCAGTTGCTGGAACGCTTGCTGCGCCGATGCAGCAGACGCGGACAGCAGCAGGCTTTCGTACACCGAATTGCCGGCGCCCAACCCCTCGACGGCCGTCGCTACGGCACGCTGATTCGGGGTTTGCCCGACGCTGGCGAACGAGGTTGCGTTGCGCTGGATGTCGAGCTGAATGGCGTTGGCCGCGTAGTCGAGATTGCCGCCGATGAACAGGTAGTCCGGCAGCACCGCACCGAACCGGCCCTGGATGCCGCCAGCCGCTTGCAGAATGTCGTACGAATGACCGAGCAGGCTGCGCGCTTCAGTGGTGCTGAGCAAAGTCGGACTGTTTTCCAGCGACAGACTGACCGTAGCGCCGCTGATGTTCGCCGTACCACCGGCAACGATGCGGTCGCTGCTGGTCGGCGACAGCTCGACCGCGTAGGTCGAACCCGGGGCGAAGGTCACGTCACCGGCCACGTTCAAGGTGCCGATGGAATTGCCGGGCGCTACGCGGCTGCCACTGTTGGCGATCAGCGAGGCGATCCGCCCGGAACCGCCCAGGGTGCCGCTGTCATTGACGGTCACCGCCGAGGCCAGCGAACCGTTGACGCTGAGCAAGCCGCCATTGACCGTGGTCGGGCCACGGAAGGTGTTGTCGCCGGTCAGCAGCAAGCGCCCTGTTCCGGACTTGATCAGGCTGCCCTGATAGACCCGCGTCGCCGCTGCGGCATCACGCGCCATACCGACTGCGTAGTCGGTCTGATCCTGCTGACTGGCGCCGGCCGGGACGCCGTTCTGCCAGCCCTTGTCCTGCAAAGTCTGCTGCCAGGCGCGGTGTTCGGCGAGGTCTTCGCGCTGGCGCTGAATCAGCGCCTTGTCGGAGATGTCATTGCTCCACACATCGCTTTGCCCGGCGGCCAGGTTGGCATCGAACGCGCCGAGCAATTGCCCCGGCCCGCGCATCGCCCGGTTCAGGTTGGCCACGCCCCAGCCGACCCGCTCGGTGGGTGCATCGGTGACCGAACCGTCGAGTTGCGTGGCGGTGGTCAGCAGCACTTCGAGCGCCTGCTGATTGTTCATGTACGGATAGCGTTCCATCACCAGCGCGAGGGCCCCGGTGGCATGCGGCGCGGCCATCGAGGTGCCGGACTTGATCGCGTAACCACCGCCCGGAATGGTGCTGTCGATCTTCGCCCCCGGCGTGGTGATGCACCAGTATTTGGCGATGCCGCACTGGTTGTACTTCTGCTGATTGCTTTGATCCAGCCCGGAAACCGCCAGCCAGTGGCCTTCGAGATCCGGCTGAAAATACGGCAACGCCGAGCGCACGCTGGCGTTCGGGTAGCCGCTGTTGCCGGCGCTGAACACGTTGATCACGCCACGGCGCGAGACGTCCGCCGCCGCGTCGAGCCAGGTGCCCTGATTCCAGTGCTGGGCGTAAGCGGCGTGCAGATCGGCCAAGGTGCGATAGCTGACATCCGGCGGCTGGCTGCCCCAACTGTTGTTGATCGCGCGCACGCCGGCGGCGGCCAGAGCGTCGTAGGCCGCTTTGAAATAGCGCGGATCGGGTTTGGGGCCGAAGAGGAAGCTGTCGTTGTTGTTGGTGTTGCCGACGTAGATTTGTGCGTTGTACGCCACGCCGTGCATGCCGCTGCCGTCACGGCTCGCGCCCATGGTGCCGACCACGTGAGTGCCATGCGAATCGTTGTTGGGGTTGAGGGTGCCATTGACGCTGAACAGCGAGCCGTCGACGTAACTGCCGGACGCCAGCACCGGGTGATAGCGCTCGCTGGCGAATTCGGGGTGGGCGGCATCGAAGCCGGAATCAAGGGCGCCAATCTTCACGCCTTTGCCGGTGATACCGGCAGCGTAGGCCTGATCCGCCTGCATCCGCGCCAGGCCCCAGTCGCGCTGGAATTCGGCGCTGCGCCAACTGGCGGGATCGCCGGGCTTGCCGGTTTCAAGGTACTGCGCGTTGGCTTGCGCGATGGAAACTGCGAGCAACAGCGTGCCGACCGCTGCCGGCTTGATGCGTACGTCCATGTTCACCACTCACTTTTCTTATGTTTTTTATTACCCGTTTCACCGGGCGAGCATTGCTTGAAATATCGAGCGAATCCCCATTTGTGGCGAGGGAGCTTGCTCCCGCTGGCTGCGCAGCAGCCCCAAATCTGGTGAGCGCTGCGCACTCAAGCGGGAGCAAGCTCCCTCGCCACAAGTTCAGTGCCTGCCATTAACGCGATTGGGTTTTCGGGCCTTGTCCGAAGGCCTCATCCACCCGCGCCAGGTCCTGTTCGTTCAAGGTCCCCGCGTAGTAATGCAACTTGGTCCAGGCCATCAAGTAGTCGTAGCGTGCCTGAGCCAGATCGCGGCGGGTGGTAAACAGTTGTTGTTCGGCGTTCAGCGCGTCGAGGTTGGTCCGCTCACCGCCGAGAATGCTTTGCTTGGTCGACACCACCAACGCCTCCGCCGAGGCCAAGGCCTTTTGGTAAGCGCGCAGTTTGTTCACCCCGGACAGACAGGCGCTGAACTGGCGGCGCAGTTCGATCAAGGTCTCGCGGGTCTTGCCATCGAGTTCGTATTCCGCCTGCTCCATGGTGCGACTGGCCTGACGGGTCGAGGCCGACACCCCGCCACCGGCATACAGCGGCACGTTGACCTCAAAGCCGATGGTATTGGTGTCGTAACGCTGGTTATAGGTGTTGCCGCTGTCCGATTCGGTCTGGCGCAGCGAAGCATAGGCACTGACTTTCGGCAGGTGCCCGGCGCGGTTGCGCTCCACTTCGTACTTGGCCACTTCAACCGCCTGACGCTGCGACGCCAGGTTCGGGTTGTTACTGATCGCCAGCTCGTGCCAGGTGTCGTAGTTG
This sequence comes from Pseudomonas sp. NPDC087803, assembly GCF_044742995.1. Classification (NCBI taxonomy): domain Bacteria; kingdom Pseudomonadati; phylum Pseudomonadota; class Gammaproteobacteria; order Pseudomonadales; family Pseudomonadaceae; genus Pseudomonas; species Pseudomonas sp. NPDC087803. Next base: position 114,313 of record NZ_JBIUVO010000001.1, read on the forward strand.
GCCGGCATCAGGGCGAAGGTCTGGAAGTTCTGATCCAGTGGTGCCAGCTCGCTGATGTCCACCGTCGGCACACCGACCAGCGCCCCCAGCTCACGCAGCGCCGCGTCCTGTTCGTTGCGCGCCTCGATCTCTTCGGCGGTCGCCAGTTCATAGCGCGACTCGGCTTCCAGAATGTCGGTGCGCGTGCCCTCACCCTGTTTGAACATGTGCTCGTTCTGCTGGAACTGTTGCTCGTAGGCCTTCTTTTTGGCCTGGGCGATGTCGATCTGATCCTGAGCGAACAAGGCCTTGGTGTAGTTGTCCAGCACGCGCACCAGCAGCTCCTGGCTCTTGCCGCGAAATGCCTCATCGGCAAACAGCGACTGCGCCACGCCTTTGCGATACGCCGCGTAGGCTTCGTAATCGAGCAACGGTTGCTGCAAAGTCAGGGTCGAGCCGTAGCTGTTGTAGTTACGGTCTTCGGTGAGGTTGCCGCGATTGGTCAACTGCGTGGCCTTGGAGGTGTTGTGGCCACGGTTGTAGTTGTAACCCAGTTTCGGCAACAGCCCGGCGCGGCCAATGGCACGGTTCTCCAGGCCCGCGTCGCGCTCCTTGATCGCGCCGAGGAACACCGGGTCGTTGCGCAATGCCTGCTCGTAAACCTCGAATGGCCCCATGGCCGCCAGCGCGCTGTTTCCTGCGAGCAGCGCGAACGCTGCTCCCAACATCGAAAGCTTATTCATACAGCCGAACATCCTTATTCTTCGGTCAACGCGGAGCCGGCCCGATCGAGCAGCGGTTTGAACAGGTAGTTGAGCAGTGAGCGTTCGCCAGTGCGCACGAACATTTCCGCCGGCATACCGGGCTTGATCACCAGGCCATGGAGTTTTTCCATCGCCTGGTCACTGACGCTGCTGCGCAACACGTAGTACGGCACGCCGGTTTTCTCGTCGACCATCTGGTCGGCAGAAATCAGGCTGACCTCACCCGGTACACGCGGGGTCTTGCTCTGGTTGAACGCGGTGAACAGGATATCGACCGGCAGATGCGTGCCGACCTTGTCGATCAGGTTGATCGGCAAGTGCCCTTCGACTTCCAGGGTGGTGCCTTGCGGAACGATTTCCAGCAGGGTTTCGCCCTGACGCACCACGGCGCCTTCGGTGTGCACGCCGAGGTTGACCGCCACTCCATCGGCGGTGGCGAGGATCTCGCTGTGTTGCAGGTCGAAACCGGCCGAGGTCAGTTGCTCGGACAGGGTCACGCTTTTGAGCTGCGCGTCGGCCAGTTGCGTGCGCACTTCCTTCTGGTATTCCTCGCCATGCTGTTGCAGTTTCAGGCGCGACTCGAGGATGCCCTGCTCGACCCGGCCGCTTTCGCCGGTGTTTTCCGCCAGTTGCTGCTGCACTTGCGACAGCTGCCGCTGGTACTCCATCAAGCGGTTGCGCGGGATGTAGCCGTTGTCCGCCAGCGGTTGCAGGTTGCTCAGTTGCTGTTGCAGCGAATCGGCCTGGGCGTTGAGGTCGGTGCGGGCGCGACGCATGCCCGCCAGTTGCGCGGTGGCGCCTTCGATGCTGGCGCGCAGACCGGCTTGCTCGCGGTAGAACGCTTCGCGACGGCTGCTGAACAGTTGACGCTGGCCTTCCAGAACCAGCGCCAGACGCGGATCCGGGTCGTTGCTCAGCTCTGCCGGAAAGGTCACCTGCTTGAGGTTATCGCGCTCGGCCTGCCAGCGTGCGAGGCTGGCCCAGGCCATGCGGTACTGGGCTTGCAGCGACTGCACGTCGGCCGCGACCTGGGTCTGGTCGAGGCGGAACAGTGGCTGACCCTGCTTCACGATCTCGCCTTCGCGTACCAGGATCCGGCTGACCACGCCGGCACTCATCGACTGCACAGCCTTGCGCTTGCCCGACACCACCACGGTGCCTTGCACCGGAATGCCTTGATCCAGCGGCGCGAGGGCCGCCCAGGTGAAGAAACTGCCGGCGCCGACGATGGCCAGAATCCAGCCCATGCGCGCGAAAAATTTCGCATCGCGCTCCGGGCGCTCGGTGACGTACGCGTGTTCCATGGAGGCTTCGTTTTCAGTGTTCATGCTGGCGCTGCTCATACACCCGAATTCCTTGTCGTGGGCTGGTACTGCCGGCTCATGCTGAGCCCGCCCGGTGCCTGCGCAGATTTTTCCCGTGGTTGTTCCTGATTGCCGGACAGCGCCTTGAGCACGTCCTGACTGTTGCCGAATGCCTGCAAACGACCGTCGTTGAGCACCAGCAGCTTGTCGGCCTGGGCCAGCACCGAAGACCGGTGCGTGACCAGCACCACGGTGGTGCCCTTGGCCTTGAGCTGGGCGATGGCGCTGGCCAGCGCGGCTTCACCGACAGTGTCGAGGTTGGAGTTCGGTTCATCGAGCACCACCAGACTCGGATCGCCATACATGGCGCGAGCCAAAGCGACGCGCTGCTTCTGGCCGCCGGACAGGCCGCTGCCGTCCTCGCCCAGCTGCGTGTCATAGCCTTGTGGCAGACGCAGAATCATCTCGTGCACGCCCGCCTGTTGCGCGGCAGCCACGACCTTCTCCGGGTTGGCTTCGCTGAAACGGGCGATGTTCTCGGCGATGCTGCCGCTGAACAGTTCGATGTCTTGAGGCAGGTAGCCGACGTACGGGCCGAGTTCGTCGCGGTTCCAGCGATGGATGTCCGCACCGTCCAGGCGCACGGTGCCGCCGAGGGTCGGCCACACGCCGACCAGCACCCGGGCCAGAGTAGACTTGCCGGAACCGGAAGCGCCGAGTACGCCCAGCACTTCCCCTGCGCCGATACCGAAGTTGACCATGTGCAGAGTTGCCGCACGTTGCCCCGGAGGGCCGGCACTGACTTGCTCAAAAGTAATCTGACCTTTCGGTGCTGGCAGGGCCATGGCGTCGTCGCTTGGCGGAAACGCCTGCAGCAACGAGTCGAGACGACGATAGGCGAGTTTCGCCCCGCTCCACTGCTTCCACACGGCAATCAACTGGTCGATCGGGCTCAGCACCCGGCCCATCAGGATCGAACCGGCAATCATCATCCCGGCGGTCATGTCGCCTTTGATCACCAGCAACGCACCGAGGCCCAGCACCAGCGATTGCAGGCACAGACGCAAGGTCTTACTGATCGAGCTGATTACCGCACCGGTGTCGCTGGCCTGATTCTGCAGGCCGAGAAAACGCGAGTGCACACCGAACCAGCGCTTGCGCAGCGCGCCGAGCATGCCCATGGCCTGGATGGTTTCGGCGTTGTGCAGGTGACTGGTCGCCAGTTGGCTGGACTTCTGCGAGTAACCGGCGGCTTCGCCCAGCGGTTTCTTGGTCATGTATTCGTTGAGGCACGCCAAAGCGATCAGCAACAGCGCACCGGCGGTGGCGAGCACGCCCAGCCAGACATTGAACAGGTAGATCACGAACAGATAGACCGGGAACCACGGCGCATCGAAAAACGCGAACAGCGCCGGCCCGGTGACGAACTGGCGAATGTGGGTCAGGTCGCCCAGCGATTGCCCGGCGTTACCCTCGCCCTTGAACAGGTTGCGTTCGAATGCGGCCTGATAGACCCGCAGGTTGAAGCGGCGCTCCAACTGGCTGCCGATGCGAATCACGATAAAGCTGCGTACCACTTCCAGCATGCCGATGAAGGCAAAGAAGCCGACGACCATCAACGACAACATGGCCAGGGTGGTTTCGTTCTGCGAAGACAACACGCGGTCGTAGACCTGCAGCATATAAATCGAGGGCACCAGCATCAGCACGTTAATCAGTGCGGTAAAGCACCCGACGCTGATCAGAATGCTTTTATAGTCACCCAAAGCCTTGAATAAGGGAGCGGTGGCTGGGGCCTTCGCCATCTTCATTGATTATTCCTGAAATAATATCCCCGCCACTCTTTGGCGGGACGCTTCCAATAATTATCCGTGCGCACATCGGACAGGTTCTTGCAACTTACACTTACACTTCAATAACAACTTCCGTTGTTCGAACGGCTATTCGCCGTATCGGGCTGTCACTTATAACTGCAACGTGAAACCTTATATTCAACGGTGCAGCCAATTTCGCTGTTCACTGCGCTGGCGCATTACGTTTCAGCGTAATCTCCAGTCCCGACTTCAAAGTGCTCAGATAAAGCCCATCACGTTGTCGGCTGAAGAACTGGATTCTTGAACCTTCCTTGCCGGTAATCGACAAGCCGTCCGGTTCAGGAAACCAGCCGATAGGCGCCTCTTCAAGCCATGCCCCCAGGCAGTCGGCGCCCTGGCCCAGTGTCTGGTTGGGCTCAAGATCGATCAGGCAGGTGTTGGACGGTTTGTCCTGCAATGTCTGCGCCTGCGGGGCATCGTCAGGTGCGGTCAGGATGGCCTGCCACTGCCCGGCGAAAACCGATGGATCTTCAAGTCTGAGGCTGCTTGCCATGGTTGTTTCTCCAGAAATCATGATGAACGCCGCCGAAAGCCACGCCATTGCCTTGTAGGTAAAAGCTTTACAGGTCATGAGAATATTCGCTCCGGCACGTAGCCTTGCCCAGTGGTCAAGACGATGCAAGTAAAGAAAGCGGCGCATCGAGCGCCGCTTCCCTGTTTCACATCACGCCACGATATCGCTGGTGGCTGCCTGGCCAACGGTGCTGACCTGGAAGTCCGCCACGCCGTGCCCGGAGAAGTCCACCGACAACAGGCTGTTGCCGCCCGACGAAGTCAGGATCGCGTCGCCGGCTGCACCGGTGAAGCTGCTGACGAAGTGCAGACCGGAACCGTTGGTGATGGCGCTCAGGTCGATTTTGTCCAGACCGCTGACAAAATCGAGGATCTGATCGATCGCACCCGGTTTGGAGTCGGAGCTGGCTGCGAACACAAAGGTGTCCGAACCGGCGCCGCCCCACAGTTTGTCCGCACCACCGGCGCCGTAGATGATGTCGTTGCCGGCACCGCCCTTCAGCTCGTTGGACACACTGTTACCGATCAGCAGGTCGTTGCCCGAACCGCCGATAGCGTTTTCGATGGTCACGCCCTTGGCGATGGACACGTTACCGATCATGCCGCCAACGTCGGAGAACGAGGCTTCATTGAGGTTGATCTTCTGGTTCTGGGTGAAACCCGAGAAGTCGAAGGTGTCCTTGCCGCCCGCATCCCACACCGAGAACACCAGCTTGTCGCTCGACGATGAGGCGCTAAGGAAATCGCGCCCGGCGTTGGAGTTGAAGCCGTAGGTGGTGTCACCGGTACGGGTGTTCATGTTGGCGCCGTAGAGCTTCTGGATGGCTGCGATATCGTCCATCAGCGGACCGGAGGCGTAGGCTTCCACACCGCCCTTGCTGAAGTTCTGGGCGGTGTTGCTTTCGCTCCAGTAACTCATAAGGCTGTAGCCGCGGGTGTCTTGCCCGTAGGACGCATCCTTGTAAGTCGGATTGCCTTCGCCGGCGTTGTAGTCGCCAGGGTGAGACAGGCCCAGGGTGTGACCGATTTCGTGCGTCAGAGTCTGACGCCCGTAATTGTTCAGGCCCGGGGTTTTGTTGACGTCATAGCCACTGCCGGTCAGGTACCAGGACTGACCGTCATAGCCTGGCTCGGTGCCTGGCAGGAACGCAAACGCCGCCGCGCCTTCCTGACCACCGCTGTAGTTACCGAAGGTCATGTGACCATCGCCACCACGGGCCGATTCGGTGAACGTGACGTTGGCGACATCCGCCCAGGATTGCATGGCGAGCACGGCCTGAGCTTTTTGCAGGGCACTGAACTGACTGAAACCGGTGACGCCCAGGCCGCTGAAGTTAGCGGTTTTGGCGGTCAGAAAGGTGTAGGTCAGTTCGATCTTGCCGCTGTTGTCGAGATCGTGCCAGGAGGCACCGTCGCGCAACAATTGAGTGGCGGCTTGATCCACCGAGAAGGACGGTTTGCCATTGACCGTGAGGTTGCCGCCACGATCGTATTGATGGCTGAAGCTATTGATCTGGTTCCAGGCAGAGCTGGTCGCAGCCAGAGATTGCGCTGCGCCGACAGGCACGAATGTGTCTGCGGTGATATCAACAGCATTAGCTTTTACTTTCGACATAAACACACTTCCTTGTTTAGCAATGGAACAGTTTTTGTCAGATAGCGACAATCCCTGGCGAGATCGTCCTATCACTCGCCCAATGAAGGCGTAAGAAACCTGACACAATTTGAAATCTGTCGTCTAGCGTTTTTTTGAGATCAAATTGCACTGTTGCGCAAAACTGCCGTAAACAAAGCCTGCGGGGTCGAAAGATTGTTTTGCCGAGCCTGACTTCGTCCATTTGTCTGACGATTTTCTATTTAAATATTAAATATTGGTAAGTTGTTTTTTGTTAGACGCGTCTCACTTTTCTGCACTCTATTAGTGCGATGCCAGTGTATTGATATCAATTAAAATGCTGCGCTGAAAACACATTGTGGGAGCGGGCTTGCTCGCGAATGCAGCTTATCAATCAACATAATTGCTGACTGAACGGACGCATTCGCGAGCAAGCCCGCTCCCACAGGAATGAAGTGAATCAACTACCCGTTCGGATCTTGTTCCACACCCGCGTGCGAATCCGGTCGATGTTCAGCGGCATGGCTTCCAGCGCGAACAGCTTGCCCATCATCTCCGGGCTCGGGTAGACCTTGGTGTCGCTCTTGATGGCCGGATCGATCAGGCCGTCAGCCTGTTCATTGCCGTTGGCGTAGTGTACGTAATTGCTGATGCCGGCCATCACGTCCGGGCGCAGCAGGTAGTTCATGAACGCGTAACCGGCCTTCTCGTCCGGCGCATCGGCGGGCATGGCGACCATGTCGAACCAGATTGCCGCGCCTTCCTTGGGAATCGCGTAACCGATGTCGATACCGTTCTTCGCTTCCTTGGCGCGGTTTTCCGCCTGCAGGATGTCGCCGGAGAAACCGACCGCCACGCAGATGTCACCGTTGGCCAGGTCGCTGGTGTATTTCGAGGAGTGGAAATAGCTGACATACGGACGGACTTTCATCAGCAGCGCTTCGGCTTTCTTGTAGTCCTCGGGGTTCTTGCTGTGCGGCGGCAAACCCAGATAGTTGAGCGCCGCCGGCAGCAGTTCCGGGCCGTTGTCGAGGATTGCCACGCCGCACTTCTGCAGTTTCTCCATGTACTCGGGCTTGAAGATCAGGTCCCAGGAATCGACCGGCGCGTTGTCACCCAGTACCGCTTTGACCTTGGCGATGTTGTAGCCGATGCCCGTGCTGCCCCACAGGTACGGGAAACCATGCTCGTTGTTCGGGTCGTTGACCTGCAAGGCCCTGAGCAATACCGGGTTGAGGTTTTTCCAGTTCGGCAACTGGCTCTTGTCGAGCTTCTTCAGCGCCCCGCCCTGGATCTGCCGGGCCATGAAGTGGTTGGACGGGAACACCACGTCATAACCGGATTTGCCGGTCATCAACTTGCCGTCGAGGGTTTCGTTGCTGTCGTAGACGTCATAGGTGACGCCGATGCCGGTGTCTTTGTGGAAATCTTTCGTGGTGTCCGGGGCGATGTAGTCCGACCAGTTGTAAACCTTGACCGTTTCGGCGGCATGGCTAATGGAGGCGGCCAGCAACAGCGGCGCCAGAGCGAGGGTTTTCTGGATCATGAGGTGATTCCTGTAGTGGCTATTTTTGTTGGCAGGCAATCAAAGGATCAAGCAATCAGAAAATCAGCACGTAGGTCTTGCGCACGGTCTCCTGGATATCCCAGATGCCGAGCGTGTTGGCCGGCAACATCAGTGCGTCGCCACCTTGTATGTGCAGGGTTTCACCGCCGTCGTCCGGGGTGAACGTGCAACGTCCGGAAATGAAATGGCAGAACTCTTGCGCGGTGATCTGCCGACGCCAGCGCCCGGGCGTGCATTCCCAGACGCCGGTTTCGACGCCGTCGTCGCGCTCGACGCTGGTGGTCGAGGCAATCGCGACCGGCTCACCGAGAGGCACGGCGACCGGGTTGGACTCGTCCAGTTGCAGGGTGGCGGTGTTCTTGAACTGCGTAATGCTCATGGTGGGACCTGTCGTGTGAAGAAAACGGCGGTTAGTGCATGAAACCTTCCATGAAGCCCGCGACCCGGCTGGCGAGCTTGCGCCGCCATGGCGCCGTTGCGGGGCTGGCCAGGGTCTGGTCTTCGTGGACAAAGCTTTTGATGATCGCGTTGTAGCCGAGCCAGCGGCACGGCTCCGGCTCCCAGGCGCGCAGCGCGTGAATCCCGCCGTCCGGCAGCACCCACGGCTGATGCACCAGTTCGGTGTCTCGCTCAAGAATCAGATCCGCCAGGGTGCGCCCGCCGAGGTTGCTGGCACCCACGCCCTCCCCGCCATAACCGCCGGACAGCGCGATGCCATTGGCGCGATCGCAGAGCATGTGCGGCTTGAAGTGCCGGGACATGCCGAGGTTGCCGCCCCAGGCGTGGGTGATCTGCACGTTTTTCAGCTGCGGGAACAGTTCGCCGAACAGATAGCGGCGCAGCTCAACCTCATCACGGGTCAGATCGAAGTTGTGCCGCAGCTTGCCGGCGAACTGGTAACCGCCGCGGGCGCCGAAGATCAGGCGATTGTCGGCACTACGCTGGCCATAGGTGACCTGACGGCTAAACTCGCTGAAGGCCTGGCCACGGTTGAGGCCGATTTCATCCCAGGTCGCTGCCGACAACGGCTCGGTGGCGACAATCAGGCTTTGCACCGGCAACTGATAGCGGCCCAGCGGCGGCAACGTCACCGAATAACCCTCGACGGCCGGCACGATCCAGCGACTGCGCACACTGCCCTTGGCCGTGCGCAAACTGCCGGACTGCCAGTGCGTGACCGGGCTGTTTTCGTAAATTTTCACGCCCATGTTCTGCACGGTGCGCGCCAGACCACGCACCAGTTTCGCCGGGTGGATGGTCGCCACATGCGGCGCATAGATACCGCCGTAGGGTTTCGCCACGCGAATCTGTTGCGCCAGTTGCTCGGGGCTGAGCCAGCGATAATCGTTGTCGGTCAGGCCCTGGCCGTGCAGTTTGTCGAGGTATTCACGCAGGCTGGTTTCCTGCTCCGGATAGCGTGCGGCGCAGTACAGCACCCCGCCTTTGCGGTAATCGCAGTCGATGCCCTCACGTTCGAGGACAACTTCCACTTCATCGGGGATGCTGTGCAGCAGATCGAATGAAGCGCGGCGTTGTTGTGGCGAGAGGCCGGCGAGCAAGCGATCCTCGCCCAGCAGATTGCCCATCAACCAGCCGCCATTGCGCCCGGACGCACCGAAACCGGCGGTTTGCGCCTCGACAATGGCGATATCCAGACCGGGAGCGAGTTTTTTCAGGTAGTACGCAGTCCACAGCCCGGTATAACCGGCGCCAATGATCGCCACGTCGACATCCAGATCCCGCTCCAGTGCCGGCCGCGCAATCAGCGGCTCGTCGAGTTGATCCATCCACAAACTGATAGTGCGCCACGCCGGCATGCAAGACTCCGCCACTGAAAACCTTCGATGGCGTCGATCCTAGTGGCTGACTTCAGCAGCTGTCTTGCGCGCGTGTCCGCAAAGAAATTTGTTTGGCGTAGGCCTTCGGTGACTGGCCGGTGTGTTGGCGGAAACAGCTGTAAAACGCTGACAGCGAGTTGAAACCGGCGGCAAACGCCAACTCGTCGATGCGCAGCGGCGGCGTGGCCTGATCAAGCGACTTGAGCAAGTGCTGCAGGCGTGCCTGATTGACGTAGCGGTAGAAGCTCTGCCCCAGCACCTGATTGAGCAAGTAGGAAATCTGATTGCGGCTGTACCCGCACTCCCTCGCCACCCGTTGCAGATCCAGTTCTGGATCGAGGTATGGCTGCTGCCGCTCAAAATACTGCTGCAGATCCTCGGCCATGAAACTGATCTGGCGCGGTGACAAGCCCAGACGGCTGACTGCCGGTCGCTGACTGGGCGCGGCGGCGCCACTGGTTTGTGCGCGAACCAGCGAGGCGTATTCGTTGACCCGCCAGATCAAGCCGTCCTTGACCGTGATCGCTTCGCTGGAACGGAACGACACCAGCCCGTCGCCGCCGCGCAACGTCACTTCGTACTGAATGAACGCGGTGTTGCCATCCACGCGGATCCGGTCGCAATGCTCCAGCGCTTCGTCGGATTCTCGCGGCATGCTCACGCGTACGTACTCGCGCAGTTCGTCGAGGCCAAGAACGCGGTTCTGAAAGAAATCGTTGTACTGGACGTCCGGGTGATACAGCGCCATGACGCTGTCCAGATCGCGGTGTTTCCAGCTCAGGTGGTAACGCATGACCGTGGCAGCCGTGGCCGGGGTCTGTTCTGGGCCGTCATCGTCGGCGTGCATAAAGGGCTCGGTGCAAAAGAACCGAGCTTGCCCAACTTCGTCAAAACGATCAACGAGCAAACCGTAGTGGCCTTTTGGCGATCACTGACCGGAGCGTGACTTACATCAAAAAACGCGCAGCAATCGCAAAATGAACTGAAAAATCTCACAGAGATTTCACATGTGGATGCTACTTTTAACCTCACTGACCGGTTGAGCCAATGAAGGCTCTTCCCACCTAACATGAGCAAAAGGAAGCGCTCGATGAAGAAGGCGGGCAACACATGAATAAAGGCTCCAGTAAAGTCACGTTTCCCAATGCGTGCCAACTGATGCGTTGGCACTTTCATCCCATGGGTTTTGAGGCAACGATGGATGCGCCGGGCAGCATGATTGCTCGTCTGTTTGATCGTGCCAGCGGCGAAACGATGATCGCCATCGCCGGAATCCCGTGTGCCACGGTGATGAACGCGGCCGACGTCGAGCGCATTATCGAGGCTGTGGAAGATGAACTGGAGGCTTTCATTCCTCCGGAATCTTTCAGGAGTTATGCATAAGCTATTGTTTTAAATGAAAAAGCCCGCCAAGAAATAGCGGGCTTTTTTGTGCGCGATGGTTACCCGGCTCTGGCTTGCGAGCGGTGATCGACAAAGAATGCCTTGCCTTGGGTCACCCGGTCAGACGCCCTCGGCATGTTCACTGCCTGGCTATCTTGCGGTTCGACGTACCAGTAGCAATGGCTGACCGCTCGGGTGATGCCAACGTAGGCCAGACGCAGGATTTCGTCCTTTTGCGCCGTGTCATAAGGCTCACTGTCACCGGCCTTGCCCAGCCCGGCCATGCGGTACACCTGGTTTTTGTACGGTGAGCTGGTCAGGTGCTGGCAATCACCAAGCAGGAACACGGCGTCTGCTTGTAGACCTTTGGCGCTGTGATAGGTCAGCTGTTTCAAGCGCCGCGCCTCGTACGGCAAGCTCGAATCAACATTAAGTACTGCCTGAATATGCTGCTCCATCAATAACTTATCGCTACTTTTTCGATAAAGCATCAAGATTGAATCGCCGCGATTGTAGTGCTCGGCCAGCCGCTGCCCCAAAGCCTGATCATCGCGCTCCAGCACATTTACTGGCTGCATGGGCTTGGCGGCGCCGCTGGCCTTGGCCTTCTTGCCGGGTATTGCCGGCGCTGCGCGGACGATGTGTTCGGCGGCGTCGATGATGTGCTGATGGCTGCGGTAGTTGTCACTGAGCATTACTCGCGTGGTGCTCGGCGACGGGAATTCCTTGTTGAACTCCATGAAGTAACTCGGCGAACTGCCGCGCCAGCCGTAGATTGACTGCCAGTCATCACCCACACAGAGCAGCGACGAACGCTGCGCTCCCCGCCCGACATGCATGGCCGGACCGCGACTGCGGATTTCCGCGAGGGTTGCACGGATCCACGAAACGATCTGCGGCGATACGTCCTGAAACTCGTCGATCATCAGATGCGACATGGGTCGCAGCAGCTCATCACTGAGCAGCTTGAGATTTTCTGGTGAATGCTCGCTGAACAACGCAAACATTCGGTTGTAGGTCATCACCGGTGGCTTTTGATCAAGCAGATGATCTTCCAGTGCGCGCCAGAACAGACTCAGCGCCTCGAAGAAGAACCGGTCTGGGTCGTCCTTGGCAAAACTCATTCGGCCGACAGCGTCTGGCACATCCAGCCCAAGGTTTTCGATGAAACCGGCCGCCGCGACAAAACAGTCCAGCAGCGGCGCCGAGACCAGCTCACCTTTGACCTTGTAGTCGAAGCCTGGACCGGCGCTCGCGTCGCCCGCCAATGTCGTCAAAACGCGTTTTGATGCTTCGTAGCTATCCAGCCAAATCAATGGCTTACGACAGAAAGCTTGAAATAGAGTGCGCTTTACAGCCCACTCGGCGCGCACGCTGAGTTTGGCGTTGGGGCGGCAGATCTGCGGATTTTCCCGGGGATCGAAGCCGAGCACCACCCAGGCATCGAGGCTGGGGATATAGCCATGGCAGTGAAAGGTTGAACCGTTGATCTCGAAAGTCTGGCGGTTGGGCTCGATGCCCTTGATCGGCCAGGCGCCGGCGCGAAACCACAGGTCTTCGATGGCATCGCACAGTTCCTCGTCGCGCTTGGCCGCCAATTCGGTCACCGCCATGCGCTTCTGCACGTCCGGGTGATCGCGCTCGATTTCCTTGAGCTGCAACGCAGCTTTGGCCAGCGGCTGAATCAACTGGCGGAAACGCTCGTCTTGATTGAATAACCGGTGATAGCAGGCGTTGAGCTGCTGACGCTGAGCATCATTGATCCGCAGATCGAACGGGTTGCTGTCGACCTCTTCGTCAGCGCCCTGCGCTCGATTGCTGAGATTTTCAAAGGCCTGCAGGCGCTCGAACCCCGGCAAGCTGCGAACCATGGGCAGAATGCGCGAGTGAAAGGTACGCACCAGTTCCCGCGCCTGTTTCAGGCTCAATGCCTGGCCCCAGAGCGCGAACAGCTCGATCAGCTTATTGATGAAATCCTTGCGCGACTCACGGGTGAAGGTCACCACGGTCATCGAGTCGAGTTCAAAGCCCAGATAATGCGTGAGCAACAGGATGCGCAGTACCAGCGTGGTCGACTTGCCCGCCCCGGCCCCGGCGATTACCGAAGTCGAGGGCGTGTCACTGAAGATCATCTTCCATTGCGCGGCGCTCGGCTGGGCGTGCTCGGGCAGCAGGCGCGCTACGTCGGCCTTCATGCGTTTCTTCAGGTCCGCACTCAGTGGCAGACGCCAATCATCGAACAGATGGTTGTCGACGCTCGGCGGACGATGCTCAGTGCTGCGGCTGTCACGAATCAGCAGAACCTGACGGCCTTCCTCCAGGCCTTCGAGTTTTCCCTCTTTGAAGCCGTACTCCACGCCGGCAGTGTGGCCACTGCGAAAACCGTCAGCCTGACCGTGCAGCCAGGAAGCACGGTGCTGGGCGCGCAAACGCGTCAGGCCGTGGCCGAAGAAGCGCGCGGCCAGTCGCTTGAACCATGGCATCTCGGCCAATGGACGAAGTTCGGGAGGCAGATCGGGAGTGTGTTGCGCCACGCTGACGGGCTCCAGTGTGTGAGGCTGTTGGGGCTATGGTGTCTTTAATTGCCCGTGAGTTCTAGCGAAATGCTTACAGGTCATTGGTTTAGGCGATGAACTGAAAGTTGGATGAGATATTTTCGAGCCGGTTTCTTATCAACGTATTCGATGAGAATGCCGCAGTTTTTCCGCTTTTTCTCGATGATTGACTGATGGATGATGCCAGTCATTAACCGACGGTCTCGCTTCGTGGCTCTGGCGTTACGCCCCATGACGAACCTTTTGAGGAGACGATCATGCTTGAACTCAGACCTTTCAACACGCTGGGCGGCGCTCATCACGGCTGGTTGGATGCCCATCACCACTTTTCGTTCGCCGAGTACTACGATCCACAGCGCATGAACTGGGGCAACCTGCGGGTATGGAACGATGACGTGATCGCTGCCGGCACTGGATTCCCGCAGCACCCGCACCGCGACATGGAAATCATCACCTACGTACGTGAAGGTGCGATTACCCACCAGGACAACCTTGGCAACAAGGGCCGCACTGAAGCGGGCGACGTGCAGGTCATGAGCGCCGGTACCGGCATCGCCCACAGCGAGTACAACCTGGAAGATAAAGAAACGCGGATTTTTCAGATCTGGATTCTGCCGACCGAAACCGGCGCACCGCCATCGTGGGGCGCCAAGCAGTTCCCCAAAGGTCAGCGTGAAGGCTTCGTGACCCTGGCCAGTGGCAAGGATGGCGACGACCAGAGCCTGCGTATTCGCGCCGACGCGCGATTGGTCGCGGCGAATATCAAGGCTGGGGAAACGGCTGAATATCGTCTGGATGCCGGACGCCGGGCTTACCTGGTGCCTGCCACCGGTTTGATTGAAGTCAATGGCTTGCGCGCGCAAGCTCGAGACGGTGTTGCTGTGGAACAGGAGTCGGTACTGACCGTGACCGCGCTTGAAGACAGCGAAATCGTGTTGGTGGACTTGGCTTGATAGCCTGATTTTCAGGCAAAAAAAGGGGCGACCGTCATGGCCGCCCCTTTTTTTGTAGTCTTTGTGGTGAGGGGATTCATCCCCTCACCACAGAAAGAACTCACCTCCCTGAAGTTCACTTGGTGCTGATCGCACCATCCACCAGGGTTTGCGCTTCGGCCACCAGTTGCTTGAGGTGGTCGTCGCCAATGAAGCTTTCGGCGTAGATCTTGTAGATGTCTTCGGTGCCCGAAGGACGTGCGGCGAACCAACCGTTTTCGGTCATCACCTTCAAGCCACCGATGGCCTGATCGTTGCCCGGCGCGTGACTGAGAATGCTCTGAATCTTCTCGCCGGCCAGCTCGGTCGAAGTCACTTGCTCCGGCGCCAGCTTGCTCAGCAGCGCTTTCTGCTCAGGGTTGGCCTTGGCATCGACGCGCACCGAGAACGGCTCGCCCAGTTCATCGGTCAGTGCGCGATAAGCCTGGCTTGGATCACGGCCAGTACGGGCAGTCATTTCCGCCGCCAGCAGGGCTGGAATCAAGCCGTCCTTGTCGGTGCTCCACACGCCGCCATCCTTGCGCAGGAACGAAGCGCCAGCACTCTCCTCGCCACCAAAACCCAGCGAGCCGTCGAACAGACCATCGGCAAACCATTTGAAACCCACCGGCACTTCGTACAGACGACGCCCCAGGCGCTTGGCCACGCGATCAATCAGACCGCTGCTGACCACGGTTTTACCCACGGCGGCATCGGCGCGCCATTGCGGACGATTCTGGAACAGGTAGTCGATGGACACCGCGAGATAGTTGTTCGGCGCCAGCAGACCACCCGAAGGGGTGACGATGCCGTGACGGTCGTGATCCGGGTCGCAGGCGAAGGCCACATCGTATCTTTCCTTGAGACCGATCAAACCTTGCATCGCATGGTTGGACGATGGGTCCATGCGGATCTGCCCGTCCCAATCGACCGTCATGAAACGGAATGTCGAATCGACCTGCTTGTTCACCACATTCAGATCAAGACGGTAATGTTCGGCAATCGCCGACCAGTAGCGCACCCCTGCTCCGCCCAGCGGATCGACACCCAGACGCAGCCCGGCGTCACGGATGGCATCGAAGTCGATCACGTTGATCAGGTCGGCGACATACGTGTTCAGATAGTCATGACGGTGGGTGGTGCTGGCCTTGAGCGCCTGTTCGTAGCTGATGCGCTTGACGCCGGCCAGTTTGTTGGCGAGCAATTCGTTGGCCTTGGCTTCGATCCACTTGGTGATGTGGGTATCGGCCGGGCCGCCATTGGTGGGGTTGTATTTGTAGCCACCGCTTTGCGGCGGATTGTGCGACGGCGTAATGACGATGCCATCGGCCAGGCCCGAGGTGCGGCCACGGTTGTAGCAGAGAATCGCGTGAGATACCGCCGGCGTCGGCGTGTATTCGTCCCCTTCGGCAATCATCACGGTTACGCCGTTGGCGGCCAGCACTTCCAGCGCACTCGCACCGGCCGGGGTCGACAGCGCATGGGTATCGATGCCGACGAACAACGGGCCAGTGATGCCTTGGGCTTCGCGGTACAGGCAGATCGCCTGGCTGATCGCCAGAACGTGCCACTCATTGAAGCTCAGATCGAAGGAGCTGCCGCGGTGGCCAGAAGTACCAAACGCCACACGCTGAGTGGAAATCGAAGCGTCCGGTTGGCCGGTGTAATAAGCCGTTACCAGTCGCGGGATATCGACCAACAATTCTGCCGGTGCCGGTTTGCCCGCAAAAGGACTGATAGTCATGCAAAACCTCTGAAATAGAGTGGTTCAGGAAATACAGCGCAGTTTACTGGCAGTTTGACCACAGCGCGAAGGGATCTATCCGACAGATTTCAACATTCATTCCAGGGCTGCCAGACGCAACGCATCACCCAACATTGCAATGGCTCCCGGCAAGCCGTTTTCATCCTGATCCAGCAGATTCAGGCGCAGATGACGACGATGCAGGCCGTGCAAGCTGAACAATTCGCCCGGGGCGATCAATACCTGTTGCCCGAGCAGGCGCTGAAACACATCGCGCATGTTCACCGGACGCAGTGCCTGCACCCAGACCGTCGCACCGCCCTGCGGCTCGACAACCTGCAAAGCATCACCCAAACGCTCGCGCAACAGCTGGATCATCGGGGTCCGGCGCTCCTTGAGGAGACGGCGGAGCACGTGCAGATGCTGGTCGATCCGACCGTTTCCGTACAAGCGAGCGATGGCCTTCTGGCGGATGGGCGACAAGCGGAACGATCGCAGCAGAAAATGCCGGAGCATTTCGCTGCGCCATTGGCGCGACAACACGAACCCGTAGGGGGCTTCGACACCAATGATCTTCTCGAATGTGGAGAACACCAGCAGCCGGTCAGGGTCCAGCCGATCGCGCCAACGCTCACCCTCCATCGCATCACCCAACTCGCCATAGCAGTCGTTTTCCAGCACCCAGGTGCCATGCTCGCCAAGCAGCCTGGCAATGTTGATGCGGTTATCCGCAGGAACCTGGGTGCCGCGCGGCATGCACAGACCCGACGACAGCAGAACCAGCCGCACGTCCCCGGTACTCAGCAAGGCTTCCAATCGTTGCGGCTCCAACCCACCGCAGGCCTGCAACGGCAGCTCGATCACGCGCACCTCTGCCGCTTGCAGCAGCCGCAGTATCACCCAGTCACAGGGAGACTCGACCAGAACAGTGGCGTGTTTGAGTTGCAGCACGGCAATCAGGATTTCCAGGACGCCGCGCAGATCCGCGCCGATGTAGACATCCTCAGCATGCCAGCATTGCCTCGGCGAGGTGGTGTAACGGGCTGCCAGCACCGTGCGCAATTCCAGCTCGCCGCAAGGCTGGTCGAGTAGCGCTGGCTGTCTGGGGTACTGCCGCAGCAGTTCGCGCTCCAGCAACAGCAACGGACTGTCCAGCGATTGCACCGACACCGGATCTTCACCACTCAGCAGGCACATGCCCGGGCGCCGCGCATTGACGTAGAGCGTTTCGAGCAAGTCATTGCCGACGTCTGAAGACGTCGGCGCCACCACCGCGCGGGCGTAATAACCGGACTTGGCGACGGAATACACCCGCCCTTCCTTCTCCAGTAGCGAGTAGGCGTATTGAATGGTCGAAATCGACACATTCAGGCGATCTGCCAACTGGCGCAGTGAAGGCAGTCGGGTATTGCCATCACCCCCCGACTCGGCCATCAATCGCATCAGATAACGATAGACGGCCTGATAAGCGAAACCGGGCTCCCGTGCGGTCTTCATGAGATGCCCACTCTGGATACCGGTGCGGCAAACACCTCAACGTCCCGCTGACCGGTCACCCACATCGGTGTCGATGTCGTCAGGATCCGCCGGGGCGACTGCCGCTTCCATGGCCTGCGAGACCGCACCGCGCACCGGCAGCGGCGCCATGGCGTAGAGATGGCTGATCAGCCTGACCGGCAGACCGCTGACATCCGTCATCCACTGCAGCACTTGCTCCGGACCGTGCAGCCCCTGCATCGCCCGGTGTAAATCGGGCATCGCCACCAGCATGCCGGGATGACAGCGGCGCAGAAAGCGTTCGAGTCCGGCTCCGCTTTCTATGAATGGGGTGAACAACAGGCAGACCCATTGCGCTTCATTCAGACCGTAGGTCTTTTGGAGGCCGTCTGCCGCCGCATCACGCAGTACATCCAGCGCCTGGCCCTGTCCGAGTCTGGCGATCATCTGCTCGCAGACCGGCTCCGGCACTTTTTGCTGTTGCATGTGCGCCAGCATGCGCTGGACATGCTCGGAAAACCCGGCGTCATAGCTGCGCCCATCAATGAATTCGGCCTCAAGGCCACGCAAATGGGCTTCGATCAAAGGATCGGCGTATTCACCTTCTCCCTGCTGGATCAGCCACTCCTGGGCCTGAAACCCGAGAAACTCGCTGAGCAACGGCCAGCGTTCTTCAAGATTGCTCACCGCCATGTCGTGGATGTCGACAAATGTGGCGCGCCGGCAGGCTTCGAACCCACCTTCGGGACGCCAGCACTGCCGCTCGGATTCGGCGTAGAAACCGCGGTAGATGTCCCCGCCCAAACCGTCGAGCAAGGTAAACAACTCGTCGAAGGTCCCGGCGTTGGTCGGCAATGCACCCAGACCGGCCTTCTGCACGGCCCGATCGAGGTTGTCGATGAATTGTTTCTGGCGCCGCGGCGACTCGCTGGCCACCCACGCATCGACCCCATGGCCCCAGCGGGCAATCTGGCCGCAAAACTCGGCCCACGCCAGACAGGCGTCGTCCCATAGTTCAAGGCGCTCATCCCGGGCTCGTCGGTGCCCCATCATCAGCAGATGGGTGCGGTTGGCATCCGCGCTGTCGCTGTCGAGTGGTGCCAGGTGATTGAACGGCAACACCTGGCGATGATCCACCATCAGCAACTCGACCCTCGGGTCGTCGTAAAGAAACAGGGCACCGTAGCTGCGGTGCAGGTTGTCCAGCGCCGTACCCGCGGCGCTTGAGCGCAAGGTGGCCACCCGCAGCTGAAAGGTGGCCGGCGCACGTCCGGCGATACTCAACTGCGCGGCGCGTAGCAACGCCAGGGTGTAGCAGCTGTCACGGGTGCCACCCGGCGTGATCAGTACCTTGTAGTCCCCCAAGCGCTCCATGCCGCCGGCGGCGACCACCAGCCGTTGAATCAGCAACTGCAGCGCCGTCCGTTCGGCTCTGGAAAAGAAACTCAGCAGTCGCTGCAAAACTTGCTGGTAGACATAGTTCATTGCCTGATCATGGATCGTGCTCATCAGTACTTTACCCGACGTAAAAAATTCATATCGCGCATCAGCGAAGACGCTGGCGCAATAAATTCATCAATAAGTAATAGACGATCAAATACTAACACTTATGCTTTTGAAGTTATTTGAAACACTTGACGTGAAGAAGTGCATCACACCAACCCTCTAGGTGACGCAACCCCCCCGTATTCACTGGACTTTCCCGTTAGAAAAATATCTGAGGAAACTTCTTACAACGTCCCACGAATAATGAGTACAAGAAAAGCAGAATGGAAATAGGAAATGCCCTACAACCATTAAACAGAAACTGCTGTATCGCCCATACAGAGAAATATTAAACACAGCACAACAAACAGAATGCACAGACATGGCTCATTCCTTGAGATGAAAGTAATCATTCAATTATCAGGGCTTAGATAATGATTAGAAGATACAGATAGCCAGTAAAAACCGGTGCAGATGCGCAACCGGCCAGGCACCGGGCCCGGCATGTCTCGTCATTGGCAAGGGGGGCAACGCAAGAGTCCGTGGGGCCACGGACTCTGATCGGAGGGAGTTACGCGGGTTCGACTTGCAGGGCAACCCGTTCGCGGCATGGGCATTCGTCCATGTAGCGATGGGCTTCGACGAACTCGCTGAACGGGAAAACCCGTGTCTTCAGCGGCAACAGCACGCGGTCGGCGGTCAACTGGTTGATGTCACGCAGGGCCCGCTGCAGCGCAACGTGATCCTGAGTAATGCCCAGCTCCGGCTTACCGGTGAAATTGCCGATGCAGTGCACGAAGAACTGGATGTTCTTCTGGAACGCCGCACAGGCCGGGAACGGCGTCTGATTGCCGCCCTGCAGACCGTACAGAACCAGGCTGCCACGCGGTGCGAGGACATCGCCGAGCAATGACATCTGCGGGCCGCCAAGACCGTCGAAGACTACATCGACGCCACGGTTGTCGGTGATCTTGTTGATCCGCATCAACAGATCTTCTTCCTCGGTGACGATGACTTTCTCGGCACCCAGCGACAGCAGGTATTCGCGCTCGTCCGCGGTTTTGGTCGCGGCAATCACCCGCACGCCCAGCGCCTTGCCCAACTGGACAAAGGACGGACCCGAGCAATGGCTGGCATCAGTGACCAGAGCAAACTGCCCGGGTTTGACCCGCGCCAGATCGGCGTAGGCAAAATAGGCGATCAACAGCGGTGTGTAATGCACGCTGGCTTCGACCGGGCTGAGCACATCCGGATAGCGGGTCAGCGCGGTACGGGGCAGCACGATCTGCTCGCCATACACCGGGTAATCGTTCGGGCTCTGCGCCGGGAAACTGGCCACCTTGTCGCCAACCGACAGATCCTCGACACCCTCGCCGACGGCGGTCACCACACCGGCCATTTCATGGCCGAGGCCTGAAGGCAGGCGAGCCTGAGACGAGGCCAGGTTCTGACGCCAGAGAATGTCGTACCAGCTGATGCCGATCGCCTCGACACGCACCTGCACTTCGCCAGGACCTGGCTGAGCGGCCGCATGCTCTTCGCATTTGAGCACCTCGGCCGGACCAAACTTGTGAAAACGGATCGTGCGGGACATCGCAAACCTCGTCAAAGTAACCTCTAATGCCATGAACTCTATCTGGGCTTTTGACCCAAGACTATCAGTGGCTATTAATAGTCGACATGCCTGTCATTGATTCCGCAGTATGGACGGCATTGGCAAATTTGATGAAAAAAACGCCGCAACCGGCTCGCTAAAGCTGAATTTAGCGGTGCAGAGTACCAGCCTTTCCCCGTAATATTCATGCCGGCCATTGTTCTCATATGGCCGCTCTCGTCAAGCTTGATGACTCTGCCAGGACTCCAGATGAATCGTAATGACCTGCGTCGTGTCGACCTGAACCTGTTGATCGTATTCGAAACATTGATGCACGAACGCAGCGTGACCCGCGCCGCCGAGAAGCTGTTTCTCGGCCAGCCGGCGATCAGTGCGGCGCTCTCGCGCCTGCGCAGTCTGTTCGATGACCCGTTGTTCGTGCGCACCGGACGCAGCATGGAACCCTCCGCCCGCGCGGTGGAAATCTTCGCCCTGCTCTCGCCGGCGCTCGACTCGATTTCCACCGCCGTCAGCCGCGCGGCGGAATTCGACCCGGCTACCAGCACCTCGGTGTTTCGCATCGGCCTGTCCGACGACGTCGAATTCGCCCTGCTGCCGATGCTGCTCAAACGCCTGCGCGCAGAGGCACCGGGCATCGTCCTGGTGGTACGTCGGGTCAACTACATATTGATGCCGAGCCTGCTGGCGTCCGGCGAAATATCCATTGGTGTCAGCTACACCACCGACCTGCCGGCCAACGCCAAGCGCAAGGTGCTGCGTCGCAGCCAGCCGAAGCTGCTGCGCGCCGACACCGTGCCCGGCCCGCTGAGCCTGGACGACTATTGCGCGCGTCCGCATGCGCTGGTGTCGTTTGCCGGCGACCTCAGTGGCTTCATTGATGAAGAGCTGGAAAAACTCGGGCGCAAACGCCACGTGGTGCTGGCGGTGCCGCAGTTCAACGGGCTGAGCACGTTACTGGCCGGTACCGACATCGTCGCCACCGTGCCGGATTACACCGCCGATGCGCTGACGGCTGCCGGTGGTGTGCGGGCGGAAGATCCGCCGCTGCCGACGCGCACCTTTGAGCTGCACATGGCGTGGCGCGGGTCGCAGGATAATGATCCGGGGGAGCGTTGGTTGCGCTCGCGGATTCAGATGTTTTTTGGCGATCCGGACAGTCTCGAGTTGCCTGCGCATTGAGCAGGCAACCTCAAAACGAAATGCGCCCGGCGGCGAACGGAAGTCGGCGAACTCAAGCCTCGGACCGGGCGAGTCGATACATCGACAGGCAGTAAAACGACAAGGCCGACGCCGCCAGCATCCCGCCAACCACTCCGATGTAAGCAAAACCAAACTGGCTGCCAACCCAACTCCCTACGAGCGCCCCGCCGCCGATACCGATGTTGTAGATCCCGGAAAACAGCGCCATCGCCACGTCGGTAGCGTCCGGCGCCAGCACCAGGACCTTGGACTGCAACGCCAGCCCGAAGCCCATGATCGCCATGCCCCAGAACACACTCAGCACGCCGAGGTACGAGACGTTACCGCTCAACGGCAACAGCAACGCCAGGCACAGGGCGAGCATCGACACGCAGATAATCAGAAAACGCTGCGGGTTGTAACTGTGCAGGTAGCTGAACAGCAGCGAGCCGAAAATACCGGCGCCGCCGAACAACAGCAGGAGCAGCGTCACCACATCACCGCTCATGTTGGCTACGGTGAGTACGAACGGCTCGATGTAGCTGTAGGCGGTGAATTGTGAAGTCACGACCAGCGCCGTCAGGATATAGATGGCCATCAGTGCTGGGCGCTTCAACAACACGGGCAGGCTTTTCAGCGAGCCGGAGTTCTGGCTGGGCAGCAACGGCAGCACCTTCGCCAGGCAGAACACCAGCGTCGCCGCCAAGCCTGCAATCACGATGAACGTGGTGCGCCAGCCCATGGCCTCGCCCAACAAGCGTCCGAGGGGAATGCCCAGCACCATCGCCAGCGAAGTGCCGGTTGCCAGCAAGCCCAAGGCCTGGACATGCTTGCCGGGCGGTGCCAGACGCACCGCCAGAGACGCGGTGATCGACCAGAACAGCGCGTGCGACAACGCCACCCCGATCCGGCTCACCAGCAGCACAGCGAAGCTGGTCGCCAGACTCGACAGAATGTGACTGGCAATAAACATCCCAAACAGCACGATCAACAGTTTTCGTCGTTCGACGTTGCGGGTCAGCAGCATGATCGGCAGCGACGTCAAAGACACGACCCACGCATAGATGGTCAACATCAGGCCGACCTGCGCGGTCGACATGTCGAAGCTGCTGCCGATCGAACTCAACAGACCGACCGGGACGAACTCGGTGGTGTTGAACACAAACGCAGCCAGTGCCAAGGCAATGACTGCGTACCAGTTGCCGTTGTTTGTCGCCGTAGAATCACTCATTTAAACGTCGTATTACTCTTCGATGATCGCGCGTAATTGTACGCAAGCGATCTGTGCCCATCTGTCGGTTTCTTGTACACCAATTGCCGAAAAGCCTCAGGCGACAGGTGGTTCGATGACGACTGTACTATAAAGATTTGGTGACTTGTCCAACGGGTTGAAGCACTCGACATTCATTTGCGAGTGCCTTGCGACCCCTCAAGCACGGGCATCAGGCCAGCGGACCAGGACGTGCAGCCCCTGAATGTATGACCTCACTTCCTGGTGAATTCCTATGAAAGCGCCTTTTACCTGCGCAGCACGCGTCACTCCTTTGCTTTTCCTGACACTCAGCGCTGCCGCCACGCTCAGCGGTTGCATGAGCGCTGAACAACAAGCGGCTGAAGACCGTCAAACCTGCGCCGGTTACGGTTACGCACAAGGCTCTACCGCGTTTGCAAACTGCATGATGATCTCCGACCAGAAGCGCAAAAAAGCCGTTGCCGACTGGCAAGCCCAGCAAGATCGCGAGTGGCAACAGAAAACCGCGAAACCCGCCATGCAGGAATGTAATACCACCGAAAGCGTTGATGTTCAGGGTGACGCGTCAGTCGATGGCCAAACCACACGAACCAAGTCCAATACGGTCTGTATCGGTCAGTGACGCGAGGTCTTGATCAATCTACCTGCCTTGTTCATTGGCCCGAATAACCTTTGACGCGCATGCAGTCATTGGTCAGGTCGATCTGTTTCTCCGCGATGACGATCCCGTCACCCACGGCGCTGCCCATGCCATGGGTTTTATCGTTCGCTGCCGGGGCTGAGTGGTAGCTGGCGGTCGCCGCCTTGGCCTGATACTGGCATTCAGCTTTATCGTGCTGAATATCTGCAGCGCTGGCGCCGGGCCGGGACCAGTCATGCACAGATGTCACACAGGCGCTCAACAGCGTCGCAAACAGGGCAATGATCAATAATTTCATGGTGTGTACCGCCGATTAATTGAGGGCTGCAATGTGGCTGGTTCGAATTGCGAAACCACAGCTCACTTGCAGACGAATGTCACGTTAGTTACTTCATTCGCCGGATCGAGCGGCAGGCGCGATTGCACGTCAAACACGTCGACCTGCTTGCCGAGCGATGCGCACTTCTTTTCGGCGCCGGCAAGCGCCATCCGACGGGCCTCGGAGTGAGTGTGTCTGGACGGCGATGTCTTGGCCGAGACCTGGTACTCGTAGGGACCGAGTTTCAGATCATGGGACTGCCAGACATAGTTGCCGACCCCTGCAATGGCGCTCCCGGCGATGATCATATTGAGTTTCATGGCAAGTTTCGGGCGCTGGACATTGGATGCCTCATCACGCCCACCCTTCTCTGTGAATAACGCCTCATTGCTGTCATCCGGAAATTCGGATGACGCCCGGAGCAGTGAGTTGCGCAGGTTGAAACCGCTCACTGTCGCCGCCGAGCAATGATTGAGCAGCGCTATGTTTAAGTGAAGAAAAACGCAGTATCTTTCAGTAACGATTAGAAATACTTAACCAGAGCGACAGCCATGCAACTCGACGCAAAACAGATGCAGGCGTTCCTCGCCGTGGTCGACAGCGGCAGCTTCGAGAAGGCTGCGGAACGTCTTAATGTGACGCCGTCGGCGGTGTCGCAACGCATACACGCCCTTGAAGTTCGCCTCGGCAGCTCGGTTGTGGTGCGCGGGCGACCGTGCGAGCCAACGCTGGCGGGAAGAAAACTGATGCTCTATCTACGCCGTGCAACCGTGCTTGAAGAAGAACTGCTGAACGAGCTGAGCGGCGATGAACAGGATCACCTGCGCGTGGTGATTGCGGTCAATGGCGACACGCTGGCGACTTGGTTCTTTCCGGCGCTGGCCGAGATATTCGTCAGCGAGAATATTCTGCTCGACGTTGTGGTCGACGATCAGGACCACACCTATGCCTTGCTGGAAAGTGGCCAGGTCATCGGTTGCATCGGCACACGCTCACAGCCTATGCGCGGTTGTTTCGCCGAGTTATTGGGCCCGGTGCGTTACCAGTTGGTGGCAGCGCCAGAATTTCAGCAGCGCTGGTTTGCCAAAGGCCTGACACGCGCGGCAGCACGCAAGGCGCCGGTCTTTGCCTATTCACGCAAAGACACCTTGCAGTCGGATTTCATGCAATCACGCTTCGGCCTGACCGCCGACGCTTATCCTACGCACTACCTGTCACTCCCGGAGGCACGCCTGAAAGCCATACGCCGCGGACTCGGTTACGGCATGGTGCCGTATATGCAGGTCAGCGATCTGCTGAAAAGTCGGGAGCTGGTGGATGTCGCGCCGGGGCATTTCACTGATGTCGAGCTTTACTGGCATGCGTGGGAATTGCAGTCACCGCGCATGGAAATGCTCTCCGAGCGCGCGGTGCATGCCGCACGACGCATTTTGAGTCGTAAAGAACCGGTGAAGCGCTCGACCATAGCGAAGAAGTAACGGGGGCACGGCGCGAGTGTTTCGTACTGATCTCCGATTAGGGCAGGCGATTCATATCAGCATCAAACCAGTGGTTGGCAGGGGCATCATGCCCGCCTCTTTAGCGATAAGTTCCGGTTACGCATCCAGAGCCATACTGGATTTCGTCAGGAATCTCCATTCGTGATCGCTCGTGTACGGCATGTGATTGGGGGGATTTGGGGCATATCAAGATTTTTTCAAACTGAAACTGCCCTCCTAGAGCCAAGTAAAATGTTTTTGGGGGATCCGGACAATCTCTGACCCGAGAACGAAAGCCCAAAAAATGCGCGTTGCACTAGCGCAAGTAACTGCTTGCGCCTGATTTTACAGCAGGCTAGCCAAATGCCATCATTCGCGCACCGATAGCTTTTGCCAAGGACGTTGCGTGAGCCACAAGTTTAAATTTCTGTCCCTTCCCCACCGCTCCGGAGAGGTCGCGAACATTTTCATTCACGGCTATTCTGCCGGCCACGACTTGGAGGATCGATGCGCACTACGCAAGTGCATACCGTCCTCTTTGCACAATTGCATCAATATCTTCGCCTTCTGGCCGTCAGGTCATTGGGCCCAGTTCGATGATTTCTCGAGCAAAAGTATCCTTGCGGCCGGCCGTTTCAATGTTCTGGCGGGCGCAGGGCTCGCGATGGCTGATCGTGCATTCCACTTCAACACCAGTCGCAAGCGCGCCACTTCCATGGGTAAAACGCTGCTGTCGCAGCTTGAGACCTATCTGCTGAAAAACCATCCCTACGTTTCGAAAGTTAATCTGGTCGGACATTCGCTCGGTGGACGTGTCGTCATCAGTGCTTTGCTCGATTTGCCAGATAAACCTGCCGATGACAACCTGGTAGTAGGCGATGTCCTTCTGATGGCTGCCGCGAGCAAGCTGTCGGGGGAAGAAGCGCAAGCCATTGGCAAACGCATCGATGGCAAGCTCTACAATGCCTGGTCGGGCGAAGACAAGGTCCTGCTGTTCAATCTCGGGGAAAGCAGTGCCGGTCGTCAGGCGATTGATCATTGCGAGAACGTGCCAATGCACGGATTTGGCCATACAGACTATTGGCCATGTCTTGAGCGAGTGCTCAGGGCATCAGGCTTCCTTGGCTACAAAAGTGGCCTGCCCTCTGCAATGCAACCTGAGTTTATCATCGAGAATCCCGATCCAGTCGTGGCCGACCACCTTCTCTACGACCTGCTCGAACTGACCAGCGACGGAATTCGCAGCCAGGTCGTCAAGCATCTGCGTAGCAGCAGTTGGACAAAGCTGGAAACGGAGCATTCGCTGTATCTGCTGACCAAAGAATTCCAGCTACTGGGTGGTCACTGCCTGGTCAATCTGGCACGAGGAAAAGGTCTCAAGTATGTTCAGATCCTGCTCATGCTGGCTGAACATTACGGGTTGGTAAGCGAGTTGCACGACTGTGCGCAAGTGATCGAAATGGAGGCGCTGTTGATCAGCAAATGCTTCCATTCCTCCTTCGGCGAAGGGCATGTACTCGCATCGATGCAGGACATTATTCAGCAAATGCATGGCATGTCAGAAAAGGGTTATTTCGAACAGGTCGATGCCTTGGCAGCGAGTCTGACCGTTACCTCGTACTTCTCGACCCCTGAATCGCCCGCACCGGCTTATCGCAAAACCGGTTCTGCACGGACGAGTGACAGTAAAGAATTGGTACTCACTTCTGAGTCGCTCCTGCCATCGCTCAGCAGCTTGGTACCGACCGAACGTATCAAGGCAGCGGTGACCAATCTGAAAAGCGCGGTCAAGCCCGGCTATTCGGCATTGATTCCAGCTGTTGCGGCCCTCTTCTACGCGCGCTGGAAGCTGAACAACGAAGGATTGCTCTGACGCGCGGATAAAGCCTGGCCAACAGCCGCTGACCAGGCTCACCGGATCAAACCACCCCGTACTCGCCTTCGAAGACGTTTTGCGAACCAAACGCCTGGCTCAAGTGTGTCTCAAGCTCTGCCAGTTGAATCTGACGGTTGCGCAGATCATCAAGGCTTGCTTCCTGCTCGGCCAGGATCTTCTCGAACGCCTGGATTTGCGGCGCGAAAATGTCCATGACTTTTTCGGGATCCATGAGCAACTTCACGGGCTCGGCAAAATAGCTTTTGACCACTTCGGCCAAATCACCCTGCAATTGTTTCAGCTCGGCTTCCGCACGTTGCTGCTGGGCAACGCTGATGACGTCGGTCAATACCTGAATACCTGCCCCAAGAGGCCCGGCCCAACGGCTGATGTTGGCGGCCAGCTTGGTTGCTTCCCAAGGTTTGAATTTGTAGACGTAGCCGGTCAGGCTTTTCAGCGTCTCTCGGGCCATGAATACGCCGTTCTTGATGCTTTCAACAGGAATTTTCGATACGGCTGTCAGCGCACGGCTCGACGCTGACAATGCCGATGCGGTGATGCTGTCGGCGAAGTCCGAGGAGCTATCGAGTTGATGTTCGATCTTGGCACTGATGCCGCTCATGATGCTTGAGGACTGGTTGAATGCGGTGCTGAACAAGTGGTCGATACGAAAACGCAGCTTTTCGCCGATATCATTGTTCGAGAAACCAATCTGCGATTCGAGGAAGGCACGAACCTGATCGCGCGGCAACGTACGAATGCTGTTAAGCAAATCGGTTTCGAGGTTATTCAACTCTTCGTACAGGTTGCCCACCGTTGCAAGAATTTTTCGTTTGCCCTCGGCAATGTCCTCCTGGATTCGCGCCGAGTCACGTTGCTGGTTATCGGCCAGTAGCTTGAACTTGATCAATTCGTCCTGAGCCAGGGCGATTTTTTTGCCCAGCACATCACGCACGACATCGATGCCGGTCTTCTTGATCAGGGTTTCACGGCCGCTGCCGTCGAGTACCTGCTGCGTAACCAGTTTGAGTTCGCTGATCCGCGAACGCTGGTCATACAGGTCTTTTTGCCCCAGCCAGAATTCCAGTCCACGGCTATTAGGGTTGGAGGCTACGCAGACCACGTTGATCGCGTCGCGCTCGGCCGCAGAAAGGTCGACAAAACGCTGCAGTTTATCCAGCAGATTGTTCTTTTTGATGGTGCTTTGCTGCTCGAACTCTTCAGCGTCACGCAGATCGGCAACTTCATCCATTTTATTGATGACAAAGATGGTCGAGCTCAATTTGTTGAGATCGCGCAGAACCCAACGGACGATGTCCTGATGGCTTTCCTTGAGCGGGTTGGTGGCATCGACCACGTAGAAGATCAGATGCGCTTCGGAAATGTAATTTTTGGTGATATCGCCGTATTGCACCAGCGCGCCGTTTTCAGCTGCCTTTTCCTTATCGCCGAACAGACCCGGGGTGTCCACAATCTCACAACGGTCCTGAAGATTGTCGGGACGATAGATCGCCAAGGCGTCCGAGGACTCATTGGTATCGATCTTCATGTCTTTCATGACCTGACCCAGCCACCCGGCAACGACGCTGGTCTTGCCGTCGGAAAATGCCCCCAGCAAAGCAATACGCAAGGCATCTGACTGTACGTCGCCAATCGCCTTCTTGATTTTTTCGATGTCCTGAGAGACGTCCAGTCCAAGTGCTTCAAGCGCGCCCACCAGTCTCTGGAGATTGTCCAGCGACTTGATCACCTCGGTCTTGCTGGCGTTGAACTGTTTAAATTGTTCCATAGGGTCTATCTCCCACTTCTTTTTTCAGTGCCTGAATTGAAGCGATCTTTTCATCGAACAAGCGTGTGACGTCGGCCATCTTGCGGCGTTCGTCAGTTAGTTGGCTCAATACAGAGTTTTCGATTTTGTCCTTGATCTTCGCCAGCATCTCTTCGGTATCACGCATGAAGGTCTTCGTGACCTTTCCACGCTCGGCCTTGATGGCCTTGGCAACTTGCTCCTGCGCTTCCGCAATCTTCTTGCCGCGGCCACCGAAGAGGTAACTCATGCCTGCGGCGAACAGGCCGAGTATGCCGCCCACAATCGCTCCGACGATGTTGCCAATCACCGGAAAAAGCGTACCGATACTAAAACCACTCAGGGCATAACCTCCGACACTCAGCAAGAAGCTGCCTACGTCGGAGAAATTGAAACTGATGGCGTCCATGGCACTGGACAGCGAAATGGAATTGTTCGCCGCCTCGCTCAAACGCTGCTGGAAATTCACTCGTTCGGCGTTTTCCTGCAGGCGTTTGACTGCCCGCTCGATTGCCTGGGACAGATCTTCAAGCAACTGCTCTTGGATCTCCTCCAGCCTTTCGGACAGTTGTGCCTGTCCTTCACTGACGTGACGCTGAATGACACGCTCGACATCGTCCTTGTCGCTGAAGTGCACTTCGACAGCCTCGCGCGCCGCCGAAGTCAGATCATTGAAAAAGCGATCCAGTGCGCTATTGCGTTTGGAATTGAAGCTGGTCGCCTGGTCCTGGAAGCTCTTGCGAATGACCTCCTGGCACTCCAGAACTTCCACACTGATCCTGGCACAGACTGCCTGATGCTCGTCTCGTTGCTTTTGCAGATCTGCGATGGTGTCTTGCAGCAGGCGCAGTACTTTACGCTTGTTGCTTTCGACGATGTCGAGCTCAAAATTGGCGCAGCCATCGCCGATGACCTGGTGCAACTGATCCAACTGGCTGAAGCTACGCATCGCTTGTTGGCTGACAAAGTCTTGTTTGTAGGCACGCTGCGACTTGAGCAGGTCGGTGCGAGCGGGATGAATGCTGGTCAGGCCGCGTTCATCGAATGCTACACCCGTAAAACCGAGCAATCCTTGCAGGCTTTGGCAGCCACTGACCAGTTCACCACCCAGGATATCTTCCAGCACTTCACGGGTCTGTTCGCGGGTCGCGACGGCATCTTTATGAGTACGCTCAAGACATTCGCGGTCACTGTCGAATTCGTAGGAGTCCGCCTTGCCACGCAAATTGCAAATTGCATACACCTTGGCATCACGATTGAGGTAGTGCTTGATCTTTCGGGCGGTCTCGGCCTCAGGTTTCTTATTGGTGCCGTTGACGTAGAACACCAAATGGGCTTTGGCAATGGCCGCTTGAACCATCGTTTCGTACTTCGACTCGTTACCTTCGATACCGGGTACATCGATGAGGTGAAAGTTCTTGCCCTGATGGCAGAACTGGTAGATCACGTTGTCCTGGGTGAAGTCTGCCTGGCCGGTGCCAACAATTTCGCCATCGACCTGGCCTGCACAACGCTGCAGGCGCTCAAGTTCTTTTTGTTGTTTGAGGAGCGTTGGCAGCCTGTCGCTAACCAACTCGCTCAAGGAATGTTGTTCGTGCATGAGTAGGTCCGGATTCTACGAAGGGAAGGTGGTTACTGGGCCATCAATGCCAAGGCTCACAGCAACTGCGCATAGCCCAAGGCACCTGCAATGCTCCCGATCACAACCCCTCCCAACAATCCGAATACCAGCTTCATTTTTGCCCGCTGCTCCAGCGATATACGGGCTGCCTCGCTCTGACGCTGGCACTCGCTCAATTGCGCCTGAGTGGCCTGCAACTGACCGCCCTTCTCCACCAGCTGTTGCTCAATGCGCTGAAGGTCGCCACGCACGCCCTGAAGTTGCAAGCCTGTTTGCTGAAGTTCGCTTTGAGTTTGCGCGTGGTGCTTCTGGCTTTCAGCCAGACGTGTTTCGGCACCCTGCAATGCTTGGCGGGTGCTATCGAGATCGCTCACGGCAAGGTTCAATCGCTCCTTGCAGTAGGTGTAATCCTGCTGAGTGTGTTCTAGCTGCTGGCGAGCCGTCTGCAGATCGCGCTGGGTCTGATTGACCAGCGCACCGATGTCGTCGCCCAACGCAGCAATGTCTTCGCAGAAACTCACATAGCGAGTACTGAGTTCCTCGATAAGCTCATCACTTTTGTGCGAGAACACCGTTTGAATATCAGCAGCGGTCGCTTGATTGCGCTGAATCAGGGCCTGACGTTTTTTCTCCTCGAAGAGGATGCGCAGGCTCTCGATGATGGTGCTTTTGCCGGCGTTGGTTTCGCCAAAGAAAGCAATAGTGAAGTTGTCCCACTCGGCGTGTTTTTCCAGATAGGAAATCTCGCAGTCAAAACGCGACTTCATTTCGCCGAGTTTTTCCTTGACGCTGGCAAGGTGGACATTGCCTTTGTCATTACTCACATCCAGCCTGGAGACATCATCCAGCGCGGTGGCAATGTCGCTGGCTACGCGGGCATAAAGCTTGGAGAAATCTTGAGCCTTACTCATATCGTTCCCTGTTGGTTTTCGGCTGGATCCAATTCAGCCCCAAAAATTGCATTTTGCCATCACTACTGTCAAGTTCACCGTCCCCACACGGACATGTTCGATCTGCACGTATTGCTGTCAGCGGGAGAAGCATCGATCAAGGGGAGACTGCTCGGGGAGCAACAACTTGTTGCTCTCGATACAAAACGGGAGAACCCAGAGCTTCAGGTCATCCGAGCTGCTGAAGTCGAACACGGGCAAGGGTTCAGAAAATGAATCTGTCCATGGGTAGATCAACACCACATTCCCGGCGTCGTTCAGGTAGACATGTGCATAAGCATGTAGCTGGTAAAAATCGGTCTGGCTGAGCAGGTATTTCTCACGACCGTTTCCTTTGAGACTGTCCAGAAGCTTCCATTTAGTATCGAGCACTATAAGAGTGCGCGCGCCGAGCTCGATCAGCAGATCTGGCTTGAGGCGAAACCAGTCTTGTTGCTGGTGGCTCACAAGATGGTGCTTGCTGGTCTGGGTCCGCAGAGTGAAACCCTGACGAACTTGAACATTCAGATGCTTCGCCACATAGGCTTCGAACAGCGCCTCCATGGGAAACAGCAAGGAAGGCGAGTCGTGCTTGCCCGCGCCTGTTACCGGACTGTCGCCCTGCAAGATCAATCGCGCCCAATCAAGTGCGGGCTCGTAATAAGTCATGCCTCGATCAAGCCGGATACGCTTGAGGTCTTGGGCGATATCGCTACACAGGGGCACTTCGGCAAAAACAAAACTCAGCTCTCGCGCCAACCGCTGATTATCGGGTGCTTTGCACATATTCAGCGTTTTGCGCAGGGCGCTATGAATGAGCCTGTTTTCTGCCCGATTCTGGATGAACTCGTCGAATTCGGTGAAGAATCGATCACGACGCAGCAGATTCTGCGCCAAGTGAGGGGCCATCAACAGCTTGCCGCGCAGGCTGGAAAGGTTAGCCTGTCGAGTGCTGTAGTCGCTGCGTAAGCCTCGCTTTACGACATGCCGTACAGCCTCAAGAAACTGTTGAAGAAACACCTCGAGCAGCGGCATGCGCTCCATTTGAAGATCAGCGTTCAATGTCTGGATATGGCGAAAACCCCGCAGGCACTTGAGCATATCGATCAGTTTTCTGCGTGACCTGTCCGCAGACATATTGCGACCGATCTTGGGCAGAATCTCTATTTGATAACCGCAGGGAGCACGAAGTACGCCAACGTAATTGCTGAACTGAATCGCGCGCCGGCCCTGCCGACTGGTCAATTTCAACCAGACCGGAGCGCGCTCGTCAGGCGTCAGGCATTGCTCCTCCAACCAGGCGAATACCCTCGGGGGCACGGTCTTACCCTTGAAGTCATCATCCGAGGCGACCAGCGTGTCGAACTCGAAAATCTGTATCGCTGTCATTCAGCAAACGTCACATAAATGCCGACATAGGCTTGCGGGCTATCAAACACCGTTTTATTCAAGCGGTACTGAGGCCGCAGCGAGTATTCATCCAGATCGTGATTGGAGCCGAACAGAGCTTTGGAACCCCTGTCGGCTTTCAACTCATGGACAAATTGAAGCGCCTCGTCAGGCTGCTGGTTATCGCCCAGTACCAAGCGAATTTTCTGCCAGTCTTCAAAAAAGTATTCTTCCAGCAGCGGAATGAT
Source organism: Pseudomonas sp. NPDC087803 (assembly GCF_044742995.1). Lineage (NCBI taxonomy): Bacteria > Pseudomonadati > Pseudomonadota > Gammaproteobacteria > Pseudomonadales > Pseudomonadaceae > Pseudomonas > Pseudomonas sp. NPDC087803. The sequence continues at coordinate 147,755 of NZ_JBIUVO010000001.1, forward strand.
GCGCGTCCGAAAAATGTTGCCGAGCGCTTCGAAACGCGCCTCAGGTGCAAGGTTTTTCAAGGGCGTGAAATACGCCTGCCCGATGGTATGTTCACGGTCATACAACGCCTCGATGCGTGCGTTAAGTGCCATTAGCAAGCGATCAAGGTGGATTTCATGCCCAGCTCTGACAACCTCGATTTCGGTTAACACGAGCGGATCGGGCATCAATTCAACGAATTCAAAACGTCGGCGCAACGCCGTATCAACCAGCGCTAACGAGCGATCAGCGGTGTTCATCGTGCCAATGACGTCGACATTTGAGGGGACGCTGAATGAATTGCCTGAATAGGGCAACGTCAGTGTCACCTCATACTCGCCACCCTTGCGCTTGTCGACTTCGATCAACGTGATCAATTCGCCGAAAATCTTACTGATGTTGCCGCGATTGATCTCGTCAATCACCATTGCGTATTTCTGGTGTGGATCGACTTGGGCCTTTTCGCACAGCCGAAGAAAGGCACCCTTTTTGATCTCGTAGCGGACATCCTTTGAACCGGCTGATTCAGCGTTTTCATCAACCGTCGCCCCCTTGGAATCGACAAGCACCGGGCGCAGTCCCTCAACGAATTCTTCGTAACCGTAGGACTGGTGGAAGGTGACAAACTCATAGCGCTTTGCCCCCCCGGCGGACGTGTACTTGCCACTGAGCAACGCCTGCAACATGCGGGTTTTACCAGTGCCAGGAGGGCCAAAATAGATTTCATTGCGTGGGGCGCCAGCCCCCTCGGTCGTTTCGAGGCCAACTGGCTGCTCGCCCTCCTCTACGGAGGTCTCTTCTTCGCTGCTGTAATCATCCGGCCAGAAACCCGGACGATTGGATTGTTGAATTTGCTGGGGCCAGGCGCCCTTCTTCTGGGCGTTTACCGCTTCGACCGATGCCACCAGCTCCTCACTCAGGTCCTGGTTTTCCGATATCGTACTCAGATCGCCGAATGAGACCCACCTGACCGACACACGATTCGCTTGCACGAACAGCACCCCAACCGATGATCCCCTTATTGCATTCTTCTGCTTGAAGCCGAATACCAACTGGGCATTAGTGGACTTCGTAGACCACCAATCAAAACCCACTTCATGTATCGCAATGGCCAACCGTACAAACAACTGCGTTGTCTCAAGGCTCCATTCTGGCTGCCGCCTTATGAAGTCCTTGCTGATTTTAAAGTGCTCCAGTACTTCAGCCACGGTGGGTGCGGTGGTCAAACCAAGTTGATCGGCCATGTCATCGTATCCAAATCCAAAGTGTGTAATAGCCGCTGCGCTCCAATCGACAATGCCTTGAAACCCCCGTTTCAGGCCTTCTTCAGCAGGCAAGACCGCGACAATGGGTGAAGCCTCAAAAGGGCCACGCAACTTCTCATAACGCTCGCGCAAGGCAGCATCTGCAATTTTTGTGTCGACCAGATCGAGTTTGACAACAAAGCCTTTGGTCGCATCAATCCCTACGGTATAAGCCAGACCCAACGGAGCATCCTTGCGAGGGTAGATACGTGCCCAGTTGTAGCCCAGAAATTTTTTGTGCCACTGGCCTATGGGTCTGCGAATAACTCGGGGGGCTGTGCTATCGGGGAATACACGCTGTTGCAATGCGCTCGCCCACTGCTTGGTGATGTCATAGGCTTCGCGCAATTGACGGTAGGCTTGCCGGTGAGAAGCATCAGTTTTATCGAAAGGTCTGCCATGCCAGGTGTGCATGCATTGGAATTGGTCTGGGGTGAAATAGGTTGGCGCCACTGGTGTCATTCCGTCCCTTGAAAGTAACTGCATGGTGCCATCACCGCTAAGGCATGGATAGAGCCCTGCTTTCGTTATAAATCCCCGCCGCATGACGCTCGCCACTGATTTGGGGGGCCTTCGGGCTCAACAGTCGCACAATGATCGATCAGCGTTGGCGCTTTCCCTCAGCCCCGAGATCAACGTGGACAACGTGTCCCATTCAAGCGTTGTGCGCTGTGTGAAGATAACCCTCACCATTCCGCAGTAAAGTGAGGTTGCGTGCCCCGCCATCGCAACGCATTCCAGCACGCGCAAGACATCCCGCTCAGTGACATTGCGCGCGATCTCGTCGAGATGCTCATGCGTGGCGTGCGCGATTTTGTAGCGGGCCAGTCGAAGGCTGGAGCGATCCAGGCCACAGGTTGAGATCGTTGCCCTGCCCTCTTCGGTTAAAGCGGAAATTTCACCCAGGCGACCAAAGGAAAAGTGCTCTTCAGGTTTGAAATGCTCATCAAACGGCGACAGCAGCAAAGGCCTGCCTGCGGCCGAAGTCGGCACTACCGTGTGCTCCCCTTTCACCGGATAGAAGTTCGCCTTCCATTGCTGATTGCACACCTGACAACTGAGTAGATAGTTGTCCCAGGAATAGGCTCGCCACCAATAACCCGGCATGATGACGTCGCCTCTACTCTTTCGTCCGATCACCGAGCCTTTCCAGGGGACTTCCCTCCCCCAGTCCTCGGGTTGGTCCTCGAGCGTGTGGATTTCTGCCTTGGGCTGAATATGCTCCACATCCCCATAATGCAGGCCCCACACCTGGCCTTCACAGTATCCACACCGACCACCTTGCGCTTCGCTGAATACGTCCTTGTAGTCAGACCACAGGCTTGAGAATTCGGGTTTTGCCCCTTGCGTGGCAGCCGAGGCGACGCGGTCTCTTACAGTTGAAGCTCTGCTATCGAAATCGGGGGCAACCGGTGGCCGTTGCAGTTTACGCATCGCTGTGCTCCTGCCGCTTTCCTGACTTGCCTTCCAGAATGTTTTGCAGGCGATGCTTGATTAACTGATTCGCCTGGGACTCCGGCATACCGACGTCGAGCACTGCAGCCGCCGCCATTGCAGCACGCTGTGCACGCGTACTGCCAAAAGTGACCATACGCTGACGCAGCCTGGCCTCCAACTCGGCGAGGCGCTCCGCGTTCGGCCGGGCCTGCTGTAACAACTCGCTGTGCTCGGACATGAGCAACAAGGTCTCGGTATCGATCGTCGATTCAAGACCGAACCACGGACCGGTTAGCACTTCATCTGCCCGACTCCCAGGTGGGACATCAATTTGTTCAAGCAGGAAACTCTGGTCTTTGGGATGCTTGGCCATGACCCATAACTCGCCGCTTTTCAAGCCGTGCACACACAGCGGGTCATGGGTACTTGCAATGAAACGCACGCGTGGAAACAGCTGACGCAATCGCTCCACGATCTGGATTTTCCAACGGGGGTGAAGATGCAGCTCCAGCTCATCAATCATGACCACGCCTTGCGCGGACTCCATGTCAAACGAACTGTTGGTCAGATGGAACATGATGTCCATCGCCAAAGCCAGTACAGACTTGTACCCGTCACTCAATTCACGCAGCGACACCGATCTATCGTCGATTTTACTTTCCATGTGTTTGCTCTTGCGTGTGAGCAGAGCGTCAGCGTTGACGGGCAGCAATTCTTTGAGGCTGGTGGCCAACAGGTTGAACTGTGTATCACTGATTTTTTTCTTGTCACAGAGATAACGTTCGACATGCGCCAGCGGGTAAATGTGGTCGAACAGGTTGCGGACACTGATCGTGTCTGGCGAGGCAGGTGCAGCGGTGCTGTCGTCAGGAAGCAGTCGAGTGGAACTATAGGCGAGGACCGGCAAATCAGGTGCATCCCCCGTGATGTGAAAGGTCTTCTTACCCTTTTCAAGCACCATCTCTCGCTGGTTGCCATCCGAAAACAGCAAACGGACAAAACCATTGCTGATGCTCTTGCCCTTTCGAAGCCAGCTGCTTGCATCAGTTTTATCGCGCTCACTGGCCGGCATCATGGTCAAAGCTACGGCCTGGAGCAAGCTGCTCTTACCGACACCGTTTTCGCCAAGCACCATCAACCAGGGTTGCACTGCGTGTTCACCATCGCGTTGTAATGGCGGGAATGACAATTTCAGGTCACTGATCACCTTGAAATTCTGGATTTCGATTGTTTCAAGCCAGATAGCATCGGGAATTGCCTTTATTGCCTCAGGCACTTCGACTGGTGGTGCAGCTGGCGTGACGGGTGGCGTGGAAACTTCGGTGAAAAGCTCATCGAGCGCCGCTTGTCTGACGGCAAAAAAGCTCATGTTTGAAGAGAAAAAACCACGAATCCTCGTTTCGTCGTGGCTCGCCTGGGATCCTAGTGACATCAATTCCTGAGCAACAGTGAGCGTTTCGACGGCAAGCTCACTACGCGTCGCGATAAGCCCACGTTGATTGAGCTGAAATATTTTGATTGTAGCCGCCCCGCGATCCGTAAGGGCTACGACTTGGCCATTGCTGAGAAACTTCAGATGGTCCTGGGGATTGTCCAAGCATGGATCTATCAATAGCGGAAGTTCGCACAACAGGGACTGCCTATCGCTCATAGGGGCGGCAACCTCTCCCAAAATCGGGAACAGATTCCGTTTACTCATATTGCATCTTGGGCAGCTCAGATACAGATTTCCCCAATCACTTGCCAACCACCAGTAGTGCTCCGGGTCGATGCTGCCATCAAGCCGGGCTGCGCGTCTGAGGGGCCGAAAGTGTTCGACTTCGCTACCAGAACGTTCGCAAAACGCACATCTTCCCTTAAACAGCTCAAAGAGCTTTTCACGCACCTGATCCAGTAACGCTCGAGGCATTCGCAAATCAATGACTTTTTGTGAGTGCGCTCCCTGCAACGATTCAAAGATCGGCCTCAACCGCTCAATTTCACGTCGATGGTAATCGAGCAAACTTGGGGGTGGAGAAACTCTATTGCGATCAACAAATATCATCGAATACCCGATCGGAAACTGGGGGCGGACAGGAAGTTGGCAGCATCTTTGTTGATGCAGTGGTTGCGTTATAGCACAGGCATACCCGCACAATGGTGACCGGAGAACACCGTGCCAGAGGCCTTTCAGGCAAAATTTCCGGCGGCTATGTATGACCTTTGTCGATGACGCAACACAGATTTGCATCAAACCAATTGATAGCCCCCTAACGAAAGGTGCATGCTAGAGGGCTCGAATCGGTCTTATATCATTCCGAATGATAGTTACCTTTGCTTCATTCGATTCGTGCCATCACACCCCGCCGAGCATCATCCGCCCATCTTCAATACATTGGCGGATGATTCCATGGAACAGTCACTCAAACATTTGCGCTTCCCGTTGGCCCTGTTGGCCGTACTGGTGATGAGCGCCTGCGGCAAGACTCCGGAAACTGCCGCCACCCAACCCGCTGCCAAAGTCAGTGTGGCCAAGGTGCTGGAACAACCGGTCAACGAGTGGGACGAATTCACCGGGCGCCTCGAAGCGCCGGAAACCGTTGAAATCCGTCCACGGGTCTCTGGCCAGATCGACGAGGTGGCGTTCACCGAAGGTGCACTGGTGAAGAAAGGCGACCTGCTGTTCCAGATCGACCCGCGTCCATTCCAGGCTGAGGTTCGCCGCCTCGAAGCCCTGGTTGCCCAATCCCGCGCCAACGCCACCCGCAGTGAAAACGAAGCCGGTCGCGGCGAACGTCTGCGTGCCAGCAACGCCATCTCCGCCGAGCTGGCCGACTCGCGTACCAGCGCTGCACAAGAAGCCCGCGCCGCCGTCGGCGCCCTGCAAGCACAACTGGATCTGGCCAAGCTGAACCTGAGCTTCACCCGCGTCACCGCGCCCATCAGCGGTCGCGTCAGCCGTGCGGAAATCACTGCCGGCAACCTGGTGACCGCCGACACCACCGCGCTGACCAGCGTGGTCTCCACTGACAAGGTTTACGCCTACTTCGACGCCGACGAGCGTGTGTTCCTCAAGTACACCCAACTCGCCCGCAACGGCCAACGTGGCGCAACCACCCCGGTGTACATGGGCCTGTCCAATGAAGACGGCAACCCGCACCTCGGTCAGATGAACTTCGTCGACAACCAGGTCAACCCGAAAACCGGCACCATCCGTGGTCGCGCAGTGTTCGACAACAGCGATGGCACCTACACCCCGGGCCTGTACGCACGGCTGAAACTGGTCGGCAGCGGCACCTACAACGCCATGCTGATCAACGATGAAGCGGTCGGTACCGACCTGGGCAAGAAGTTCGTGCTGGTGATGGATGCGGACAATAAAACCGCTTACCGCGCCGTCGAACTGGGGCCGAAGATCGAAGGCCTGCGCATCGTGCGCACCGGTCTGAACAAGGACGACACAATCATCGTCAAGGGCCTGCAGCGGGTACGTCCGGGTTCGCCAGTGACGCCTGAAGTGATCCCGATGGCCAGCGAGCAGACCATTGCCGCGCTGGCTCAACAACGTCAAGCGCTGGAAGCCAGCAACCTGCCCAAAGTCGCGCCCGCTAAAGGCGCGTCCGGTTCGGTTGTGAAGCTGGCTGCTACGACCCCACGCGGTTAAGGGACGACAACTCCGATGAATTTTTCCCAATTCTTCATTTCACGGCCGATCTTCGCAGCGGTGCTCTCGCTGTTGATCCTGATCGCCGGTGCGATCTCGCTGTTCCAGCTGCCGATCAGCGAATACCCGGAAGTCGTGCCACCGACCGTGGTGGTGCGTGCCAACTTCCCGGGCGCCAACCCCAAAGTCATCGGTGAAACCGTGGCCGCTCCGCTGGAGCAAGCCATCACCGGCGTCGAGAACATGTTGTACATGTCCTCGCAGTCCACCGCTGACGGCAAGATCACCCTGACCATCACCTTCGCCCTGGGCACTGACCTGGACAACGCGCAGGTGCAGGTGCAGAACCGGGTGACCCGGACCGAGCCGAAACTTCCCGAGGAAGTGACGCGCATCGGTATCACCGTCGACAAGGCTTCGCCCGACCTGACCATGGTTGTGCACTTGACCTCGCCGGACAAACGCTACGACATGCTCTACCTGTCCAATTACGCGATCCTCAACATCAAGGATGAGCTGGCTCGCCTGGGTGGTGTCGGTGACGTGCAGCTGTTCGGCATGGGCGACTACTCGCTGCGGGTCTGGCTCGATCCGAACAAGACCGCTTCGCGCAACCTGACTGCCACTGACGTGGTGACAGCGATTCGTGAACAGAACCGTCAAGTCGCTGCCGGTCAGCTCGGTGCGCCCCCTGCCCCGAATGCCCAGAGTTTCCAGCTGTCGGTCAACACTCAGGGTCGTCTGGTTTCTGAAGAAGAGTTCGAGAACATCATCATTCGCTCCGGCGACAACGGTGAAATCACTCGCCTCAAGGACATCGCGCGCGTCGAGCTGGGTTCCAGCCAGTACGCTCTGCGTTCGTTGCTGAACAACCAGCCTGCTGTAGCGATTCCGATCTTCCAGCGCCCGGGCTCGAACGCCATCGAAATCTCGAACGAAGTTCGCGGCAAGATGGAAGAGCTGAAGAAAAGCTTCCCGCAAGGCATGGACTACAGCATCGTCTATGACCCGACGATCTTCGTGCGCGGCTCGATCGAAGCGGTGGTTCACACCCTCTTCGAAGCACTGATCCTCGTGGTGCTGGTGGTGATCCTGTTCCTGCAGACCTGGCGCGCCTCGATCATTCCGTTGGTAGCGGTGCCGGTATCGTTGATCGGTACGTTTGCGGTGATGCACCTGTTCGGCTTCTCGCTCAACGCGTTGTCGCTGTTCGGCCTGGTACTGGCGATCGGTATCGTGGTGGACGACGCCATCGTGGTGGTGGAGAACGTCGAGCGCAACATCGAGCTGGGACTGACCCCGGTCGAAGCGACCAAACGGGCGATGCGTGAAGTGACCGGCCCGATCATCGCGACGGCGCTGGTGCTGTGTGCGGTGTTTGTACCGGCGGCATTCATCTCCGGTCTCACCGGGCAGTTCTACAAGCAGTTTGCGTTGACCATTGCGATCTCGACCGTGATCTCCGCGTTCAACTCGCTGACCCTGTCGCCGGCATTGGCGGCGGTGCTGCTCAAAGGTCATGACGCGCCGAAAGACCGCTTTTCCAAAGTGCTCGACAAGATTTTCGGTGGCTGGTTGTTCCGTCCGTTCAACCGCTTCTTCGAAAAGGCCAGCCATGGCTACGTCGGTACGGTGCGCCGTGTGATCCGTGGCAGCGGCATCGCCCTGCTGCTGTATGCAGGTCTGATGGTGTTGACGTTCTTCGGCTTCTCCAGCACACCGACCGGTTTCGTACCCGGCCAGGACAAGCAATACCTGGTGGCTTTCGCGCAACTGCCGGACGCGGCGAGCCTGGATCGCACCGAAGACGTGATCAAGCGCATGTCCGACCTGGCGCTGAAACAGCCAGGCGTGGAAAGCGCCGTAGCGTTCCCGGGCCTGTCGATCAACGGCTTCACCAACAGTCCGAACGCCGGCATCGTGTTCGTCACCCTGAAACCGTTCGACGAGCGTAAAGACCCGAGCATGTCCGCCGGTGCCATCGCCGGGGCCTTGAACGGCCAGTTCGCGAACATTCAGGAAGCGTACATGGCGATCTTCCCGCCACCGCCGGTACAAGGCTTGGGCACCATTGGTGGTTTCCGCCTGCAAATCGAAGACCGGGGCAACCTGGGCTACGACGAGCTGTACAAGGAAACCATGAACATCATCAACAAGAGCCACAGCGTGCCGGAACTGGCCGGGCTGTTCACCAGCTACACAGTGAACGTGCCACAGGTCGATGCCGCCATCGACCGCGAAAAAGCCAAGACCCACGGCGTGGCCGTCAGCGACATCTTCGACACCCTGCAGATTTATCTGGGTTCGCTGTATGCCAACGACTTCAACCGCTTCGGGCGCACCTATCAGGTCAACGTGCAGGCTGAACAGCAGTTCCGTCTCGAATCCGACCAGATCGGCCAGCTGAAAGTACGCAACAACAAGGGCGAAATGATCCCGCTGGCGACCTTCATCAAGGTCAGCGACACCTCGGGCCCGGATCGCGTGATGCACTACAACGGCTTCATCACCGCAGAAATCAACGCTGCGGCTGCCCCCGGCTACAGCTCCGGCCAGGCCGAAAAAGCCATCGAGAAACTGCTCAAGGATGAAATCCCGAACGGCATGACCTACGAGTGGACCGACCTGACCTACCAGCAGATTCTGTCCGGCAACACTGCGCTGTTCGTGTTCCCGCTCTGCGTACTGCTGGCGTTCCTGGTGCTCGCCGCTCAATACGAAAGCTGGAGCCTGCCACTGGCGGTGATCCTGATCGTACCGATGACCCTGCTGTCGGCCATCACCGGGGTGATCATCTCCGGCGGCGACAACAACATCTTCACCCAGATCGGCTTGATCGTACTGGTGGGACTTGCCTGTAAGAACGCGATTCTGATCGTCGAATTCGCCAAGGATAAACAGCTGGAAGGTCTCGATCCGCTGGCTGCAGTGCTGGAAGCCTGCCGTCTGCGTCTGCGGCCGATCCTGATGACCTCCTTCGCGTTCATCATGGGTGTGGTGCCACTGGTGTTCTCCAGCGGTGCCGGTGCCGAGATGCGTCATGCCATGGGTGTGGCGGTGTTCTCCGGGATGCTCGGGGTGACCTTCTTCGGTCTGTTGCTGACGCCAGTGTTCTACGTATTGATCCGTAATTTCGTCGAGCGTGGCGAAGCCCGCAAAGCGGCCAAGGCACACGCTCTTCAAAAGCCACTGGAGGCGCAATAATGAGTCTGAAAGTCTTCCTGCCGAGTCTGCTGGTGCTGGCGTTGAGCGCCTGCGCCGTCGGCCCTGACTACAAGACCCCGGCGACGGAGGCGGCCAACATCACCACCGCCACCGACGGCGCTGCCGGTCAGAAGAACTTTGACCGTTCGAAGTTCGAAGGCATCTGGTGGCAGCAATTCGACGATCCGACCCTCAACCAGTTGGTCACTCAATCGCTGCAAGGCAACCGTCAATTGCGCGTGGCGTTCGCCCGCTGGAAAGCCGCCCGGGCGATCCGCGACGACGTCAGCAACGATGCGATGCCGACCATCACCAGCCGCGCCAGCAGTGATCTGGCCAAGGGGCAAATCCCCGGCCAGACCACCAAACGGGTCAACAGCGAACGCTACGATCTGGGTCTGGACATGGCCTGGGAGCTCGACCTGTTCGGGCGCATCCAGCGCAATCTGGAAGCCAGCGACGCCGACCAGCAGGCGGCCGAAGCCGATCTGTACCAACTGCAAGTCACCATGATTGCCGAACTGGTCGACGCCTACGGTCAACTGCGCGGTGCGCAACTGCGCGAGAAGATCGCCGTGGCCAACCTGAACAACCAGGTCGAGTCGCGCAAAATCACCATCAGCCTGCGTGACGCCGGCGTGGGTGATCAGCTCGACGTCGAACGTGCCGATGCGCGTCTGGCCTCGGTCGAAGCCAGCGTGCCGCAATTGCAGGCGGAACAGGTTCGGCAGAAGAACCGCATCGCCACCCTTTTGGGTGAGCGCCCGGACAAACTGACCGTCGATCTGAGCCCGAAAGAATTGCCGGCGATTGCCAAGGCCTTGCCGATCGGCGATCCGGGTGAGTTGCTGCAACGGCGTCCGGACATCCTCAGCGCCGAACGCAAACTGGCCTCGGCCACCGCGCGCATCGGCGTGGCGAAAGCCGACCTGTTTCCACGGGTCAGCCTCAGCGGGTTCCTCGGCTGGACGGCCGGACGTGGCTCGCAGATCGGTTCCTCGGCGGCCAACGCCTGGGCACTCGGCCCGAGCATCACCTGGGCGGCGTTCGATCTGGGCAGCGTGCGTGCTCGTCTGCGTGGCGCCGATGCCGACGCCGAAGGCGCACTCGCCACCTACGAGCAACAAGTGTTGCTGGCGCTGGAAGAATCGGAAAACGCCTTCAGCGATTACGGCAAGCGTCAGCAACGGCTGATCTCGCTGATTCGCCAGAGTGAATCGAGCCGCAAGGCTGCCGATCTGGCGGAAATCCGCTATCGCGAAGGCACCACCGACTTCCTCGTGCTGCTCGACGCGCAGCGTGAACGCCTGAATGCCGAAGACAGCCAGGCCCAGGCCGAGGTTGATCTGTATCGCGGCATCGTCGCGATCTACAAGGCCCTGGGTGGTGGCTGGCAGCCGGAAACCGTCGCCAGCAAGTAACGCTTTTCAAAGAGCTCCTTTGGTTGGCCGCAACCAACCAATTTTTTGCCCCGCGTATCATTCGGTCGCGGGGCTTTTTTGTGCCCGCCCCCCTGTAGGAGCTGCCGCAGGCTGCGATCTTTTGATCTTGCTTTTTGAAATCAAAGTCAAAAGATCGCAGCCTGCGGCAGCTCCTGCAGGTCTATTCGCGAGCACGGGTTTGACTCATGGCCTTCTCTGACCGAAGCTTGCCCCCTCTGCTATAGAACGCCAGTTCACGGAAATCTGCATGCCTCAATCCCGCCGCTACCTGTTCATCAGCCTTGGCCTTGTGCTGCTCGTCGTCATTGCCTGGTTATCGCTGCGCAGCACCACGCCGGTGGTGCCGGAAGCGATCAAACGCGGCTACAGCGAAGCGCTCACGGCAGCCCGTTCGGGGCAGCCGGGGGCGGCGCGCCAGTTGTATCAGCAACTGGCGCGCCCGGACCTGTCGGTCAAGCGCAGTGTCTGGCTGCTGGCCGAACTGCCCAACTATCCAAGCCCGCAAGCGCTGAAACTGGCCGACGCCCATCTGCAAAATGAAGCCCCCGAGGTGCGCCTGGCGGCGATTCAAAGCGTGGTCGGGCTGGTGCCGGGCGGCCAACGCAGTCTGTTGCTCGGGCCGATGCTCGAGGATGAGGATCAAAGCGTACGGTTTGCCGCGATCAACGCCCTGCTCGGCCTGACGCCGGATGAGCTTGGTCTGTATTTCGCCCCGCTGCAGCAAGCGATCGATGGCTGGGAACAAGTGCTCAAGGGCCAAGCGGAAAACGCCGCCGCCTATGCGCAACTGGCGCGCCTGTATTTGCACAACGCCGAGCTCAAACAGGCTCAGCAAGCACTCGACAATACCCTGCGCCTGGAGCCGGGCAATCTGCCGGCGCTGGTGATGCAGATCGACGTCCTCGACCGCCAGGGCCAGAGCGACGCCGCCCGCCAGTTGCTCGCCAAACAGTTGCAGGCCCAGCCGGACTCCGCCTACCTGCAGCACGCATTGGGCCTGTGGCTGTTGCACCACGACCAGCGTGAGTTCGCCCTGCTCGGTTTGTCCAAAGCGGTGGAACTCGAGCCCGACAACAAGGATTACCGCTACGACCTCGCCACCACCCTGCACGCCGCCGAAGAACTGGAAGCGGCGCAAAAACAGTTGCAGGAAGTGGTGCAGCGCCACCCCGCCGACCGCAAGGCGCGGGTGCTGCTGATCAATTACTGGAAGGAAAGCGGGCAGTTGCAGAACGTGCAGATTCTGCTGGCACAACTGGAACAGATGAATCCTGATGACCCGGCCTTGCAGCAGGGACTCTAAGCCTTTAGCCGTAAATTCAATGACATTTTGATATCGAAACCTCGGAACCGTCATGACTGGCAGCGGTCAAGTAATCAGGTAGTGCACAACGGCTGAAACAGCCTGCTGCCTCGATTCCCCTAGTCATGAGAGGGCATTCTTTGTCTACGTCCAACGAGTTGATCAGTGCAAAAGCCGCCACCGGCATCATTGGCCTGGATGACATCCTCGCCGGTGGTCTGTCCCGAGGGCATGTGTTTTTGCTCGAAGGTGAACCCGGCACAGGCAAAACCACCGTCGCGTTGCATTTTCTGATGGCGGGCGCCCGTGCCGGCGAACGCTGTCTGTACATCACGCTGTCGGAAACCGAACGTGAACTGCGCCAGGGCGCGCTGTCCCACGGTTGGGAGCTGAACGAGAACATCGAAATCTTTGAGCTGACGCCGCCCGAAAGCCTGCTCAATGCCGAGCATCAGCAAAGCCTGCTGTACTCCTCCGACCTGGAACTGGGCGAAGCCACCAAGCAGATTTTCGAAGTGGTCGAGCGTTTCAAGCCGACCCGTGTGGTACTCGACAGCCTCTCCGAAATCCGTCTGCTGGCGCAGAGTTCGCTGCGTTACCGCCGACAGATTCTGGCGATCAAGCACTACTTTGTGCGTTACGACGCCACCGTCCTGCTGCTTGACGACCTGACCACCGAATCCCTCGACAAGACCGTGCACAGCGTCGCCCACGGGGTAATCCGCCTCGAAGAACTGACGCCCAATTACGGCGCCGAGCGCCGGCGCGTGCGCATCGTCAAGTATCGCGGCCAGAAATACCGTGGCGGCTATCACGACTTCACCATCATGGGCGACGGCGTCCATGTGTTCCCACGACTGGTGGCTGCTGAACACCGTGGCGACTACTCACGCTTGCAATTGACCAGCGGCATCAAGGAAATGGACGCCCTGCTCGGTGGCGGCATCGAGACCGGTTCCAGCACACTGATTCTCGGCCCGGCCGGTACCGGCAAATCGCTGATCTCGATGATCTTCGCCGCTGCAGCAGTGGCCCGTGGCGAGAAAGCCGCGCTGTTCATCTTTGATGAAGAACTCGGCTTGCTGTTCGAGCGCATGAAGAATATCGGCATCGACCTCAAGGCCCTGCAAGCCACTGGCAACCTGCTGATCGATCAGGTGGACGCCGCCGAACTGTCCCCTGGCGAGTTCTCGCATCGGGTGCGTCGCTGCGTCGATGAAGGCAACATCAAGACCGTAGTGATCGACAGCATCAACGGCTATCAGGCCGCAATGCCGGAAGAAAACGCACTGGTGCTGCACATGCACGAGCTGCTGCTGTACCTCAACCGCAAGGGCGCGGCGACCTTCATGACCGTGGCCCAGCACGGTCTGGTCGGTGACATGCAGGCGCCGGTCGACATCACTTACCTCGCCGACACGGTGATTCTGTTGCGCTACTTCGAAGCCATCGGCAAAGTCCGCCGCGCGATTTCGATCATCAAGAAACGTACCGGCAGCCACGAATCGACGATCCGTGAATACCGCATTTCCAGCCAGGGCATGACCATCGGTGAACCGCTGGAAGCCTTCCAGGGTGTGTTGCGCGGCGTGCCGACTTACCTCGGCGCGAGCAATCCGCTGTTGCGGGAAGAAACCTTGTGACGGTTACCGTACCGCTGTCGGAACGGGCGCTGATTCTGGCGCCCATGGGACGTGACAGCCAAGTGGCGCTGATGATCCTCAATGAGGCAGGTTTCTGCGGGGTGATCACCCCGGATCTGGGCGCACTGTGCGCGCAACTGGAACCCGGCGCCGGACTGCTGCTGATTGCCACCGAAGCGCTGCGCGGTCCCGAGCTGGAAACCCTCTTGCATTTTCTCGAGGAGCAGCCGGCCTGGTCGGATCTGCCGATCGTCTTGCTGACCCACCACGGCGGCTCGGAACAAGGTCCTTCTTCGCGCCTGAGCCAGCTGCTGGGCAACGTCACTTTCCTTGAGCGCCCGTTTCATCCGGCAACGCTGGTCAGTCTGGTCTCCACCGCCCTGCGCGGGCGACGACGACAATACGAAGCCCGCGATCGCCTGATCGACTTGAGTGAAAGCGAACGGCGCCTGCAATCGACCCTGGAAACCCTCGAGCAACAGGTCGAGGAACGCACCGCGCAACTTCGCCACAATGAAGAAGCCTTGCGCCAGTCGCAGAAAATGGAAGCGGTCGGGCAGCTCACCGGCGGCATCGCCCACGACTTCAACAACATGCTCACCGGGATTATCGGCAGCCTTGAGTTGCTGCGCCGGCGCCTGGCTCGCGGACGCACCGAAGACCTCGACAGCCTGATTGATCTTGGCGTGACCTCGGCCAACCGCGCTGCCGGTCTGACTCACCGCTTGCTGGCGTTCTCGCGCCGGCAATCGCTGGACTCCAAAGCCGTGCAGATGAACACGCTGGTGCTGTCGATGGGCGAGTTGTTGCAACGCAGCCTCAACGAAAGCATTCAACTGGACATGCGCCTCAATGACCAGTTGTGGATCGCCGAAGCGGACCCCAATCAACTGGAAAGCGCCCTGCTCAACCTGGTGCTCAATGCCCGCGACGCCATGCCCGATGGCGGCAAACTGGTGGTCGAGACCAGTAACCAGGTGCTTCAACGGGAATTCACCGAGGCCTACCCCAACCTCGAACCCGGCGACTACGTGATGCTCAGCGTCACCGACAATGGCTGCGGCATGCCGCAAAGCGTGATCAACCGCGCGTTCGATCCGTTCTTCACCACCAAGCCGATCGGTCAGGGTACGGGGCTGGGCCTGTCGATGATCTACGGCTTCAGCAAACAGTCGCGGGGACATGTGTCGATCGACAGCGAAATCGACCAGGGCACCACGGTCAAACTGTACCTGCCACGCTTTCGCGGCGAAGCGCTGGAGCATCCGGTTTCCGATATCCAGCAAGCCCCGCATGCACTGGATGGCGAAACGGTGTTGATCGTTGAAGACGACCCCGCCGTGCGCGTGCTGGTCAGCGCGGTGCTCAGTGAGTTGGGTTATGCGTTCGTCGAAGCCGGCGATGCTGACGGCGCAGTACCGATCCTCAATTCGGCGCAGCGCATCGACCTGCTGATCAGTGACGTCGGCCTGCCGGGCATGAACGGCCGGCAGCTGGCGGAGATCGGCCGGCAGTACCGGCCAGGGCTGAAGGTGTTGTTCATCACCGGTTACGCCGAGCACGCTGCCGTACGCGGTGGCTTTCTCGACCCGGGGATGCAGATGATCACCAAGCCGTTCACCTTCGATCTGCTGACCGCCAAGGTCCGCGAGATGATCAAGAACTGACCCCCAAAAACGACTGTAGGAGCTGCCGCAGGCTGCGATCTTTTGATTTTGTTTTTTAAGATCAAAAGATCGCAGCCTGCGGCAGCTCCTACATGGGGAATATCAGCCGCTAGGGATCAGGCCAGCAGTTCCTGGATCTTTTCCTGCAGCACATCCAGATCGAACGGCTTTTCCAGGATCGGCGCCTTTTGCGTGATCGGACTGCCGGTCTCGCGGATTTCCTGCGGATAGCCGCTGATGAAGATCACCTTCAGGTCCGGACGCAGCTTGACTGCCGGTTCGGCGATCTGCACGCCGGAGATCCCGCCAGGCAGGCGGAAGTCAGTGATCAACATGTCCAGATGTGGCTTGCTCGCAAGAATCTCGAACGCCTGCTCGCCGTTTTCGGCCTGCAACACGCGGTACCCCTGCCCCGACAGATAGTCCGTCAGCACCATCAAGATAACCGGTTCGTCCTCGACGACGAGTACTACATCTTGTGCATCTACGCTCATGGGAAGCCTTTGTTCGGTCAATAGCTGCTGATACGACCGTGTGGTCACTCAGAGGTTGCGTCGGAAATGCCGTTTTCCTGGATTGGCAGACAAACGCGAAACAGGGCGCCTTCGTTGATTCGACTCTCGACGGCGATGGAGCCGCCATGGGCGGCGACGATCTGCTCGGAAATGAACAGACCCAGCCCGAGACCAGCCACTACCGTCTTGGCGGAAACCCGTTCGAACTGTTGAAAAATACGCTTCTGGTTCTCTTCACTGATGCCGATGCCATGGTCCTGAACTTCGACCCGCGCCTCGTCGCCCTCACGGTACACGCGGACTTGAATCGGGCTACGGCCACCGTAGCGCAAGGCGTTGGTCAGCAGGTTGGAAACCACCTGCTCAATGCGGAATTCGTCCCAATGACCTTCCACCGGCTCCGGCGCGGTAAAGCTGACTTCAGTCTCGGCCGCTTCCATCTGCGGCGCGAAGTTCTGCAGCAGGTTGCCCACCAGTTGCGTCAGGTCGAAGCGATTCGGCCGGATCGACAGCTTGCCGGTGCGAATCCGCGAAACGTCGAGCATGTCTTCGATCAGGCGGATCAGGCTTTTGATCTGACGTTCGTCGCGGTCGACCATGGCGTGCATCTTGTCGAGGGTGAACGCCGCGGCGTTGTCCCGCGCCAGGTGCATCTTGCGCAACTGGGTCTCGAGTATCAGGCCATTGAGCGGCGTGCGCACTTCGTGGGCGACGATTGACATGAAGTCATCGCGCATACGCACCGCCTGCTCCAGCTCCAGCTGCGTGCTCTGCAGTTGCTGCAACAGCGCTTCCTGCTCGCGGCGCGCCTGCTCGAGGGCTTCGACCTGTTGCTTCATGGCCTTGCTCTGGCGGTACAGGTCGACGAACACATTGACCTTGCTCTTCACCGCATGGATATCCAGCGGCTTGTGCAGGAAGTCCACCGCCCCGCTTTCGTAGCCCTTGAACGCGTAGTTCAATTCGCGGCCGGCGGCGCTGACGAAAATGATCGGAATGTTCTTGGTTTTCTCGGTGCCGCGCATCAATTCGGCGAGTTCGAAGCCGTTCATCCCCGGCATCTGTACGTCGAGGATGGCCATGGCGAACTCGTGTTGCAGCAGCAGCGAAAGTGCTTCGTCCGCCGACAGCGCCTTGTACACCGTGCGGTCCTCGCGCTTGATCAGCGCTTCGAGGGCCAGCAGGTTCTCCGGCAGATCGTCGACGATCAGCAATTTGGCCTGGATATTACTCAGCATGCGATTCGTTCCAGCTCGACAAGCAGACGGCCGATGCCGTGAATGGGTAGGACATGGTCGGGCTGCTGAATCTTCAGTGCAGCCTGAGGCATGGTGGCGACCTGAGCGTCCTGCGGGTCTTGAACGATGGTCAGTCCGCCACGGCGCTTGACTTGCGCCAGGCCGCGAGCGCCATCGTGATTGGCGCCGGTCAGCAACACGGCGGCCAGTGTTTCGCCGTAAGCGTCGGCGGCGGATTCGAACAAGTAGTCAATCGACGGTCGGGAATGATGCACGCGGTCTTCAAGGCTCAACGACAGACTGCGATCCTGCTCGACCGACAGGTGATAACCCGGCGTGGCGAAATACACCGTTCCGGACTGGATGTCCTGCTTGTCCGTCGCCTCCTGCACCGGCAGCATCAGCCGCCGTTCAAACACCTCGGCCAACAGGCTGCGGCGCTCTTCCGGCAGATGCAAAACGACAATGATCGGCAACACGTAGCCCTTGCGCAGCGGCGCGAGCAGCGTCAGCAGTGCTTCGACACCACCGGCCGAAGCACCGACCACGATGGCCTCGACGCGAGGCAAATCAACGGCATCGTTCATAATTTGCGGTAGATCCGTTCTTGTTTGACCAACGGCTCGAACTGGTTGGAGTAGGCGGAAAAATCCAGCGTCTCCTTGCTGCCCAGCACCAGAAAACCTCGGTGGCACAGCGATTCGTGAAACAGACCGAAGGCACGGTCCTGAAGTTTCTTGTTGAAGTAAATCAGTACGTTGCGGCAGGAAATCAACTGTGTTTCGGAGAACACGCTGTCAGTCGCCAGACTGTGGTCGGCGAAGGTCACGTTTTCGCACAGGCTCTTGTCGAAGATCGCGTAGCCGTACGCAGCCGTGTAGTAGTCGGCAAAGGAGCGCTGGCCGCCGGCCTGCTGGTAATTGGCGGTGTAGGCGCGGACGTTCTCCATGGAGAAAATCCCCTGCTTGGCCTTGTCCAGCGAGCGCGGGTTGATGTCGGTGGCATAGATGATCGTGCGGTCGAGCAGGCCTTCCTCGCGCAGCAGAATCGCCATCGAATAAACCTCCTCACCGGTGCTGCACCCGGCAATCCAGATCTTCAGCGACGGATAGGTGCGCAGCAGCGGCACTACTTCCTTGCGGATCGCGAGGAAGTGCGACGGATCGCGAAACATCTCGCTGACCGGGATCGTCAGCAGTTGCAGCAACTGCATGAACGCGGTCGGATCGTGCAGGACTTTCTCCTGCAAGGCCGAAATGGTCGCGCATTCGAACTGGCTCAAGGCGTGCTGCACCCGGCGCTTGATCGAAGCGCCCGAGTAATCGCGAAAATCGTAGCTGTACTTGAGGTAAATGGCCTCGATCAGCAAACGCAATTCGATTTCGCTGTTGCGCTCCGCGGAGTGACTGCTATCCACTAAATGCGTTCCATCTTCGGTAACCACACGCGAATCAACGAGAACAGGCGATCCAGGTCGATGGGCTTGGCCAGGTAATCATTGGCGCCCGCCTGCAGGCAGCGCTCCTGATCGTCCTTCATGGCCTTGGCCGTCACCGCGATGATCGGCAGCTTGCGCCAGCGCGGATCCTTGCGGATTTCGATGGTGGCTTCGAAACCATCCATCTCCGGCATCATCACGTCCATCAGCACCAGATCGATGTCCTCGACCTCGTTCAATTTATCAATCGCCTCACGGCCGTTTCGGCCGATCACCACGACTGCCCCCTTGTGTTCCAGCGCGCTGGTCAGGGCAAAGATGTTGCGCACATCGTCGTCCACCAGCAGCACCTTGCGGCCTTCGAAGACCTTGTCGCGGCTGCGGGCGGTCTTGAGCATCTTCTGCCGCTCATGGGACAACTGCGATTCGACTTTGTGCAGAAAGAGTGTGACCTCATCCAGCAGCCGTTCCGGCGAGCGCGCACCCTTGATAATGATCGAGCGCGAATACTTGCGCAGCTCGGCCTCTTCATCACGGGTCAGGTTGCGCCCGGTGTAGACAATCACCGGCGGGAACGAGCAAATGTCCTCGGTAGACATGCGCTTGAGCAGATCGTTGCCGAGCATGTCCGGCAATTTCAGGTCGATCACCATGCAGTCGTAGATCGTCGTGCGCAGTTTCTCCAGAGCGTCCTGCGCCAGGCCGACGGCGGTGATCTCGATGTCATCGTCGCCGATCAGGCGGGCAATGCTTTCGCGTTGCAGATCGTCATCTTCGACCAGCAGCACACGCTTGACCTTCTGGGTCAGCTTGGCTTCAAGACGGGCGAACACGTCCTTGAGCTCTTCGCGGGTGGTCGGCTTGACCGCATAACCTATCGCGCCCATGTGCATGGCCGCTTCCACGCGGTCTTCAACCGAGATCACGTGCACCGGAATGTGCCGGGTTTCGGCGTGTTCCTTCAGACGCTGCAGCACGGTCAGCCCGGAATGATCCGGCAGGCGCATGTCGAGCAGGATCGCGTCCGGCACGAACTCGCGGGCCAGGTCATAACCTTCGTCGGCACCATGCGCCACCAGGCACTGATACCCCAGCTCGTGGGCCAGGTCGTAGAGGATGTGGGCGAAATTCGGCTCGTCTTCCACCACCAGAATGCAGCGGGTGGTGAACGGTGCCTTGCCACGGTCATCGGCAAAGCGCGGGATGTGCACCGGGGCCATTGGCGACACCGCAATCGACGGCGGCGCGATGGGCGTCGGGGCCGTTGCCGGCGGTGCAGTAAAGGTCAACGGTGCGGACGGCGCGTCACCCGGCTCATGGTATTGCTGCGGCAACACCAGGGTGAACACGCTGCCCTGCCCCGGCGCGCTGCTGACGCTGATCGAACCGCCGAGCAACGCCGCCAGATCGCGCGAGATCGACAGGCCCAGACCGGTGCCACCGTACTTGCGGTTGGTCGTACCGTCAGCCTGACGGAACGCTTCGAAAATGCTTTCCTGCTGATCTGCGGCGATACCGATCCCCGAATCGCGCACGATGAACGCAATGCGCTCGTTCGGCTGGCCGGCGATGGTCAGGCTGACCGCCCCGTGTTCGGTGAACTTCACGGCGTTGGACAGCAGGTTCTTGATCACCTGCTCCAGACGCTGGCGGTCGGTGTACAGCATGATCGGCGCATCCGGCTGCAACTCGACGCTGAAGGTCAGTTTCTTGTCCGCCGCCAGCGGTTCGAACACGCTGCGCAAGCCATCGGCCAGGCGCGCGACGCTGGTATTTTCCGGGAGCACTTCAAGCTTGCCGGCTTCGACTTTGGAGATGTCGAGAATGTCGTTGATCAGGTTCAGCAGATCGTTGCCGGCGGAATAAATCGACTCGGCGAACTTGACCTGCTCGGCCGTGAGATTGTCCTGCGGGTTCTCCGCCAGCAACTTGGCGAGGATCAGCGAACTGTTCAGCGGCGTGCGCAGTTCGTGGGACATGTTGGCGAGGAATTCGGATTTGTACTTGCTCGAACGCTGCAGCTCTTCGGCGCGCTCCTCGAGCTGCACCTGCACCTGGTTGAGCTCGGTGTTTTTCAGATCCATGGCATCACGCTGCTCGGCCAGGGTCTGCGCCTGCTCGGCCAACTGCTCGTTGGTCTGCTCCAGCTCGACTTGCTGGGTTTCCAGATGCGCCTGGGATTCCTTGAGAATCCGCGACTGCTCTTCGAGTTCTTCGTTGGCGGTTTTCAGCTCTTCCTGCTGCACCTGCAACTCTTCGTTGAGCTGCTGGGTTTCGGCCAGCACTTCTTGCAGGCGCTGACGATAACGCGCCGCTTCGATCGAGGTACCGATGTTGCCGGCAATCAGCTCCAGCAAGTCGATATCGCGCTCGGTGAGCGGACGCAGGAAGCCCAGTTCGACCACGCCATTGACCCGGTCATCATCACTGGTCGGCACCACCAGCACGCTGCGTGGCAGGCCCTGGCCCAAGCCGGAACTGACCTTGAAATAGTCGGCCGGGACCGAGTCCAGACGAATCAGTTTGCCCTGCTGGGCAACTTGGCCAACGATGCCTTCGCCGCTGTAGATCTGCTGATCCAGTTCTTCCTGTTCGCGGGAAAATCCGTAGGACGCCACGCGCTTGAGACCGCCATGTTCTTCGCGCACATACAGCGCCGCCACTGCGGTGCCCAGGTATTGCGCGCAGAACTGCAGGATGTTGCGCCCCAGCAGGTTGAGCGTCAGTTGCCCCAGCACCTGCTCGGCCAGCTCGGTCTGGCCGCTGCGCATCCAGGCCTGACGCTCCAGGCGTTCGGCACTGGCCTGTTGCGCGGCCAGGTTGGCGCTGTAGCTGTCCGACAGGCTGACCAGATCGCGGCGGCCGACATAGGCCAGCAAACCGCTGATCCCGGCAATGAACAGCAGATAAAGGGTGATGCTCCAGATCGTGGTGCGGCGCACCTCTTCGTTGCGCGTGGTGCGCAACTGCTGCTCCATGTCGATCACGTCTTCGAATTGCTTGCGAATTTCGTCAGTCAGACGCTTGCCCCGCCCGGCCTTGACCGCCCCCCTGTAGTCGCCGCTGGAACGCTGCAGGTCGATCATCGACTGCGCATAATTGCTCCACTCGGTCTGCAATGCCTGCAAACGCCGCAGCCGGTCGGTCTGCACCGGGTTATCGGCGGTCAGTTCGAGCAAGGTATTGAGCGCGACGTTGATCCGCGGCTTGGCGGTTTCATAGGGGTCGAGGAAGTGTTCGTCGCCGCTGAGCAGAAACCCGCGCATGCCGGTTTCCAGATCAACGGTGAGTTTCACCGCTTCATTGGCGTTATTGATCACCCGGTCGGTGTGCTCCACCCACTGAATCACCGAGAGCAAATAGGTAATCAGAGACACAAAGAACACGGCGCTGAGCGCACCGACCCCCAACGGCAAACCGATGTTGCGCGTCAATAGTTTGCGGAACCGTGTTTCATCAACTGTAGACCGAGTGGACATGGGGCAGCCTTGTCGAACTGTCGAAACCCGGGAGTTTGCCCCAAAACGGCTGCATGGATCCATTTTTCTGACTGCTTTGGCAGCAATTTCCTACATTTTCCTGCGCTTCCGGATCAAGCAACCGTTATCCTTGCGCCGCAAATAACAGCTAATCTTTTTTCCATCGAATCGGGAACTTGTGGCCATGCGCCACTTACTCATGCAAGAGCCCGGCATTTTCGACCGGTCGCCGTCCGATTTCATTTCTTGAGAGCACCAATATGTCCACCCCAGCGTCCACCATCCTTGTAGTAGAAGACGACAACATCGTGCGCATGCTCATCGTCGACGTGCTGGAGGAGCTGGCGTTCAATGTGCTGGAGGCGGACGACGGCGAGTCTGCCCTGAAGATTCTCGGGGATCAGAGCACGGTTATCGACTTGATGATGACCGACTACGGCCTGCCGGGCATGACAGGCAGTGAACTGGCCGGCAAAGCCCGTGAACTGCGTCCCACCCTGCCGGTCCTGTTCGCCAGCGGTTACGCCGAAAACATCGACGTCCCCGCCGGCATGCACGTGATCGGCAAACCGTTCTCGATTGATCAGCTGCGCGACAAGGTCAAGGGCATTCTCCTTCAGAAGTAACCGTGACGCGGGCTGAAGTCACCCTATGCTGACTTTGGCCCCGCCATATTCGCTCTCGATCCGCACCTCGTTGCCGTATGTCACGCCATCCGTTGGAATCAACGGATCGGTGCCGGCACCGACCTTTTTCGCAATATCCCGGCCAAATCCGTGACCGACACCGTCCTGACTCGACTGGATCGCCAGTCGCAGCGCCTGCGGATTGGGGATGAATTTACCCGCACTGTCATACGCCCCAAGGATCAGCCTCGGCGAGATATCAACGGCATAGTTGATTTCCAGCGGAGGCAGCATCTTCAGCCCGGTGTTGGGCCGAAACGCCAGCTCGGTGTTGGCGTACAAGTGAAACCCCTCCAGTTGCCGGGCATCAATGAAATACGTATGGCCGCCCTTGGCGCCACCGTAGACAAAGGCTCCAGCACCATCCTTCTTGTAAAATGCCGACGTTGAAATGCCGGCCCCGTCCGGTGCCAAGGCATCGTGCGCGCCGCCGTAACCCCCCTTGAAGCCGTTGACCTGGTTGAGGTCAGTGATGGGCGTGCGCTGACGAAAACCCTCCTTGAAGACAATCGACGGATCACGGGTGTCGCCGCGAAAGGTGAAGCCTTGATAGACAATGCCCTTCTGCGGCCCGGCATGGTGCAAGACCTGGGTTTGATCGGCGATCATTTGCGCGACACTCGGCCCACCCGCCAGCTCCTGCAACTGCCCGGCGACCACCGCGCCTTTGGCCCGGTCCGGTATCTCCTTGCCAGCCGTACTCGCCAGGTGATGCGACAGACTTGCGCCCGGTCGACGTAACAGTGAGGGTCTGTTCGCTTGGGTCAAGGTACTGAGAATGCGCTGGCTCAAGCGTTTTTTTGCCGCGGTCGACAACGCTTTGCCGATCAGCCGCTCACCGACCGGGCCCGCGAGCTCGGCCAGTACACCTATCGCGGCGCTGATACGCAAACGGTCGGTTTCGGCCGGATCATCGGCAATTTCCGCACGGATCAGATCGGTCGCCGCCGCGCCGAGGCCCACCAGCATCGACACCAGAACCTTCACCGACGTCGAGGCCAAAACCCCGCTGCCGCCCCAGGGCATCGAAGCCGCCATTGCCAGGCATTGCAAGACATGCCCCGCCGCCTCGAGCGCGAGGTCGGTGATGCGCTCCTCCGATGTCGACACGAGGGTGTCGATATCCGCCAGGGCGCGCACGATCTGTAGCTCATATAAGCTGCGGCCGATCTCGCTGCTCGTCCTGAACACCAGTTCCCGATAATGCGCTCGGGTGGCGAACAGCGGCATTTCCATGCCGCGATATTTGAAATCCCTGACGTGCGCCTGCTGTTGCGCGCGAAGCGGTACGCGCTTGAGCAATAGCTGCTGCAGTTGGTCGTTGCTTTCGAGAAACTTCCCGCGCGCGTCGTGACCGGCGGGAAAAACAATCGCCTCGCTGTCCTCGCCGAGAAAAAACAGAATGCCATTGGAAAGGTTGTCGGCGCCGATAAACACCGCGTTATCCACCATCAGGCTTGGGTCGCTGTGCAGCAGCATGGTGCGCGGCGTCAGGGTGCCTCTGAGAAACGCGAAAGCGATATGGCGATCGTCGATGGAACGCTTCTCGTCCTTGATGAATTCGACCACCAGTTTGATCAGTTCGGTTTTCTTCAAATAGTAGCCAAATGCACGGGCGCCGGGGGGGAGCAGATTGTCTTTCACATACTGTTTGAAATCGTCCTCGTAGTTGGCTTCTGTGAAGGCCTCGATCAACGCCTTGGGATAAAACTCAGGCCAGAGGATTTCCTTGAAACCGTGTTCCTTCAGCACGACCAAATGATGATCGGTGCAAATCTCGGCCAGGGTGAAGTCCTTCTGACGCCACTGGGCCGGGGCTTTCTCGGGTTTCAGCGTATCGCTGCGATTTACCGCGTCATGTTGCAGATACTTGACCGCAATCTTCGCATCGTAGGTGATCTGTGCCAGTTGCTTGGGGGCGGTGACCAGCGCACGCGCGGTATCTTCGATACGGGTGCGGATGAAGTAAGCCGGGTGAAAACTGGCAGGATCCGTCAGGGCCGCACAATGGCTGGCAATCTTGTCGCCAAGCTCCTTGATATTCACCGCATCGATGAAATCCTCCGGATTTTCGCCGTCGGGTACTTGGGTCAGTGGTTCGACCCGTGGTTCGTTCGAGTTGCCTTGCGCGCCCCAGGGATCCAGCAGCGCCATTAATCCGCAGTTATCGTCAGCCGCGGCACCAAGATCAAAAATATCGCTTCCCATGTTCATCCTTTTAACTTTGCGCTATGAGGCCGGCAATCATTGCCGACTTGAAGTTATCGAGCTGCCGACAACATACCCGCATAAAAGACAAAGATTAAATGAACTAGCGTTAGCAACTTTTACCAACATCCAGACAACAATCAAACTTTCAAAAACAGCCATTTGCAGTTAAGGACCGGGTAAAGACCGCAAGTCGGCAACACTTCCTGCACTGTAAAAACGGGCATCAGATGTGGTCTAATTGCGCCCCGTTTTTACCCGCCTGCCTGCAAGGAACACCTGTCAATGACTGCATCGTCCGCCACCAAAGTTCTGGTCATCGGCTACGTCTGGCCCGAACCGCGCTCTTCGGCGGCCAGCGGGCATGTGATGCAGATCCTCGAAACTTTCCTGCAACAAGGCTGGGACATCACCTTCAGCAGCCCGGCCGGCCCCGGCGAACACAAGGCCGACCTGGCGGAGCTGGGGATTCGGGAAGTACCGATCGAACTCAATAACAGCAGTTTCGACGCTTTTGTCGCTGAACTGGCCCCGGATATCGTGCTGTTTGACCAGTTCATAATGGAAGAACAGTTCGGCTGGCGCGTCGAAAAGCACTGCCCGAACGCCCTGCGAGTGCTGGAGACTTCCGACTTGCAAAGCCTGCGACACGCCCGTCACCAAAGGCTCAAGGAGCGCTTGAAGGACGACCCGGACAACCAGGATTTCACTGCACTGTTTGCCCCCGCGCTGGCTGAAGAGTTCGAGTTGATGGCTGACACCGATCTGGCCAAACGGGAAATCGCCGCGCTGTATCGCTGCGACCTCAACCTGATGATTTCCGAAGTGGAAATCCAGTTGCTGATCGAACAGTTCCGGGTGCCCCGGGACTTGCTGCACTGGTGTCCATTGATGCTCGAACCACCGCGCGGCGCTTTCGTCCCCTTCGAGGATCGCGCGCACTTTCTGAGCATCGGCAATTTCCGTCATGCGCCGAACTGGGATGCCGTGCTGTGGATG
Source organism: Pseudomonas sp. NPDC087803 (assembly GCF_044742995.1). Taxonomy (NCBI): domain Bacteria; kingdom Pseudomonadati; phylum Pseudomonadota; class Gammaproteobacteria; order Pseudomonadales; family Pseudomonadaceae; genus Pseudomonas; species Pseudomonas sp. NPDC087803. Next base: position 173,980 of record NZ_JBIUVO010000001.1, read on the forward strand.
AAGAACGCGGTCTGGCCGCTCATCCGCCAGCAATTGCCTGGCGCGCAGTTGCATATCTACGGTGCTTACACTCCGCCCAAGGCCACTGCCCTGCACAACGCGGCGCAAGGTTTTCATGTGATGAACTGGGCCGAAGATGCGCTGCAAGTGATGGCGCAAGCCCGGGTTTGCCTTGCACCCTTGCGCTTCGGTGCGGGGATCAAGGGCAAAATCGTCGATGCCATGCTCTGTGGCACGCCCAATGTCACCACCCCGATCGGCGCCGAAGGCATGAGCGGTGCGCTGCCATGGCCCGGCGCGGTGGCGCTGTCGGCTCAGGCGCTGGCCGATGCGGCAGTCAAACTGCATCAGGACAAGTTGCACTGGACCGACGCACAACAAGCCGGCGTCAGGTTGTTGAACGAGCGCTATCGGCAAGCTGTCCACGGCCCGGCATTGATCGAACGATTGCAGGCGTGCCGCGACAACCTGGCGGCACTGCGGCGCGCCAACTTTACCGGCAGCATGTTGCGTCACCACTTGCACAAGAGCACTCAGTACATGTCGCAATGGATCGAAGCAAAAAACCACAACAGTTAATTGTTTTGCAGTTAACAAAGTACAGGCAAACACTTTGAAAAGAGTGCTGACTTGCACTTTACCCGAGCAGACCAAAGAATGTTTTTCGCCCTGAAGCAATTATCTTTCGGGCTTAAAATATCAAACTTAGTCTGCAACGGAATGCACCATGAATAATTACCCTTATAAAAACTGGATGACCACTGCGTCCGGTATTAACGCCCTCACCCTCGGCGAATTGGTCTGGCCCGGGGCGCACAACTGCGGAGTGGATTACGACTTCTCGTATCCGGCGTATCTCCAGCCCGCGAAAAACTGGTTTGTCTGCCAGGATGGACCGTTCATTCAGCAACTGAGCGAAGGCGTACGCGCCTTCGACTTGCGCCTGCATTCGGACGAACACTGGCTGGGCATCAAGAAGTTTCATACCTTTCATGGCTTCAAACTGCTTCGGGGACGCTCCCTGAGCGAACTTGTAAAAAGCCTCAACGTCTTCCTCGATGAACACCCGGACGAATTTATCGTGCTGGATATTCGTGAACTGAAGGGCATTAACGATCAGCCATTTGATTACAAGGGCCTCCAGCAAGTCATCATGACTGAACTGTCCTCGCGACTCATTCCCAGAAGCAACCGTTACTTGTCCCTTGCGCAACTCAAAAGCATCAGCCGGGTACAGCGAGTGGTGCTGGCCAGCGACTCGCATCCCGACTTCAGCTCGCCGTTGTACTGGCCGAAAATCCGCCATGAATGGAGCGGCAGTGACATCACCTCTCCCGAGCAACTCAAGCAGCACATCACGCAAACCCTGGCCAACCCACCGGCGCCCGGCACCCTATGGTCATTGTCCGCCACCAGTTACGGCGAACTGGCCGGCGTCAAACGGATCACCAACGAGCTCAATCAGTGGTTTGGCCCGGAATCGGGATGGGCGCCCAAGTGCAGCATCATCAATGCCGACTTCATCGGCGGCACGCGCCTGGTCGCCTATTGTCATGAGATCAACCAGGCCAAGGGCCTGAGAAAAGCCCGGGGCTGAGGCGCTGGCACTGTCCGGAGCACGCGTGCATGATGGACGGCAACATAACAACAGAACGCATCGGACATGACCCGGGCCACCAGAATCACTGATCCCTCCTACGAGTTGATGGACGACCATAACGGCCTGTCCATCATCTACCGTCAGCATGGCTTTCCGTGCCCGCTGGTACGCTGGCATTTCCACAAGGAATACGAACTGCACCTGATCGTGGCCAGCTCCGGCAAAGTGTTCATTGGCGACTACATCGGCAACTTTTACCCGCAGACATTGTTTCTCACCGGGCCCAACCTGCCACACAACTGGATCAGCCAGGTGGCCGAAGACGAAGTGGTGGAAAAGCGCGACATGCTGGTGAACTTCACCGACGAGTTGTTCGAAAGCGGGCATCAGGTGTTTGCCGAACTCAAGACCCTCACGCCGTTGCTGGAGCGCGCGCAGTACGGCATCGAGTTTCGTGACAAGGACACCATCCGCCAGGCCATGAGCCTGATGCAGCTCATTGCCGAAACCCGCGGCATCACCCGTCTCGGGCACTTTTTCATTCTGATGGAATTGCTGGCGACGACCGATGACTATCAATTGCTGTCCGGCGCCACCAATACGCAACTGGCCGACGAGCACAACATTGACCGCACCAACCGCGCGGTCGACTACATCTTCAGCCACTACGCTCGAGAGTTGACGCTGGAAGAAGTCGCCGAGCATCTGGGGATGAAACCGACCTATTTCAGTCGTGTGTTCAAACAGGCCACCGGGCGCAACTTCATCGAGTTCGTCAATCGCCTGCGCATCAGCAAGTCCTGCGAGCTGTTGGCCGATGGCGACAAACCGGTGACTGACGTGTGCTTCGAGTCGGGGTTCAACAACATTTCCAACTTCAATCGGCGCTTTCAGCAACTCAAGGGCATGACGCCGTCGCACTATCGACGCCTGGCCGTGCAGCGCCTGACTGAACAAAACCTCGGCTGATACCACCGCCCCCTGTAGGAGTGAGCCTGCTCGCGAAAGCGCTGTACCAGTCAACTGATCGGCAAACTGACACAGCGCTTTCGCGAGCAAGCCCGCTCCCACAAAAGCATCCGACGCGATGAAACCTGTACTGATTCAATAGCCCCTCCCCGCTGAAAACCTCTTCCCTGCATTTACCGCAGTAAACCCCAGTGCAAAAAAGTATCGGTTCAAGTGCGACGGATGATTTGTCAGCACGTCGATTGAGGGCTGTAATCAGTGCACATTCTTCCTGCACAGGAAGACACAAAAACAATAACTGTCCTTCTGCCCCCACCGGACGCAGAAAAGGAGTGCACGATGCAACCCACTGCAAAAGCTCTGCTTGCCCTCACCTGCATGACCCTCAGCAGCGTCAGCCTTGGCGCCCAGACCCTGACCATCGCCACCGTCAACAACAGCGACATGATCCGCATGCAAAAGCTCTCGAAAACCTTCGAGGCCGAGCATCCGGACATCAAGCTCAATTGGGTGGTGCTGGAAGAAAACGTCCTGCGCCAACGCCTGACCACCGACATCGCCACCCAAGGTGGGCAGTTCGATGTGTTGACCATCGGCATGTACGAAGCGGCACTTTGGGGCGCCAAGGGCTGGCTCGAACCGATGAAGGATCTGCCAGCCAGCTACGCCCTCGACGATGTGTTCCCATCGGTGCGTGAAGGCCTGTCAGTCAAGGGTTCGCTATACGCACTGCCGTTCTACGCCGAAAGCTCGATCACCTATTACCGCACCGACCTGTTCAAGGATGCCGGACTGAGCATGCCCGAGCGCCCGACCTGGGAGCAGATCGCCGGCTTCGCCGAAAAACTCACCAACAAGGATAAAGAGCAGTACGGCATCTGCCTGCGCGGCAAGGCCGGTTGGGGCGAGAACATGGCGTTGATCACTACCGTCGCCAACGCTTACGGCGCGCGTTGGTTTGATGAGAAATGGCAACCGGAATTCACCGGTCCGGAGTGGAAAAACGCGTTGAACTTCTACGTCGACACCATGAAGAAATCCGGTCCGCCGGGCGCCTCCAGTAACGGGTTCAACGAGAACCTGGCGCTGTTCAACAGCGGCAAGTGCGCAATCTGGGTGGACGCGTCCGTCGCTGGCTCGTTCGTCACCGACAAGACCCAGAGCAAGGTCGCCGATCACGTCGGCTTCACTTTCGCACCGCATCAGGTCACCGATAAAGGCTCGGCGTGGCTGTATTCGTGGGCACTGGCGATTCCGACCAGCTCGAAAGCCAAGGACGCCGCCAAGGCATTCAGCGCCTGGGCCACCTCCAAAGAGTACGGTGAGCTGGTGGCCAAGACCGACGGCATCGCCAACGTACCACCGGGCACTCGCGCCTCGACCTACAGCGACGCTTACATGAGCGCGGCGCCGTTCGCCAAGGTCACGCTGGAGTCACTGAAAGCGGCTGATCCGAGCAAACCGACGTTGAAACCGGTGCCTTACATCGGCATTCAACTGGTGACCATTCCTGAGTTTCAGGGCGTGGGTACTCAGGTCGGCAAACTGTTCTCGGCGGCGCTGATCGGCCAGACCACGGTGGATCAAGCCCTGGCCGCCGCGCAGCAAACCACCGAACGCGAGATGAAGCGCGCCGGTTATCCCAAGTAACCACTGAACGACTTGCTCCTGCCTCCTGTGGGAGCGGGCTTGCTCGCGAAAGCGGTGGGTCAGTGTCATGTGTATTGACTGACACGGCGCCTTCGCGAGCAAGCCCGCTCCCACAGGGGATCTCCATAGGTCTGTATGACTCGGTTGTGATCACCATGAATACTTCAACTGCCAAAGCCCACATTGACCTGACACAGCCCCGGCGCAACGTCCGCGTTCGCAATCCCGGCTGGTTTCTGGTCAGCCCTTCGGTGGCCCTGTTGCTGCTGTGGATGATCGTGCCGCTGGGCATGACCATTTACTTCTCGATGATTCGCTACAACCTGCTCGATCCGGGCGTAAACGAATTCGTCGGGCTGGAGAACTTCACTTACTTCCTCACCGACTCCGGTTTCCTGCCCGGCGCCACCAATACCCTGTTGCTGGTCGGCAGCGTGCTGTTGATCAGCGTGGTGTTCGGGGTGTTGATCAGCGCGTTGCTTGAGGCCAGCGAATTTCTCGGCCGCGGCATCGTGCGGGTGATGCTGATTTCGCCGTTCTTCATCATGCCCACCGTCGGTGCGCTGATCTGGAAGAACCTGATTTTCCATCCGGTGTCGGGAATCCTCGCCTACGTCTGGCGGCTGTTCGGCGCCGAACCGGTGGACTGGCTGGCGCACTATCCGCTGCTGTCGATCATCATCATTGTTTCGTGGCAATGGCTGCCCTTCGCGATCCTGATCCTGATGACCGCCATGCAGTCCCTCGACCAGGAACAGAAGGAAGCTGCGCGCCTCGATGGCGCCGGCCCGGTCGCGATCTTCTGGCACCTGACCCTGCCGCACCTGGCGCGGCCGATTGCGGTGGTGGTGATGATCGAAACCATCTTCCTGTTGTCGGTGTTCGCCGAGATTTTCACCACCACCAACGGCGGCCCCGGCTACGCCTCGACCAACCTCGCCTACCTGATCTACAACCAGGCGCTGGTGCAGTTCGACGTCGGCATGGCCTCGGCGGGCGGCTTGATCGCCGTGGTCATCGCCAACATCGCCGC
>NZ_JBIUVO010000001.1:179241-362518 GCF_044742995.1 Pseudomonas sp. NPDC087803
AGTCAGGTTTTTGCCGATCATTCTGGTGCGGATGATCGGCAAAAACCTGACTGACAAAGCCTGAGGCCCGCCATGACTCTTCAACAATCCCGCCGGCTGCAAAGCCTGCTGCTCGGCACCCTGGCCTGGGCCATCGCGATCGTGATTTTCTTCCCGATCTTCTGGATGGTGATGACCAGTTTCAAGACCGAAATCGACGCCTTCGCCACGCCACCGCAGTTCATCTTCACGCCGACGCTGGAGAACTATCTGCACATCAACGAGCGCAGCGACTACTTCAGTTTCGCCTGGAACTCGGTGGTGATTTCCTTCAGCGCCACCGCCCTGTGCCTGCTGATCGCGGTGCCCGCCGCTTACTCGATGGCGTTCTACGAAACCCAGCGCACCAAGGGTACGCTGCTGTGGATGCTCTCGACCAAGATGCTGCCGCCGGTAGGCGTGCTGATGCCGATCTACCTGCTGGCGAAGAGTTTCGGCCTGCTCGATACACGCATCGCACTGATCGTGATCTACACCCTGATCAATCTGCCGATTGTGGTGTGGATGATTTACACCTACTTCAAGGACATCCCCAAAGACATCCTCGAAGCCGCCCGTCTGGACGGCGCCACCCTGTGGCAGGAAATGGTCCGCGTGCTGCTGCCGATCGCCAAGGGCGGCCTCGCCTCCACCGTGCTGCTATCGCTGATCCTGTGCTGGAACGAGGCCTTCTGGTCGCTGAACCTGACCTCGTCGAAAGCCGCGCCACTGACGGCGCTGATCGCCTCGTACTCAAGTCCTGAGGGCTTGTTCTGGGCCAAGTTGTCGGCGGTCTCGACTCTGGCCTGTGCGCCGATTTTGATCTTCGGCTGGATCAGCCAGAAACAACTGGTACGCGGCTTGTCGTTCGGCGCCGTGAAATGAATATCTCTGACCCAACACAACCACCTGTAGGAGTGAGCCTGCTCGCGATGAGGCCATGTCAGTCGACATCATCGCTGAATGACACTCCGCTATCGCGAGCAGGCTCACTCCTACAGAAAAGCTGATCCGGTTCAACTGAATAATTTATCGCGGAGGCCCACCATCATGGCCAACCTGAAAATCAAGAATCTGCAAAAAGGCTTCGAAGGTTTCTCCATCATCAAGGGCATCGACCTTGAGGTGAACGACAAGGAATTCGTGGTCTTCGTCGGCCCGTCCGGCTGTGGCAAATCCACGCTGCTGCGGCTGATCGCCGGGCTGGAAGAAGTCAGTGGCGGCACCATCGAACTCGATGGCCGCGACATCACCGAAGTCAGCCCGGCCAAGCGCGATCTGGCGATGGTGTTCCAGACCTACGCGCTGTACCCGCACATGACCGTGAAAAAGAACATGTCATTCGCCCTCGATCTGGCCGGCGTGCCGAAAGCCGAAGTCGAGAAAAAGGTCGGCGAAGCGGCGCGGATTCTCGAACTCGGGCCGATGCTCGAGCGCAAGCCGAAACAGCTGTCCGGCGGGCAGCGCCAGCGCGTCGCCATCGGCCGGGCCATCGTGCGCAATCCGAAGATCTTCCTGTTCGACGAACCGCTGTCCAACCTCGACGCTGCCCTGCGCGTGCAGATGCGTCTGGAGTTGCTGCGGCTGCACAAGGACCTGCAAGCCACGATGATCTACGTGACCCACGATCAGGTCGAAGCGATGACCATGGCCGACAAGGTGGTGGTGCTCAACGGCGGCAAAATCGAGCAGGTCGGTTCGCCGCTGGATCTCTATCACAACCCGGCCAACCTGTTCGTCGCCGGTTTTCTCGGCACGCCAAAAATGGGTTTCCTCAAGGGCACGATCGCCCGCGTAGACAGCCAGACCTGCGAAGTTTCGCTGGACGCCGGCACGCGCATCACCCTGCCGTTCAACGCTGCCAACCTGAGCGTGGGCAGCGCGGTGACCCTGGGCATTCGCCCGGAACATCTGGAACTGGCCCAACCGGGCGACTGCACCCTGCAAGTCACCGCCGACGTCAGCGAACGCCTGGGCAGCGACACCTTCTGCCATGTCACCACCAGCGCCGGCGAAGCCCTGACCATGCGCGTGCGCGGCGACCTGGCGAGCCGCTACGGCGCGCAACTGAACCTGCACCTGGACGCCAGCCATTGCCACCTGTTCGACGCCAATGGCGTGGCGCTGACCCGCCCGCTGCGCGTCGCGGCCTGAATTTCGAGACTTGCCCGATGAAACTGAATAAACAAAACCTGCATCGCCTCGCCCCCGAGGTGCAACTGCCGGCCTACAGCCTCAGCGACACCCGGCAGGGCATCGCGCACATTGGCGTCGGCGGCTTCCACCGTGCGCATCAGGCGTATTACACCGATGCGCTGATGAACACCGGTCAGGCGCTGGACTGGGCGATCTGCGGCGTCGGCCTGCGCGCTGAAGACCGCCGCGCCCGTGACGACCTGAAGGAACAGGACTACCTGTTCACCCTGTTCGAGCTCGGTGACAGCGACGACACCGAAGTGCGGGTGATCGGTGCGATCCGCGACATGCTCCTGGCCGAAGACGGCGCACAAGCGCTGATCGACAAACTCGCCGATCCGCAGATCCGTATCGTCTCGCTGACCATCACCGAGGGCGGCTACTGCATCGACGACAGCAACGGCGAGTTCATGGCGCACCTGCCACAGATTCAGCACGACCTGACCCATCCGCAGGCGCCGAAAACCGTGTTCGGCTTCCTCTGCGCAGCGCTGGAAAAGCGTCGTGGCGCAGGCACACCGGCGTTCACCCTGATGTCCTGCGATAACCTGCCGCATAACGGCGCAGTGACCCGCAAAGCCCTGCTAGCGTTCGCCACTCTGCGTGACACTGGGCTGCGCGACTGGATCGAGCAGAACGTCAGTTTTCCCAACGCCATGGTCGACCGCATCACGCCGATGACCAGCACCGCGCATCGCCTGCAACTGGCCGACAAACACGCGGTGGACGATGCCTGGCCGGTGGTCTGCGAGCCGTTCGTGCAGTGGGTGCTGGAGGACAAATTCGTCAACGGTCGCCCGGCCTGGGAACAGGTCGGCGTGCAGTTCACCGATGACGTTTCGCCCTACGAAGAAATGAAGATCAAACTGCTCAACGGCAGCCACTTGGCGCTGACGTATCTGGGTTTTCTGAAGGGCTACCGCTTCGTTCACGAAACCATGAACGACCCGCTGTTCGTGCGCTACATGCGTGCGTACATGGACCTCGACGTCACCCCACAACTGGCGCCGGTACCGGGCATCGATCTGACCGACTACAAAAATACGCTGGTCGCGCGCTTCTCTAATCAGGCGATTGCCGATCAGCTGGAGCGGGTGTGTTCGGATGGCTCGTCGAAGTTTCCCAAGTTCACCATTCCGACCATCAACCGCTTGATTGCCGATGGTCAGGAAACCAAGCGAGCGGCGCTGGTGGTGGCGGCGTGGGCGCTGTATTTGAAGGGTGTGGATGAGAACGGCGATACCTATGCGATTCCCGATCCACGGGCGGAATTTTGTCAGGGGTTGGTGGCGGATGATGCGTTGATCACTCAGCGCTTGCTGGCGGTTGAGGAGATCTTCGGCACGACGATTCCGCGGTCGGCGGCGTTTGTGGCGGCATTTGAATGGTGCTGCAACAGCTTGCGTGAGGTGGGTGTTTCGCGGACTTTGGAGCGGGTGCTGGCTGAGTGATGCGGTGAAACCACCGACGCCTTCGCGAGCAAGCCCGCTCCCACAGGGAAACGCGTTTCAAAATGTGGGAGCGAGCCTGCTCGCGAATGGCAGCCTCACCCTGGCAAACCCGACACCCTGAGGACTTCACTGTGACCACCCGACAACTCTTCCTCGGCATCGACTGCGGCACTCAGGGCACCAAGGCGATCATCCTCGATGCCGCCAGCGGTCAGGTGCTCGGCGAAGGCGCCGCCACGCACACGATGATCAGCGGCGCCAACGGCCGGCGCGAGCAGGACACTCAACAGTGGCTGGACGCCTTCGCCCTCGCCACCCGCCGCGCCTTGCTCGCCGCCGATGTCGACGGTCAGGCGATCCTCGGCATCGGTGTCTCCGGCCAGCAACACGGTCTGGTGCTGCTCGACGATCAGGGCCAGGTACTGCGCCCGGCCAAGCTGTGGTGCGACACCGAAACCACTGATGAAAACGACCGTTTGCTCAAACACCTCGGCGGCGAAAAAGGCTCACTGGAGCGCCTCGGCGTGGTCATCGCGCCGGGCTACACCGTGTCGAAACTGCTGTGGACCCAAGAACAACACCCGGAGGTGTTCTCGCGTATTGCGCGGATCCTTCTGCCCCACGATTATCTGAATTTCTGGCTCACCGGTCGCGCCTGCAGCGAATACGGCGACGCCTCCGGCACCGGCTATTTCAATGTGCGCAGCCGCCAGTGGGACTTGCAACTGCTACGCGACATCGACGCCAGCGGTCGCCTGCAAGCCGCACTGCCGGAGCTGATCGACGCGCATCAGGCGCTCGGCACGCTGCTGCCGGCGGTTGCCGAACAACTCGGCCTCAACCCGAATGCGCTGGTCTCCAGCGGCGGTGGCGACAACATGATGGGCGCCATCGGCACCGGCAACATTCAGCCGGGGGCGATCACCATGAGCCTCGGCTCCTCCGGCACGGTGTACGCCTACGCCGCAGCGCCGAAGGTCAGCGCGGATGCCTCGGTCGCGACGTTCTGTTCGTCCAGCGGTGGCTGGCTGCCGCTGATCTGCACCATGAACCTGACCAACGCCACCGGCGCAATCCGCGAACTGTTCAACCTCGACCTGGAGCAGTTCAATCAACTCGTGGCCCAGGCGCCGATCGGTGCCGAAGGCGTGAGCATGCTGCCGTTCCTCAACGGCGAACGCGTCCCCGCCCTGCCCCATGCCACCGGCAGCCTGCACGGCTTGACCCTGAACAACCTGACCCAGGCCAACCTGTGTCGCGCCGTGGTCGAGGGCACCACCTTCGGTTTGCGTTATGGACTGGATCTGTTGCGCCACAATGGTTTACAAAGCCGCAGCATTTGCCTGATCGGCGGCGGTTCGAAAAGTGCGGTGTGGCGGCAGATCGTCGCCGACATCATGAACACCCCGGTGATCTGCACCGAACACAGCGAAGCCGCAGCCCTTGGCGCGGCGATTCAGGCGGCGTGGTGCAAATCATGGTCGAACGGCCACGAGGACACTTTGGCCGATCTGTGCCAGCGCTGTGTGAAGCTCGATCTGCACAGCGAAACCCTGCCGATTGCCGCGAATGTCGCGGCGTTCCAGCAGGCCTATGAACGCTATCAACAGCATGTCGCAACCCTATAAAGAGCAAACAATTATGTATTTGGTGTGTGGCGAAGCCCTGTTCGATTTCTTCAGCGAAGACGATGCCAGCGGTCTGGCCTCGAAGGTCAATTTCAAGGCGATTGCCGGCGGCTCGCCGTTCAACGTCGCGGTCGGCTTGCGCCGTTTGGGTGTGGATTCGGCGCTGTTTGCCGGGCTGTCCACCGACTATCTCGGCCGACGCTTGCAGCAGGTGTTGCAGACTGAAGGCGTGCGTGCGGACTACCTGATCGACTTCGCCGCGCCAACCACCCTGGCGATGGTCGCGGTCGGCGCCAACGGCTCGCCGCATTACAGCTTTCGCGGTGAAGGCTGCGCCGATCGCCAGTTGAGTCTCGCCCATCTGCCGCAGTTGGGCACCGAAGTACGCGGCCTGCACATCGGCTCATTCTCGTTGGTGGTGCAACCGATCGCCGACACCTTGCTGACGCTGGTGCAGCGTGAAAGCGGCAAGCGCCTGATCACCCTCGACCCCAACGTGCGCCTCAACCCGGAGCCGAACATCGACCTGTGGCGCGAGCGCGTGGCGACCTTGGTGCAACTGGCCGACATGATCAAGGTCAGCGACGAAGACCTGAGCCTGCTGTATCCCGAGCAGGACCCACAACGCGTGATCGAAGGCTGGCTGCAGCATCGCTGCCAGTTGGTGTTCCTGACCCGTGGCGGCGAAGGCGCAACGGTGTTCAGCCGCACTCATGGTTCGTGGTCAGTAGCGGCGTGCTCGGTGCAGATCGCTGATACCGTCGGCGCCGGCGATACCTTTCAGGCGGCGCTGATCACCTGGCTGACCGAGCAAGGACTGGACTCGGTCGAAGGGGTTCAAGCGCTCAGCCGCGAGCAGATCGACGCAATGCTCCGGTTTGCCGTACAGGCGGCCGCCCTTACGTGCAGCAAGACCGGTCCGGATTTACCCTATCGTCACCAGTTGACCTGAGCGCGTAGACTGTCGCCCTTTTTGCGCGCATGGGGATGACGGTTTGATTTCGGGGCGGACGGCGGGACTTTTGATACTGGCGGGATTACTCAGCGGCTGCGGCACCTCGCCGCCGCGTTCGCCGGAAGACATCTGCGCGATCTTCCGCGAGAAAAGCGACTGGTACGACGCCGCGCAAGTTACGCAAAAGCGCTGGGGCGTACCGATCCAGGTGCCCTTCGCGATCATGTATCAGGAGTCCGGCTATCGCTACGACGCCAAGACGCCGCGCAAATACCTGTTGTGGGTGATTCCGTGGGGCCGGGTCACCACAGCCTCGGGCTATGCCCAGGCCAAGGATGAAGTCTGGTCCGACTATCAGAAAAGCACCGGCCGACACGGCGCTGATCGCGAAGACTTCGACGACGCCATCGACTTCGTCGGCTGGTACATGGACAAGACCACTTCGATCAACGGCGTGTACAAATACGACGCCTACAACCAGTACCTCAACTACCACGAAGGCTGGGGCGGTTTCCGCAACAAGACCTACGCCAGCAAAGCCTGGCTGATGCCGACTGCACGCAAGGTGCAGGCGCGCTCCGATGTGTATGCGCGGCAGTATGCCGGCTGCAAGGACGATCTGAATCGCGGCTTCTGGAGCCGGTTCTGGCATTGGTTGTAGGCCGCCGAAGATCCCTGTAGGAGCTGCCGCAGGCTGCGATGTTTTGATCTTGCTTTTTAAAAGATCGCAGCCTGCGGCAGCTCCTACAGGGGTGAGGTTTAGAGGACGGAGAAGTTGTAACTCACAATCAACCGGGTCTCATCCACATCCCGCGCAAACTTTTCATAGTTGGTGCGGTAAGTCGCATTGCGCAGACGCAGGCTGACATCCTTGAACGTGCCCGTCTGGATCACGTACTTCAGCTCGCTGTCGCGTTCCCACTCTTTGCCTTCCTGATCGCTGCCCGGGACCTTGATGTGGTCGCCGTTCACATAACGGGTGAGGAAGCTCAGGCCGTTAATGCCGATGGCCTTGAAGTCATAGTCGTAACGCAGCTGCCACGAGCGTTCCTGCGCGGCGGCGAAGTCGTTGACCTGCACGTAGTTGACCAGATACGGATTGCTGCCATCGAGGTACGGCATCGAGTTGTCGCCGTTCATGCGCTGCCAGCCGGCGCTGAAGGTGTGGCCGCTGATGCCGTAGGACAGCATGCCGCTCAAGGCGCGGTTGTCGATGGAGCCGGCCTTGGCATCACCGCTGTCGGCGCTTTTCAGCAAACGCAGATCGGCCTTCAGTACACCGTCACCCAGCGGCTGGTTAGCCAACAGACCCACAAAGTGCTGGCGATAGATGTCTTCCAGTTCCGCGTAGTGATACTGCGCGGTCAGGCGATCGTTGATCTTGTAGTCGATGCCGTACATATCGAAATGATCGGCGGTGGTGTTACAGGCGTAGCGCTTGTTCTTGCAATGCACGCGGATGTCTTGTGAGTCGGTGGAATCGCGCGCGGTGTACTTGTCCAGACGCGCGGCCATGAAGGTCAGGTCCTTGACCTCTTTGGAGGTCAGCATTGCCCCGTTGAACAGGGTCGGCAGCAAGCGGCCGTCGTTGTACTTGAGCAGCGGCAGGTCCGGCAGCAGCGCGCCATATTTCAACACCGTGTCCGAGACCTTGATCTTGGCGGTCAGGCCCATTTTTGCGTATTGGCCTTTCGAGCCGCGCGGGTTCTCGCCGCTGGACGGCAGCAAGCCGCTGTTGCTGCGATCAGGGCTGGAATCGAGCTGAAAACCGAGCATGCCCAGCGCATCAATGCCGAAGCCGACCGTGCCCTCGGTGTAACCCGATTGCAGATTGAGAATAAAGCCCTGAGCCGACTCTTCACGCTTGGAAGCGCCCTGCTCGTTGGAGGTGTGCCCATCACGGAAATCACGGTTGAAATACACCGTGCGCGATTCGATTTTCGCCGTGGTGTCTTCGAGAAAACCGCTGGCCTGAGCCTGCGCGGCAAAACCGGCGCACAGCACAACGGCTCCGAAGCCAAACGACTGGCGCGGGGTGATGAGGGGGAATGGGGGACGCATGAAAAACTCCAACAGTACAGCGTTTGCGCCGAGGCGCAGTCAGCCAGAAAAATAGCTCCCGTCCCGGGTCAAAAACAGCCGGGAAGAAGTGGACACGCAGGGGTGAGGCGCAATGATGGCAGATGGCTTTGACGGGCCGAAGGCGACTTTAGTCTGAAACTGACCGGCGATTCTTCAGCCTGCGCCTGGCTAGAACCGTGCGCCGACCAGTGGCTCACAGCGGCGAAGCCCCCGGTTTCATTGGGCTAAACCACCACCCTAAGGGTTTTCCCTATACGCTGCGGGCCCCGTGCCTACGGCATTTGCGCCTTGAACGGGGCGGTTTAATCCTCCATCATCCGTCACCTGCTTATTCAATGGACGGAATTCAAGGCATGCTGGACGCCAACGCTACCCACATTACCCTTACGCTCGAAGGCGCCTCCGCCGACCTGCAAGTGCTCAGCTTCACCGGTCGCGAAGCCCTCAACGAGCCTTTCCGTTTCGACCTCGAACTGGTCAGCGCCCGCCCCGACCTCAAACTCGAAGAGCTGCTGCACAAGCCCGGCGTCCTGACCTTCGGCGCCACCGGCGAAGGCCAGATCCACGGCTTGGTGTACCGCATCGAACAAGGCGATTCCGGCAAGACTCTGACCCGTTACAGCATCAGCCTGGTGCCGCAACTGGCCTATTTGCGGCACAACCATGACCAGCAGATTTTCCAGAACCTCACGGTGCCGAAGATCATCGCCCAAGTGTTGGAAGATCGCGGCATCCTCGCCGACGCCTACAGCTTCCAGCTCAACGCCGAGTACCCGCAGCGCGACTACTGCGTGCAGTACGACGAATCCGACCTGCATTTCATCCAGCGTCTGTGCGAAGAGGAAGGCATTCACTTCCACTTCCAGCACAGCAGCAGCGGGCACAAACTGGTGTTCGGCGACGACCAGACGGTGTTCCGCAAACTCAAGGCCGTGAGCTACCAGCAAGACTCCGGCATGAGCGCCGACAAACCGGTGATCAAGCGTTTCAACCTGCGCCTGGAAACCCGCACCACTCGCGTCAGCCGGCGCGACTACGACTTCGAAAAACCGAAGATCCTGCCCGAAGGCGCGGTCAAATCGGAGTTCGCCCCGGACCTCGAAGACTACGATTACCCCGGCCGTTTCACCACCCGCGAGCGCGGCAAGTTCCTCTCGACCCGCGCCCTCGAACGCCATCGCAGCGACTACAAACTCGCCGAAGGCAAAGGTGACGAACCGACCCTGACCAGCGGCCACTTCCTGACCCTGGCCGAACACCCGCGCGCTGAATGGAACGACCTGTGGCTGCTGCTGGAAGTCTTCCACGAGGGCAAACAACCGCAAGTGCTCGGTGAAAACGTCACCAGCGACGTCACCGACAACAAAAGCGATTTCCACCAGGGCTACCGCAACAGCTTCCTCGCCACCCCGTGGGACGCACACTACCGCCCTGCCCTCGAACACCCGAAACCTAAAGTCCTCGGCAGCCAGACCGCGATCGTCACCGGCCCGGCCGGCGAAGAGATCCACTGCGACCAGTACGGCCGCATCAAAGTCCAGTTCCACTGGGACCGCGACGGCCAGGCCGACGACAAAACCACCTGCTGGCTGCGCGTCGCCAGCGGCTGGGCCGGCGCCGCCTACGGTGGCATCGCCATCCCGCGCATCGGCATGGAAGTCCTCGTCACCTTCCTCGAAGGCGACCCCGACCAGCCACTCGTCACCGGCTGCCTGTACCACAAGGAAAACGTCGTCCCCTACGACCTGCCGGCGAACAAAACCCGCAGCACCTTCAAAACCCTCAGTTCCCCGGGCGGCAAGGGCTACAACGAGTTTCGCATTGAAGACAAAAAGGGTGCCGAGCAGATCTACATCCATGCCCAGCGCGATTGGGACGAGAACATCGAGCACGACCAGAAGATTCGTGTGGGCAATGAGCGGCATGACACGGTTGAGGCCAATGCCTACAGCGAATTCAAAGTCGAAGAGCACCGCATCACCCATTTGAATCGCGTCAGTGAAATGCGCGCAGATGACCACCTGACCGTCGCAGTCACCCAGCACCTCAAAGTAGGCACAGCGCAATTCGTCGAAGCCGGCAGCGAAATCCATTACTACGCCGGCCAGAAAGTCGTCCTCGAAGGCGCCATGGAACTGACCGCCAAAGCGGGCGGCAGCTTCGTCAAGGTCGACGCCGGTGGCGTGACCATCAGCGGCGCCGAGGTGAAGGTCAATACCGGCGGTGCACCGGGTGTAGGTACGCCGGCCGCGCCGTTGCTGCCAGGGCCGATGAAGGTGGCGGATGCGGATAAGGCGGGCAAAGCACCGCTCCCCGCTCGTCTCAATGAATCAGGCATCACACCGTTGTGCGGCAAACAGAGTAACGGCGCTTGCAGCCGTAAGGATTGCACATGCATGTAAAAGCGCTGAGCGCTCTGCTGGCAGAGCCTCGCTACAACTTCTCGGATCTGCCCGCTGCAAGCGAATCGCTGTGCTTCATCATCGATCAGGGCCTCCAGCCGCAAGCCTTGAGTCGGCTCTACCGAGTAGGTGAACCCGTTGTTTCTCAAGAGCTGTTCTTCGGTACCGACTTCGCAGAGATCCCTGAGGGCCCATTGTGGTTGATCGCCCCCAGAGGCAGCAAACTGGCTGCAGAAGCGACAAAACTTTGTGAGGAACAGTTTTCGGGAATTGCGATCTCAACACCTGACCCGGAAAAAGCCCTGGCTCACGCACGCTGGCTCCTCAAAGTCAACGACGGTTCTGGAGGGCAGAGTTTGTTGAGCTTCCACAAACCGAGCCTGTGGGCAGCATTGGTCTACACCGCCGATAAAACCTTTGATCAGTTACTGGGTTGCTGGAGCGCCGTTTACTCCCCGGCGCCAAAGAACTTCGGCGAGCAGCGTGGTCCATGGTTAGCCTGGATAGCCAACAAAGAATCGACATGGCCAGGTGACAAAGCGCCATTCAACCTTCCGGAGGCAGCCGCGCAAGTTCAAGCGCGTCTCGGCTGGGTGTATTGGGTAGATGAGGAATACGTAGCTTTTGAAGAGCCGAATGATGATCGTCTGAACGATATCGCCGACAACCTCGACCTCCTGCTCAAGAGCAACATCTATGAAGGTGATCACCTGCTCAAGCTTGGTCATGCCGTGAACGGCCCGCTATTTGAAGCGCAGCCGGAGATCATGGCGATCCTGCAATCAAAGGACGAGTCGTTTATCAAAGTAGATCGGCTCCTGGAATCAGCCGCCGTCGCCCAACGTTAACGGTGACGCGACAACAGAACGGAATCACCATGGAAATCACGAATCACGCCGTCATGCCCGGCGAAACCCTGAGCCAGATTGCCTCGCGCTACAACAGCACCGTGGCGCAACTTCGCCAACTCAACCCCTTCATCACCGATCCGAACAACGTCAAAGTCGGATGGAACCTGAGCGTCCCTAAAAGCGCGCAAACCGCCTCAGCTTCACCCGCTGCTTCGGCACCCGCTGCGCCTAAGGCCCCTGCCGAGACGGCTGCGAATGGTGCAACGCAGTGCTCTGCGGAAGACTTGGTTGAGCTGGATCCGGTCAAGGACTCTCCCGATGGTTCCTCAAAGACCTTCAAGCCTCACGCCCCACCCTGCTCCAAGACTTTTGCGAGCGCCATTTATGCGACAGAGGAACAAGAGTTCTGGCTACTCCCTGAGCGGGCAAAGTCCGCCATCAAAGAGTCGATGTTCGCGCTGGATAAAATGATTGCCCCCAGCAAACCACGTGATGCACGCCTGAACGGGCTGCAAGAATCGGGTTTGCTGGAATACTTCCTTGAGCCCAAGTTGAGCAACTTCCTCACGGGTGCGAAGCGTACACGTATGGAAGAATTTGAGGCGATGGGGGATGAGATCGAAATCGATCCCGCCACCGCCAAAAAGAGGCAAAACGAAGCCAACGGAAAAAAACCGGCAACGGCTGCTGCGCAGTCCCCATTAGAGGACACCGCGCAATCGCGTCTGGATCGTCTAACGGCAGATCTGGCTACTCAGCAAGACGTCCACAACGCCTATACCGATTTTTACAAGCGGAGGGCTGAATGGCATGCGCTGAAAAAAGAAGCGGTAGCGGCTGCGAAGCTGGAAGGCTACACCTACGAAAGCGGCTCTCTCTACTCCAAAGAGGCGATCGAAGCGCGCGCACGGGTACAAGCTTATCTGGAGGCTCGCAAAAAACTCCTCGGCAACAAAGACTTCAAGCAGGTTCCGCTGGAAGACGTTGCCAAAGCCTTGGCGGAAAAGAAGAAAAGTTACGAAAACATCTGCAGCGGCATGAATGACTGCACCGCCGATCTCGTCGGCTATGTTTATACGCTCATCAAAAACGCCGATGCGCTTGATTACCATGCCTACACTGAATCCATTATCAAAGCGTCTGAGTACGGCATCGCACTTCCAGAATTCGCTTTGATCAGTGACGGCCTGCCATCCGGTATCGAGAAGTTCAAACTCTACCTGGATACCGAGAAAAAGCAGGCGGAAGTTACAGCTCAGCTTCAGGAGAAATACAAGCGCTGGATCGAGGCAACAGGCCAGAATGCCCAAGCGCCAGCAGGCCTGGTTGATGCGGAACGTACCGAATGGGATCGCCTGCAAAAAATAAAAGACGACCTTCAGGCCACAGCCCAAAGTAATGTCAGCACTAGCAAACCAGGGCGTTTTCTGGTTTGGGAACCGGAAGAGTTCCAGCCAAAACCGGTGGACCGCATGGTGAAACCGGGCTTTCCGCTGCGTGAAGTCAGTCTTTCTGACGCCAAAGGCACGCCCTTGAGCTGGTTCAGCATGGCGAACCTGAAAGACGCAAAAAAGATCATGAAAGAGGATTCAAAAAAAGCGGCCGGCTCAGTAAAAAAGGTCACTCAAAGTTTGCCCGCGGACGCAACTGAAGGCTCCGATAAAAACAGTGAAATCAATTCGTTCCGCCAATGGCTTCTAGATCAGGGCGCCATAAAGTTCAGCGATCAAGTCGGCGACTGTTTTGATGGAAAAGGCTGGTTCAAAGCCAAAGACTTTTATGCTTACTTGAAAAAGCAAGGCTATGAGGTCACCGAACTGGAGGACGACGCGGCGCTGACCAACTGGGGCAAGCATCTTCAGCAACTGGTGTTCAAGAAAAGTGTACGCGGCAAAGTAAGACTCTTCGATGCAAGTCCTCAGGCGCAATTCGTTCGCTGCCTGACGCCGCCACAGCCAAGCATTCACGGCGAAGTGAAGCTCGAAGGCCCGAAAATGTCTGCCGCCGAGGGCTTCCAGATATCTGGCGAGATGGGCTTGAGCCTGGACTTGGCCCGTGGCGAAGTTCAGTTGTTGAAAGTCGACATGCCTGCCAAAGCCAGTGCTCAAGACATCACGCTTGATTACTTCCTGGACGGCAGCCCCCAAAAAATGAATTTCGGCCGCTTCTCCTTCCACTTTGGTGTGAAGGCATGGGGCTACGCCGGAGCATCGTTGCTGCTAGCCGGCAGCGTGGAGTTGAGCCCCATCCT
The DNA here is from genome assembly GCF_044742995.1 of Pseudomonas sp. NPDC087803. NCBI lineage: Bacteria > Pseudomonadati > Pseudomonadota > Gammaproteobacteria > Pseudomonadales > Pseudomonadaceae > Pseudomonas > Pseudomonas sp. NPDC087803. The sequence goes on from NZ_JBIUVO010000001.1 coordinate 193,076, forward strand.
CGGCAACGTCAAATACGGCGCCTCCCTCAGCCCGGTCAAACGCGCACAGCGTGAAGACGCATCAGCCAAAGAAGAACGTGCAGATCACGATGCGGCCAAGAAAGCCAAGGCCGACAGCGGCGACAACAGCCCTACTCCCGACCTTGAACACAAGTCCAAATCCGGCACCGTGGCCAGTACCAAAAGCACAGACCAAGTGCTGACCGGGCGTGCCGCCAATGTCCAGATCGAAAACGGAGCGAAAGCGACTTTCAATGTTTTCGGAGGCTTGCAAGCCGCCATCGAACTCACCGGCGCACTGAACTGGGCACCACCTAAAGAACTGGTCGCCCTGCGCACCGCTCCAACAATGGGTATCGGCAGCGATAAAGACGCGAAAAAAGCGAATCCATGGTTGACGCTTGCCAAGCTGAGTGGGTCTGTGGGGGTTGCGCTGGGCGCAGGATTCCAGGGAACGGCGCAGATTTCTGTGGATAAGGGCCGCTTCATTCTCAATCTGAAGGCTGCGGTAGTGCTGGGCCCTGGTGCTAACGGCAGCTTTAAGTTTGAGATTGGTTATGAGGCGGTGGTTGATATCATCAACTTGTACCGTAAGGAACTTCACAAGACTAAAGGTCGTAAGGTCGAGTGGATGGATCCTGAAGCGAGCGAATATGCTTCAGCGCTTAATGCATTGGGTGCTGCCGGGTTGAACGTGGCGATGGCGTACATGATGCGTTGGGATGTTGTGATGAGCCTATACGAGGCTTTGACTCGTAGTGGCAAGGGTGGCCCAATTGCGGATGCGATTATCACCTATAAAAATCAGAATGAGCTTGAAAATTGGGTTATCAACGCAATACCAGACGCTCTTGGGCCACTTATAATGACACTGATAAGCACTCCAAAAGCATTTATCATCACTGATAATGACGCTAACAAATCCGGACTTTCTGAGAAGCGTACTTACGACAGCGAAGAGGCGCATTTACTTCAACAGAAAGCAATTGAGCGGATACTTGGATGGATCGTTGAAAATGCAAAAAAACAGAATACAATCAGCCAAGCCCAAAGTCAGTTTGAAAGTATATGCATGCGAATGAACGGATTCGGTACACAGCCAGCGGAAGATGGGCAACTTTATTGCACAAACCGACTTGAACTCGATAAATTTATGGGCGAAGCAGTAAAGCGACTGAGCGATCCAGAAAACGACAGGATGCGTGATCGTTACAAGAAACACGTTGCTGTTCTAGGCGAGAACCTTGATAAAACTTGCCATCGAAGCCAATTTTATGGCCGCACTTACATACCATCTAGCGCCGGCACAGCCCGATACATCGGGCCAATTAAATAATTTAGGTCAGACCATGAAAACTTCGACATTTTTATTCAGCATTCTCCTCTCAATCGTATCCCTCTCTGCAAATGCAGAGTTGAAGCCGGAACAGATTCTAGCAAAGAACAAGGGCCTAGTCCTTTATAACCAACTAAAAATCGACTTAGCCACGCCCTATCTAAAAACTGCTTCAGAAGCTGGAGACTCTGAATCTCAGTATTATCTTGCAGAGGCAATTAGACAAACCAACCGTTATATGACTCCGGAGGCAGAAAAGTGGTACGAAGCTGCAGCCCGCCAAGGCAACTACTATGCAATGATACAACTAGGGCGGAGTGGCAACGATCTTTGCAAAGTAATGAGTAATTGCCCTGATTCCGGTAAACCTCCTGTCGACTGGCTAAAAAATGCACGTTCACTTGCGGAATCTTTGGCAGAAAAAGGTGACGCGGAGGCCATGTACGTAATGTATGAAATTACATTGAATCGTGATTGGTTAGAAAAGTCTGCAAATTCCGGCAATCCAGATGCACAATTCTGGATGGCAATTGGTGACAAGCAAGGTGAGGGCTTCTTACTTCCCTGGAAACGTAAGGAGGCAGTGGGAAACTGGTTTAAAGCATCTGCAGAAGGAGGAAATCCTCGAGCCATGATGGAGTATGCCGCTTACCTTTATGAGAATGAAGGTGATCTTAAAGTTGCTCGACATTGGATAAAAATAGCGGCCGAGAAAGGATACAAAAGCGGCGTGAGCAGTTACGGTGCTTATTTAGCGCATGCTCCCGAACGATTTGGCTTCGAACTAGACTTGGTTAAGGGTTACGCTATCACTTCGCTTTTAAAAGATCTTGATGGCGGGGGCAACGTGCAGGTCTACGTCGAGGAAGTTCTTCCGGAAATCGCAGAAAAAATGACCTCCCAACAAATAAAAGAAGCGGAAGACTTTGCCATTCAATGGAAGAAATCCCATCCGCCACTTTCGTTTTTTCCAGACAAATTAAGCCGGTAGTTTCGATGAAGGTTCTAGCATACCTCTTAGTCGCTTCACTTTTTACCTTTAGTGAAACCGGCCCAGCAAAATAGCAAGCGACCAAATTAGAGCCAGATACAAAAAACATGTTGAGGAGCTTGGCGCGAGACTAGACGGATTATGTCAACGATTCACGCATTATGGCCGGGCATACCTTCCTGGCGGACGAGCAACATATAGCGACCCAAAGAATAAATGACTAAAACACAATCATGACAACACAAGTCCAGATCCGGCACCGATGCCAGCACCAAAAGTACAGACCAAGTGCTGACCGCGCGTGCCGCGAATGTTCAGATCGAAAACGGAGCGAAAGCGACTTTCAATGTTTTTGGAGGTTTGCAAGCCGCCATCGAACTCACCGGCGCACTGAACTGGGCACCACCTAAAGAAATGGTCGCCCTGCGCACCGCTCCAACAATGGGTATCGGCAGCGATAAAGACGCGAAAAAAGCCAATCCATGGCTAACCCTTGCCAAGCTGAGTGGGTCTGTGGGGGTTGCGCTGGGCGCAGGATTCCAGGGAACGGCGCAGGTGTCTCTGGATAAGGGGCGCTTTATTCTGAACTTGAAAGCGGCGGTAGTGCTGGGTCCTGGTGCTAACGGCAGCTTTAAATTCGAAGTTGGTTATGAGGCAGTAGTTGACCTAATCAACTTGTACCGCAAGGAGCTGCACAAAGCGAAAGGCAGAAAGGTAGAGTGGATGGAACCTGAAGCAGGAAAGTTCGCATCCGCGCTGAACGCATTAGGAGCAGCTGGACTTAGTGTGGAAATGTCCTATCTTATGGGTTGGAATTTAGTCATGGACTTATATGACGCAATGACCAGCGGAGGAAAAGGCGGCCCAATTGCTCATGCCATTGTTGAATACCAAAATCCAGAAGAGCTAAAAGCATGGGTTGTGGAAGCCACTCCGGCGGCACTCGGCCCCATTTTAATGACTCTTATCTCCACCCCAGCAGACTTCTCAATTAACGCCAATACAAAAGAAAGTGACACGCCGCCAACTTTCAGCAAGCAAACCTACCCAAAAGACAAAGCACATTTAACTCAGCAGGTAGCAATTGGGATAATTATTGACCACATAGTCACTAACGCAAAAGAAAAGGACGCACTGGAAGAGGCTCAAAAACAATTTGAACTAGCCTGCGCAAGCATGAATAAGTTTGGAATTGAACCAGTTGATATCGGTCAAAAATATTGTGAAAACCGTCATTTACTCGATACTTTCATGAGTGATCCGGTACTCAGTTTTACCGACCCAAGGGGAAATAAATCAAGAGCCCGCTACAAGGAAAATTCAAAAATATTAGGCCAGCGCATTGATGGAGCTTGTAAAATTGTAATGGGTGAAAACAGTTACATACCGAGCACATCCGTAAAATACTTGCCCCCTGCGAGCATATAAAATTGAAAACAAAGTCAAACTTAATCCGCACACCTTTTTTTGCAGTTTTTCTTTTAATGTGCGTAAACGCGAATGCGGAGCTTACTTCACAACAACAGGAGGCAAAGAAAAAAGGTATAGAGCTTTACAATCAATACAAGGCTATTTCTGCAATCGAACCACTCAAAATAGCGGCCGAAGGCGGTGATGATGAAGCACTTTATTATCTGGGTGAGGCATTAAGAAAAAACAACCGCTTCATGACTCCGGAAGCTAAAAAAGCATATGAAAGTTCCGCAAGAAAGGGGAATATCTACTCTATGATTCGCCTCGGGAGAATTGAAGACGACTTGTGTTCAACCATGAAAAACTGTCCACCGGGTGAAGAATCTCCTAGCAGTTGGGTAATCAAAGCTAAAAGCCTTGCAATTCAACGATCAACGCAGGGAGATAGCGAATCAATGTACCTGTTATATGAAATGACAGGGAACGATGACTGGTTGGAAAAATCAGCAGAGAACGGATTCGCATTTGCACAGTTCCGTCTGGCGACTAAATACCAAGAAGGAAGTGGTTCATTTTTACTACCCTCCAGGCGCAACCAAGCTATCGAACGATGGATGAAGGCCTCTGCGGAAAATGGTTACCCACCTGCGATGATGGGGTTAGCCGCGATCATGATCGAAAAAAAAGATTTAGCCTCGTTCAGAAGCTGGAACGAAAAAGCAGCTGAGTCGAGCTTCGTAGAAGGTGTATTTGGATATGCATCCTACATAGGCGAAGAGAACTCAAAATACGGCTTCGTCTTCGACCCGATAAAATCACATGCTTTACTGTCAAACCTGCTGGAACTTAATGGCGGAGGCAATGTAATACGAGACGTCAATGACACCTTGCCCGATATAGAAAAAAACATGTCAAAAGCGCAAATAGAAATAGCGAAAGACCTCGCAAAAACGTGGAAGGCCAACCACCCGCCTCTCTCGTTCTACCCTGACAAGCTAGGATATTAATTTTAGTGAGCGTATATTTTCGGATCTTAGCGATAGTTATTTCTGCGCTCACCGAAACGTGCGCAGTCGCAGGATGGCGGGGGGGATGCAGGAAAATGTTAAATACAAGCTTCCCGTCATTGCTTCCAAGTTGACCCCTTCGCAAATATTAGAAGCTAAAGAGCAATCAAAAAAATGGATATCCATTCACCCTCCCCTGTCCTTCTTCCCTGACAAACTAAGCCGTTAGCTTGTTTTATTCGAATACAAGGGCACAAGAATCATACAAACGGGAGGAGTAGATGGCGTGAGGTTCTCCAACGCGATCCTACTCCCGTTCTCATTCAAGGCATCAAACCGGCGCCTTCCAATCCAGCATCTGCTGCTGCGCCACCTGCAGCAAATCATTGCCGTCCTGCGCCAGAAGGTATAGCGCATGGGTAATGTGTGGAATGTCCTGAACATCGCCATGGCGGAAGCACATGCAGTGCAGGGTTTCGAGCAGGTCGCTGCAGGCGCGGATGCGCTGGACGGCGGACTCGAGGATGTCTTGGGGGTTGGCTTGGGTGTCGATGACCATTGGCGCGCTGTCGGTGACGCCGCTGTTGAGCGGGTGATAGCGGTTTGGGAGCGGGTTTAGTATTGGCATACTGATTACTCAACTGTATTAGAGGGTAACCGCTAACACCGTGACCAAACGGTGGGAGGCGGCCGTGTACAGGCTTGGTCAACCGAGAACAGTTCAAACTCAGCTCGCCCGAAGGCGTCCTGCACACAGCCGCCACAGCAGTGCACTTTACGAACATGAGTGTCCGTAGTGCAAATGAAGGCACATATGCAATGAACTCTTCTCAGGTGACCAAACCCGAATCGCTGATTTTGCAGCGACGCCAAACCATAACCGCCCCGCTCCCACCGCCGAAAGCAGACAAGGCATCACCTCTTGTAGGAATCGGCACCACATCCCCGAGAAATCATCCCGCTGCCAGACAGCCGGCGTTCAGCCAGGTTAACCATCGCTTAACGCCGCAGTCCAAGACTGTACTGAACCGCACACTTCAGCCCCTGGCTGACGCCGAGTGCGGCAGGTTCGGCCGTGTTGCGCCGAACGCTCATTCCGTCGCACGGGAGTCCGATTCATGAACATTCGCACGCTGTTGCTCACCTCCGCCCTCGCCTGCAGCGCATTCGCCGGGCTGGCTCAGGCCAATGACACCTCCGCTACGTCCAAAGCCGTTCCCTATCAGTACGGCATGCCGTTGCATGTGAACAAAGTGATCTCCATGACCGAGCCACAGACACAGCAGTGCAAAGTCATCACCGCCGACATGAAGTACATCGACAACGCCGGTAAGCCTGAGGAAATCACCTACCGGAAAATGTCTGACGCCTGTAACTTCCAGAACTGACAGAAGGCTCTGATTTGCGGCTTTGCGGTAGGCGGTGAAGGGTTCGCGGGTTATGCTCGGGACCCTTCCTCACTGCCGCAAGGACTCGCCATGCAGTTGTCGTTTCGCACGTTGTCGATCATCACTTCTTCGTTGTGTTTTGTGCTGGCGCTGGCCTGGGGCGTTTTCCCACAGGTGTTGCTGGCGATCTGGAGTATCGAGTACTCGAGTGCTGCCGGTTTTGTCGCGCGGCGCAGTGCGGTGCTGTTTGCGGCGTTGGGGGTGATGTTTTATCTGGTGCGCAACGCACCACCGTCGTTGGGTCGCAATGCCCTGAGCAATGGATTTATCGTCGGTTGTTTTGGTTTGGCGGTGCTGGGTTTCGGCGAATGGCTCAACGGCCATGCCGGCCCCGGGATTCTGCTCGCGGTGCTGGTCGAGTTCGCGCTGGGCCTTGGTTTTGTGCAGGCCCGGCGCGTGACGATCGAACTGGGTGAAACGGTTCGTTAAACAGCTCTGGAGCGGGGACTGTAATGGGTTGGCGTGGTTTGTTGCGCCAGATCCGAACGCAGGCCGGCAATCAGCTCGCTGATTTCGCGGGGGCCGTTGAGGGGGCGGGCGTCGATTCCGCTGACGTGCAGATCAACCTGGTCAGTCTGGTGGTCGCCGAATACCTTGACGGTCATCGACAGGTCTGGCGACAGCGTGCACTGACAGCGTTTAGGCAGAAAACTGCTTTCAATGATATTGCGTAGTTCCAAGGCAGACAGAAACATGGTGAACCTCTCCTTATTGATGAAACTGCCAATCAACTCTTCACGTTGACCGCTTTTGCTGCCCCTGCACGGGTGTGTCCCCGCTGATTCCCTGGTGCGGCAAACGGTTGTACGGCGAAATGCCTCTTGGAGTGTAGGCGCCCGGACCCGGTGCGCTGCACCAGATAGAGGCATAAACTGTGCCTTTCATCGGATCATTTTGATCCTTTTGAAATCAAGCACTTGGCGGCTGAGCCAGTATTTGGCCAGTTGCAAAATGCAAGAATTGCCTGTCGGGGCACTGCAATTTGCAAGTCGACGCCGGTTTGCATTCATCACGCATGGCAGTGAGAATGCCCGTCTTTCACCCTACACCCGCCAGGAGGCTTTCATGGGTTCTTTACGCGCTCGCGCGACAATCGGTCTGCTCGTTGCTGGCCTGTCCACCCTCGCCCACGCGGCCAAACTCGAAGACGTCGCGCCGTACCCCAAGGCGGAGAACGGCTTTACCCGTCAAGTCATTCACCTGCCCAAGCAAGATCAGGAAGAGAATTTCCAGGTTGAAGTACTCGCCGGTAAAACCCTGGAAGTCGACTGCAATCGCCAGCGCCTGGGCGGTGTTCTGGACGAAAAAAACCTCGAAGGCTGGGGTTACCCGTTCTACCGCCTGGAAAAAGTCATCGGCCCAATGAGCACGCTGATGGCCTGCCCGCCCGGTACCCAGAAGAAACGCGCATTCGTGCCCGTCGTCGGAGACGGCTTCATGCTGCGCTACAACAGCAAGCTGCCACTGGTGATTTACGCCCCCAAAGACGTCGAGGTGCGCTACCGCATCTGGTCTGCGTCGGACAAGGTCGGCACCGCCACTGCAGAATGACCTGAACAGGGAGCGTCAAACGTGATTACCTGCCATGTGCGATACGTCATCGATCCGTACCAATTGAGCGAATTCGAGGCCTACGCAAAGGCCTGGCTGGGCATCGTCGAGCGGTTGGGCGGCACTCATCACGGCTACTTCCTGCCGTCCGAGGGCGCGAGCAACATTGCTTATTGCCTGTTCAGCTTTCCATCGCTGGCCGATTACGAAAGCTACCGGCACATCGCGTTGACCGACCCGGAAAGCACGGCGCTGGTGGAATCACTGGTGCAGAAAAAATTCATCGTCAGCTACGAGCGCAGTTTCCTGCGCCCGCTGCTGCCCTGAGCCCTGTCACGCCGGGACGCTGCATACGGCGGCGCGCTCGGCGACGTGCCGCAAGCTGTCGAAGTTGATGTTCGCGCCCGAGTCGATGGCGATGAAGGTTTCCCCACGAACAGCGTTGCGCGCCGCGTATTGCTTGATGCCCGCTACCGCCAGCGCGCCGGAAGGCTCGGTGATCGAGCGGGTATCGTCGTAGATATTCTTGATCGCGGCGCAAAGCTCGTCATTGCTGACGGTGATCACCTCGTCCACGCAAAAACGGCACACTTCGAAACCATAAGCGCCAATCTGCGCCACCGCTACGCCATCTGCGAATGTACCGACACTGGGCAGCACCACTCGATCATCCACTTGCAGCGCCGCCTTCAGGCAGGCCGAATGCTCCGATTCGACACCGATGATCCGCACCTCCGGCCGCAGGTATTTGACGTACGCCGCGATGCCGGCGATCAATCCGCCACCGCCGACTGGGACGAAGATCGCATCCAGCGGCCCCTGATGCTGACGCAGGATTTCCATGGCCACCGTGCCCTGGCCGGCAATCACGTCCGGGTCATCGAAAGGCGAGACAAAGGTGCGCCCGGTTTGCTCGGCCAATTGCAGCGCATGGGCCAGGGCAAACGGAAAACTCTCGCCGTGCAGCAGCGCCTCGGCGCCGCGACTTCGCACCCCAAGCACCTTGAGTTCGGGCGTGGTCGAGGGCATGACGATGGTCGCGGTGATCCCCAGCTCCCGCGCTGCCAGCGCCACGCCCTGCGCATGATTGCCCGCTGATGCGGTGATGACGCCGCGTGCTTTCTGCGCATCGCTCAATTGCACCAGTTTGTTGTAAGCACCACGGATCTTGAAGGAGAACGTCGGTTGCAGGTCTTCGCGCTTGAGCAAAATCCGGTTGCCCAGCGTCTCGGACAACGCCGGCGCCGCTTGCAACGGCGTACGCACGGCGATGTCGTAGACCGGCGCGGCGAGGATCCTTTTCACGTACTGCTCAAGCAGAGCTTGCTGGTCGGGGCTGTATTTCATCGTCATCTCCGGGCGCTCTGTGCAGGAGCTGCCGGAGGCTGCGATCTCTTGATCTTGCTGTTGATTTGAGCAAAACAAAGTCAAAAGATCGCAGCCTTCGGCAGCACCTACAGGGAGCCTTCGTTGTTAAAACCCTGGAGACAGAAAATGAAAACCCGCCTCTAGGGCGGGTTGGGTGCTTCAGTCGTGAGCTAGCCCGCCAAATGAGGAATGGCGGTAATAATGCTTGGCTGGCAGCGCAATACGGTGGAAGTCATGGGCCCGAAATTAGCCCGGCGGCGGCGGGCGAGTCAATGGCTTATTTACGGATGCCAAGGTAGGCTGGCGATTCTGCTCATCACCCCAAGGAAGGAAAACATGATGTCCGTCGCCCTGCCCCTCACTGCGTTGATTGCGTTTACCGGCTACACCGTGTCGGTGATGCTCCAGGCCGAACAGTCGTTGATCGACTTCGGCATCAGCCTGATGTCGCGACCGGACACGGCGCAGGTGGTGATTGATCTGTATCTGCTGGCAACGCTGGCCGGGGTGTGGATGGTCAGGGATGCGCGGGCGCGGGGGATGTCGGTGTGGTCGGTGGTGCCGTATCTGTTGTTGACGGCGGTGTTTGTGTCGATCGGGCCGTTGTTGTATCTGGTGGTGCGTGGGGTTCGGGAGCGTAAGAAACTGGCAGCGCCAGCCCCTGCGAGCTGATCCCGAGCTTCGAATGCTGCTGAGATCGCTTTCGCGAGCAAGCCCGCTCCCACAAGGGGTTTGTGTCAGGCACAGATCCCGTGCCAACCCGCGATCCACTGTGGGAGCGGGCTTGCTCGCGAAGGCGTCGGCCAAGTCACCACAAATCACTTGGCCAACCGCCGCAACCCGAACAACATCCCCCCCGCCCCCAACAACATCACCAGCAGAAACACCGGGTAGGAAATCCACCACGGCGTGCCCGCCGTCATCATGCTGAACTCCGACATCCCGCCAATACTGGCGATCAGGTTCAACGGCAGAAACACTACGTTGATCAACGTCAGTTTGCGCAGCAGATTGTTCATGCTGTTGTTCATCAGATTACCGCGTGCATCGATCAGCCCCGAGAACACCGTAGAGTAGATTTCCGCCTGTTTGTAGCACTGGTTGTTTTCGATGATCAGGTCGTCGATCAACCCCAGCGCTTCGCTGCCGAAGTGCTGTTTTTCCGCGTGATTGCGCAGCCGCGTCAGCACCGCGCCATTGCTGTGCAGGGCGTTGATGTAATAGATCAGGCTTTCGCTGAGGTTGAACATCTGCACCAGATGCTGGTTCTGCATCGAGGCGTTGAACTTCTGTTGCAGCTCACGGGCGACCAGTTTGATCACCTTCAGATGGCCGAGGTAATGGTGGATGTTGTTGAACAGCAAATCGAGCAACACATCCAGCGGCGCATTGAGTGGCTGGCGCGTGCCGATGCCGTGCAACGGCGTGTCGTCGGTGGCGATCACCAGCAGTTGGCCGGGCGAAAACAGCAGACCGCAGGACGACACTTCAAACGCCAGGCTGCCACCGCCGGAATAGTTTTCCGGGCGTTTCCAGATCAGGAACAAGTGATCGGGGTGAAACTCGATGCGCGACACTTCGTCCGGGTCCAGCGCCGAGGCCAGCGCATGTTCGTCGACCTTGTAGTGACTGTGGAGCAAGTCGCGCTCGGCAGCATCAGGATTGCTGAACAGCATCACCTCAGCGTCCAGCCGCTCGACCCGCTGCAGCGCGCCATGACTCAATGCGAAACTGCTGATCATCGGCGCTTCACCAGGCCTGGCCGCGACGTTTGAGCTCCAGGCGTCGCACAAACTCCTCCAGCACCAATGAATACAGATCGTCCTGCAAGTAGGCGTCTTCAATGCCCGCGTCGAGATTCGGGTTATCGTTGACCTCGATCACCACCACTTTGTCGCCGGCCTGTTTCAGGTCCACGCCGTAGAGGCCATCGCCGATAAGGTTGGCGGTCTTGACCGCCAGTTCCACCACTGCTCGCGGCGCCTCGTGAACGGCCAGGGTGCGGCACTCGCCGTTGATGTCCTGACCCTTGGCCTTGTGGTTGTAGATTTGCCAGTGGCCCTTGGACATGAAGTACTGGCAGGCAAAGATCGGTTTGCGGTTGAGCACGCCGATGCGCCAGTCATACTCGGTGTAGAAAAACTCCTGAGCCAGCAGCAACACCGAGTGTTCGAACAGTTCAGCGGTGGCCTCAAGCAGCGCCTGCTGGCTTTCAACCTTGATCACCCCGCGAGAAAAACAACCATCGGGAATCTTCAGCACCAGTGGAAAACCGAGGCGTTCGCCGACCCGTTCGAAGTCTTCCGGTCGCTCCTTGTAGAGGATTTCCGTAGCGGGCATGCCCAGTTGGTGGCTGTTGAGCAGGTCGGTCAGATAGACCTTGTTGGTGCAGCGCAGGATCGACGTCGGGTCATCCATCACCACCAGGCCTTCGCTCTCGGCTTTTTTCGCGAAGCGATAGGTGTGGTTGTCGACGCTGGTGGTCTCACGAATCAACAAGCCGTCGTACTCGGCAATCCGCGCATAGTCCTTGCGCTCGATCAGCTCGACGTCGATGCCCATGCGCTTGCCGACCCGGACGAAATTCTCCAGTGCCTTGGCATTGGATGGCGGCAAGGCTTCCTGTGGATCGTGCAGGATCGCCAGGTCGTAACGCGCCACTTGTGGCGAGCGTGGCGCCCGCCAGACTTTACGGCTGAAGCCATCCAGCGCATTGGCGAACTGATCTTCCTGATCGTCGCGTAACTTGTGCAAGGCACCGGATTTTATGCCTTCGATGTGCCAACCGTTAGTTCGACGAAACTCAACTAACAGGATCGGACACGGAAACACTTCGAACAATTGTCGGGCCAGATCCTGCAACGGCTCGATATGCGTCTTGCCGAAGTAAAGTGTCAGGGTAAAACCTTCGGTATCGCTATACAAATGATGACTGAGGGCTTTTTCCAAGGTTTTATCGAGGTCGTCCAGCGCCAGGCCGTAAAGCGATTTCCTGGTCAGTTCGCTGATCGTGCGCACCGATGGAATCACCTTGTGGCCGCGGGCTTCAGCCAGCAGCGAGCAGTAGTAACCGTGCCCGAGGTACTTGTAGCTGCGGCACAGGTTGATCACCTGCACCCGTTTGCCGGGCTCGCTGTCACGGGTTTGCTCGAGGTATTCCTGAGCCGTGACGATGTCCTCGCTGGGAAAGTACGAGGCCCAGTCTTCCTTGCGCTCGACGATAATCAACACTTGACTGGAAGTTCTGATGGCTGAATTTAAAAAAGTTGCCGCCGGCAAACTTTGCTCGGATACTTCGCGCCAATGACCCTGTACCGCTGACATAGAGATTGATCCGTTGGAGAACAAGACCATTTCTATTAAGCACGAAGTTTTTCGAAAGTCCCGTTTCGTTACGCAACTTTTACGGTGGTCATATGAATGCTGTTTTTCGTTTGGCGGTAGTTGAAGATCTGCCAGCGCTGCTGGCCCTGGAAATGCAATGTTTCACCACCGACCGGCTCACCAGCCGCAGCTTTCAATGGATGATCACCCGCGCCCATGCGCAGCTGCTGATCGCCGAACTTGATGGTCGATTGCTCGGCTACGCACTGGTGCTGTTTCATCGCGGCACATCGCTGGCGCGTCTGTATTCCATTGCGATTGCCGCCGAAGCCCGTGGCAGCGGTCTGGGCAAGCAATTGCTGCAGCGTATCGAGGCCTGCGCCGTGGAGCACGATTGCGCATACTTGCGGCTTGAAGTGCGCATCGACAACCCCACCGCCATCGCACTGTACGAGCGCAACGGCTACCGACGCTTTGCGCTGATTCACGATTACTACGAAGACCATGCCGACGCGCTGCGTCTGGAAAAGCGCATTGTTCAGCACCGTGATTCACGCAGCATCAAGGTGCCCTACTACCCGCAAACCACTGAGTTCACCTGTGGCCCGGCCTGTCTGTTGATGGCCATGGGCGCGTTGCAACCTGCACGTCTACTCGAGCGGCGTGAGGAATTACAGATATGGCGTGAAGCAACCACGGTGTTCATGACGTCCGGCCATGGTGGCTGCAGCCCCCAAGGCTTGGCGCTGGCGGCCTGGCGCCGGGGTTTCCGGGTACGTTTGCAGTTGAGTATGGCCGGGGCACTGTTTCTCGACGGCGTGCGCGATGCGCATAAAAAAGACGTCATGCGCCTGGTGCACGAGGAGTTCACCGCGCAAATGCAGGACACCGACATAGAACCGAAGATCGGCGCCAATCTGGATCTGCCGCGCCTGTTGCAGGCTGGGGGCCAGCCTCTGGTGCTGATCAGCAGTTACCGCCTGACCCGCTCCAAGTCACCACATTGGGTGGTAGTGACCGACTGCGATGAAGACTTTGTGTACCTGCACGACCCGGATGTCGATCACAGCCAGCATCGCCAGCCGATGGACTGCCAACATGTGCCGGTGAGCCATGGGGAGTTTGAAAAGATGAGTCGGTTTGGGCGTGGGAAATTGCGCGCGGCGGTGGTTTTGTATGCCCGGAATGTACCCGCCGATTGAAACTTTGTGGTGAAAGGATTTGGCGAAACGTCGCACCACCCCGATTGCGCGTGACGCAGGCCCTCTCCGAACTTTCAGGGCCTGCTGCGCAGGCCATCGGGGATAAATCCCCTCACCACAGGGGATCTGTGAAAATTTGAAGTGAAGTTACTTCAGGCCGATCTTGTAGAGCGCACCGTCCTGCTCATCCGTCAGCACATACAGATACCCGTCGGGCCCCTGTCGCACATCACGAATCCGCTGTTTAAGTTCGCCCAGTAGCCGCTCCTCGTGCACAACTTTGTCTCCATCGAACTGCAACCGGATAAGCTCCTGGCTGACCAACGCGCCAATGAACAGGTTCTGCTGCCACGATTTGAAGCGATCAGCGTCATAGAACGCCATCCCGGTAACGCCGGGAGACTTCTCCCACACATGGCGCGGATCCACGCCGCCTTCGACACTCTTGCCCTTGGCTTCAGGGATCGGTTGCAGCGAGTAGTTGATGCCGTGGGTCGCCATCGGCCAGCCGTAGTTCTTCCCACGCTCGATGAGGTTCACTTCATCGCCGCCGCGCGGGCCGTGTTCGTTCTCCCAGAGGGTGCCGTTCCACGGATTGAGCGCCGCCCCCTGCGGGTTGCGGTGGCCATATGACCAGATTTCCGGACGCACGCCGGACTGGCCCACGAACGGGTTGTCATCCGGCACCTTGCCATCGGGGAAGATCCGCACGACTTTGCCTTGCAGCTTGTCGAGATCCTGCGCGGTCGGTCGATCGTTGTTTTCGCCCAAGGTGATGAACAGGTAACCGTCGCGGTCGAACACCAGCCGTGAGCCGAAATGGTTGCCGGTCGAGAGCTTCGGCTCCTGACGGAAGATCACCTTGAAGTTCTCCAGGGTCCGCAAGTCGTCCGACAGCCGCCCACGCCCCACGGCCGTCCCGGCCTTGTCCCCGGCACCACCACCCTCGGCGTACGACAGGTAGACCAGCCGGTCCTGTTTGAAGTCGGGCGACAGCACCACATCGAGCAATCCACCCTGCCCCTTGGCCCAGACTTTCGGCACGCCACTGATCGGTTCAGAGCGCTTGCCATCGGCACCGATCACCCGCAGATTGCCTGGACGCTCGGTCACCAGCATGCCCTGACGATCCGGTAGAAACGCCAGGGCCCAGGGATGCTCGAGACCTTGGGAGATCGTGGTGACTTCGAGGGTGCCCTGCTCGCTTTGCAGCTCTTTGGCGGCAGCGGCGAAAGCTGGAGCGCTGATCAGCGCGCCGGCGCACAGTGTGGCTAGAAGGGTTTTACGCAACATGCACGATTCCTTTTGTTCGTTTGAAAGGCTGGCAGGCGTTCAGTCCTGCCGTTCAACGGTTGCTGTCTCCATCACGTGGCGGTGGGTTGGGAATGAATTTTGGTGGCGTACTCGGAACCGAGCGTTGTTGCTGGCCATTACCGATACCGCCATTACCAACGGTGGGTGAGCTGGGCACCGGCACCGTGTTCGGTCCGCGTATCACCGGTGCATTGGGCTGCGTGCCTTGCATGCTGTTGGGATTGGCTCGGCGGATCGGGCTGTTGTAGGGATTGTTGTTGGTGCCGGTGGGACTTTGTGCCAGCAACAGCGGCGCGGACGGAGCCGTGCCTTCGGCATGCGCCAGCCCCGCCCCCAGGAGCAGAACGATAACGCCTGGCAGTATTCGGTTCATGGGGCGGCCTCTCGATGCTCAGGGGATAGAGCCTTCGAGTCCACGCTACGCCCTGGGTTCGGATTTGTTAACCCACCCGCCTTAAACAAGATGTAACACGGCTTGACCGGCAACGCAGCGAGCCACGCAAACGCTGGAAACTTTCGCCACCCGCCGCAGGTCACCTGATCATCACTCGGAGGACTCACCATGGCTCGGGCAATCTGGAAAGGCGCGATCAGTTTCGGACTGGTACACATCCCCGTCGCGCTGGTATCGGCAACCTCCTCGCAGGGTGTGGATTTCGACTGGCTCGACAGTCGCAGCATGGATCCGGTGGGTTATAAACGGGTAAACAAGGTCACCGGCAAGGAAGTCACCAAGGAGCACATCGTCAAAGGTGTGGCCTATGAAAAGGGGCGCTACGTGGTGCTCAGCGAGGAAGAGATCCGCTCGGCGCACCCGGTCTCGACCCAGACCATCGACATTTTTTCCTTCGTCGATGCCGAGCAGATCCCGCTGCAGAACATCGATACGCCTTATTACCTGGCCCCGGACAAGCGCGGTGGCAAGGTCTACGCCCTGCTGCGCGAAACATTGAGCAAAACCAACAAGGTCGCCCTCGCCCGCGTCGTCCTGCACACTCGGCAATATCTGGCGGCACTGATGCCGCTGGAATCGGCGCTGGTGCTGGTCAAACTGCGCTGGCCGCAGGAAGTGCGCGGCCTCGACGAACTGGAACTTGGCAGTGAAGTGACCAAGCCGCAACTGGCCAAGGGCGAGTTGGACATGGCCAAACGTCTGGTGCAGGACATGAGCGGCGACTGGAGTCCGGAGGATTACAAGGACGAGTTTGAAGACAAGATCATGGCCCTGGTCGAGAAAAAGGCCCATGAAGGCAAGATCGAGGATGTGGAGACCGTGGGTGGCGAGGAGGAGCGCAAGTCTGCGGATGTGATCGACTTGACCGAGTTGCTTAAACGCAGTCTGGGCGGTAAAGCACCGGCCAAACCAAAGGCCAAGGACAAGCCTGCAAGTAAGGCAGCCCCGGCGAGAAAAACCAAAAAGGCCTCGGGGGAGTAATCAGATTCGGTTCTTGTCAGGAAGCTGACAGGTTGGTTTTGAGAGAGTCATCGCTAGCAGACTGGCTCCTACAGAATGCGTTCCCTCCTGAACTCACATTCCACTGCAGGAGCCAACCTGCGGGCGATGGCTTAAAAAGGCATGATAAAGCGGTCAGATCAAAATGAAGATCGCCAGCAAACCGCCGAAGATCGCCCACTTTTCCATGTAGTAACGCGCGCGGTTGCGTTTCTTCAGTTCTTTGCCGCGCAGGCGCACTTTGTAGATTCTGGTAAACAGGCGGTTGATCCCACCCGTGCGGTCGCCCGCATCGTTGGGCGCACCTGCTGCCGACATCACGGTGCGGCTGAACCAGCTGTTGAACGCCGCCGCCCAGCGATATTTCATCGGGCGCTCGATGTCGCAGAACAGGATGATGCGGTTTTTGTCGGTGGTGTTTTCGGCGTAGTGGATGTAGGTCTCATCGAACATCACCGCTTCGCCGTCGCGCCAGTGGTAGCTCTCACCGTCGACATTGATATAGCAACCCGCGTCGTTCGGCGTGTCGAGACCCAGGTGGTAGCGGTACGAACCGGCATACGGGTCACGGTGACGAACCAGTTTCGAACCCGGAGGCAGCTCGGCGAACATCGCGGCCTTGATCGAACCGATGCTCTGCACCAGTTCGGTGGTGCGCGGGCACAGTTTCATCGCCGACGGATGGCTCTCGCCGTACCATTTCAGGTAGAAACGCTTCCAGCCACTTTTGAAGAATGAGTTGAAACCGACATCATCGTACTGATTCGAGCGCTTGATCTCACCGGCGCGCAGCAGGTTCTGGCCTTCCTGGCGAATTTCTTCCCAATGCGCCTGCAACGGGCTCAGGTCGGGAAATTCCGATGGATCGAGATACGGCTTGTTCGGCTTCTTCGAAAACAGGTACAGGAAGCAGTTGATCGGGGCCAGGAACGTCGAGTGATCGCTCAACTGACGGCCCAGTTTGTGACGCACACGGCCACGAAGGTGAACGTATGCAATCGAAATGACATAAATAGCAGCAATGATGAGTTTCACGGAAATCGTCACACGTCAAAAGTGAACAAACTGCGCGCCTGCCGGCCAGTGGCCCAGGGTCTGATGCAGTGGCATGAATACAAATACTGTCCCGGTGGCACTTCCTTGAGCCCTTGCCGTTAGTGGCTATTGGGTAATTGGCTGGCATTTTAGCCATACTTTGTAACCAAGGGTGAACCTGATCTGTGAAAAACTGTCCGCTGAATCTGCCAAACGGCGGACGCGACGTCTTCGCCCTATCGTTTAAAGAGCCAGACCAGTACAATCGCCGCCAAACTTTACGCGCCCCCCTTGGTTGATGACGGGACTGTCCCGCTTCAGCGCACTTTGACTCGGGCCAAGCGCTCCAGCCGCACCCTCGCTACTCAGAATGCTTCGCAGGAAAAACCTTTGATTTCTACAGCTAACATCACGATGCAGTTCGGCGCCAAGCCGCTCTTCGAAAACGTTTCGGTCAAATTCGGCGCGGGCAACCGCTACGGCCTGATCGGCGCCAACGGTTGCGGCAAGTCGACCTTCATGAAAATCCTCGGTGGCGACCTCGATCCGTCGGGCGGTCAGGTCATGCTTGAGCCGAACGTGCGCCTGGGTAAATTGCGCCAGGATCAGTTCGCCTACGAAGAATTCACCGTGATCGACACCGTGATCATGGGTCACGAAGAGCTGTGGAAGGTCAAGGCCGAGCGCGACCGCATCTACTCGCTGGCAGAAATGTCGGAAGAAGACGGCATGGCTGTGGCCGAGCTGGAAACCGAGTTCGCCGAGATGGACGGTTACACCGCCGAATCCCGCGCCGGTGAGCTGCTGCTGGGGTTGGGTATTCCACTGGAACAGCATTTCGGCCCGATGAGCGAAGTCTCGCCAGGCTGGAAACTGCGGGTATTGCTGGCTCAGGCGCTGTTCTCCGATCCGGAAGTGCTGTTGCTCGACGAACCGACCAACCACCTGGACATCAACACCATTCGCTGGCTGGAAAACGTCCTGACCCAGCGTAACAGCCTGATGATCATCATCTCTCACGACCGTCACTTCCTGAACAGCGTGTGCACGCACATGGCTGACCTGGATTACGGCGAGCTGCGTCTGTTCCCGGGCAACTACGACGAATACATGACCGTGGCGACCCAGTCCCGCGAGCAACTGCTGTCGGATAACGCCAAGAAGAAAGCGCAGATTTCCGAGCTGCAATCGTTCGTCAGCCGCTTCTCGGCCAACGCCTCGAAAGCCAAACAGGCCACCTCCCGCGCCAAGGCGATCGACAAGATCCAGCTGGCCGAGGTCAAGCCTTCCAGCCGCGTCAGCCCGTTCATCCGTTTCGAGCAGAACAAAAAGCTGCACCGTCAGGCCGTCATGGTCGAGAAAATGGCCAAAGGTTTCGACGGCAAGCCACTGTTCAAAGACTTCAGCTTCCAGGTTGAAGCGGGCGAGCGCGTAGCGATCATCGGCCCGAACGGTATCGGCAAAACCACCCTGCTGCGCACCTTGGTCAACGAACTGACCCCGGATGCCGGTAGCGTCAAGTGGACCGACGCCGCGGAGCTGGGCTACTACGCTCAAGACCACGCGCACGACTTCGAAGACGATGTGACGCTGTTCGACTGGATGGGTCAGTGGACGCAGGGCGAGCAGATGATTCGCGGTACTTTGGGCCGCATGCTGTTCTCCAACGATGAAATCCTCAAGTCGGTCAAAGTGATCTCCGGTGGTGAGCAAGGTCGCATGCTGTTCGGCAAGCTGATCCTGCAAAAGCCGAACGTGCTGATCATGGACGAACCGACCAACCACTTGGACATGGAATCGATCGAGGCGCTGAACCTGGCGCTGGAAAACTATCCGGGCACGCTGATTTTCGTCAGCCACGACCGTGAGTTCGTATCGTCCCTGGCCACGCGCATCATCGAGCTGAGCCCGAATGGCGTGACCGACTTCAGCGGCACCTATGATGACTACCTGCGTAGTCAGGGTGTGGTGTTCTAAGAGCAGCTGCGAGTTTTAAGTTGCTAGCTTCACGCTAAGGCCCTGTCCATGTGACAGGGCTTTTTGCATTTCCAGGGATAGTGATTTTGTGCTGCGAAGCCCTTCGCGAGCACGCTCGCTCCCACAGGAAACGCATTTCAAATGTGGGAGCGAGCTTGCTCGCGAAGAGGCCCTCAAAAACACCATCGACTCCAGGAAAATTAGTTAGCCTGCTTCCTTTTATTTCAGCGCCAAGCCATGATGCCGACTCTCCCACCGCCGCCCGCGAACGAGTCCAAATGTCTGCGCAGCAACAGCCTCCGCAAAGCTCAATGGCGATCACTCTGCAGATCGTCTCCATCGTGTTCTACACCTTTGTCGCCTTCCTGTGCATCGGCCTGCCGATCGCGGTGTTGCCCGGTTATGTGCATGAACAACTGGGGTTCAGTGCGATCGTCGCCGGGCTGGTGATCGGCTCGCAGTATCTGGCCACTTTGCTCAGTCGGCCGATGGCCGGGCGCATGTCGGATACGCTGGGTACCAAACGGGCGATTGTTTATGGCTTGTCAGGGATTGTGCTCAGCGGGCTGCTGACGCTGTTTTCGACGCTGTTGCAGGATTTTCCGTTGCCGAGTCTGATCATTCTGATCATCGGGCGCCTGCTGCTCGGCGTGGCACAGGGCTTGATCGGAGTCGGCACCATCAGTTGGTGCATGGGCCAGGTCGGGGTCGAACACACGGCAAGGTCGATCGGCTGGAACGGCATTGCCTCCTATGGCGCGATTGCGATCGGTGCGCCACTGGGCGTGGTGATGGTTGCCGACTACGGCTTTGCCAGCCTGGGGATCGCCCTGTCGATATTGGCCGCGGGCGCTCTGGTGCTGATCCGCAATAAACCTTCGGTGCCGGTGGTGCGTGGCGAACGGCTGCCTTTTTGGGCGGTGTTCGGGCGGATTGCACCGTATGGGGCCAGTTTGAGTCTGGCGTCGATCGGTTACGGCACGCTGACCACCTTCATCACCCTTTATTACCTCAACCGTGGCTGGAGCGGTGCCGCGTATTGCCTGACGGTTTTTGGCGTGTGTTTCATTCTGTCGCGGCTGCTGTTTATCTCGGCGATCAGTCGTTTTGGCGGCTTCAACTCGGCCATTGCCTGCATGAGCATCGAAACCGTCGGCCTGGTGCTGTTGTGGCTGGCGCCGTCCACCGCGTTCGCCTTGATTGGCGCGGGGCTGGCCGGGTTTGGCTTGTCGCTGGTGTATCCGGCGCTGGGGGTCGAGGCGATCAAGCAGGTACCCAGTTCCAGCCGTGGCTCGGGGTTGGGGGCTTATGCGGTGTTCTTCGATCTGGCGCTGGCGATTGCCGGGCCGCTGATGGGCGCGGTGGCGTTGAATCTGGGGTATGCGTGGATATTTTTCAGTGCGGCGCTGTTGTCGGTGATCGGGCTGGGGTTGACCTTGCTGCTCAAGCGCCGGGCGATGAGCTGAAAGACCAGAATGTTGCCAAAAGCAAAAGATCGCAGCCTTCGGCAGCTCCTACAGGGGATTGCATTCAATTGTAGGAGTTGCCGGAGGCTGCGATCTTTTGATCTTTATTGATCCGCGGTCTGCATCCCCGCCCGGCTCGGCTTGCCGAGGGTTCGCGAGAAGAACTGCCCGGCCTCGGAGATCAGGTTGCGGTGGATGTCTTCGCGATCAACGCCGTCAGCGTCGGTGCACAGCGCCGGCATAGCGCGGATCTGCTCTTCATTGCACGGTGCCATGAACACGAAGTGCCCTGCCCCGGCGAGCAATTTGAAATCCGGCGCGGTCGGCAGTTTTCGCGCCAGTGCAGCAGCGTTTTTATCGAAGGCCACCAGTTTGTCGCCATCACCGCTGTACAGCAGCACCGGCACATGCACGTCTGCCAGAGTGTGGCGGCCGAATTTCAGGCTCAGCGGCGCCATCAGTAGCAACGCATGCACGCGCGGATCGGCCACTGGCTGCAAGTCATCGCGGTCGACGATCAGTTCGCCCTGGGTATTGCAGGCATCACGGTCGTCCGGGCGTTCCTGGCAGTAACGGCGCAGGCGATCCAGATCCGGCTGCGCGCCGGAGAGGATCAATGCGGTCTCGCCCCCCGCCGAGTAGCCAATGACTCCGACCTGATCGGCGTTGACGAACGGCGAGAGCATCGGATCGCCGAGGGTGGCGGTGATCGCTTCGGAAATCTGGATCGGCCGCCCGTACAGATTGCTCAGGGTGCCGAGCCGGCTGTGGTCCTTGGAGTTGTCACCGGGATGAATCACCGCGACCACCACAAAGCCCTTGCGCGCCAGCGAGGTGGCGAGGTCATGCAGCGCGATAGGCGTGCCGGTATTGCCGTGGGACAGCATCAGCATCGGAAAGCGGCCGATGGCCACCTTGGTGTCGGCGCCGGCCTCGACGGTGTAGCCCTCAAGCAGGCTGGTGTGTTCGCGGTCGCTGGAGGGATAGAAGGCGATGGCACGCATCGGTTGCAGATCCAGCGGATCGAGGAACGTCATCTCGTGATAACCGACGCTCCAGACAGGGTGTCGCCCGGGCGCGGCATGCACTGAACCGAGGCTGCCGAGCAGGCAAATCAGTAACGCTGCACAAAGACGCATCATGGGATGGCCCACCCTGTGTTACTCAATCGAAAGATCCTTTGTGTTCCGACACGCCCGAAACCCGGTGGTTCGGTGATCCGGCGCGGCGTTGCACTCAGACGTTGATCGTTTGACTGCATAACCCGGGCCAGATTATGCAACAGTCAGAAACAAAAAAATCCGCATCTGGCCCTTGCAGAACCAGAATACAGAGTTTTTTCAGAGGCTACCTGAACGGCAGCTGCTCTTTACGCAATGCTTACGCAGCGGCGAACAGTTGCTCGCTGATCTTCGCCTGAGCAGCGCTCATCGCGTTGTTGCGCACTTCATCACCGTAGGCCAGACCTTCGGCACGGACGATTTCGATGTCGGTGATGCCGAGGAAGCCCAGGACCAGTTTCAGATATTCTTCGTGAGCGATGCCGCTCGCCTGACCGGCATGGATGCCGCCGGAGGTGGAGACGATCACCACTTTCTTGCCACCGCACAGACCTTCAGGGCCGGCTTCGGTGTAGCGGAAAGTCTGGCCGGCCACGGCGACGCGGTCGATCCACGCCTTGAGCTGGGTCGGAACGGTGAAGTTGTACATCGGCGCGGCGATGACGATGGCGTCAGCGGCGATGAATTCGGCCAGGGTCGAAGCGCTCAGCTCGGCTTCGTGCTGTTGTGCAGCGTCGCGCAGTTCAGCAGTGGTACCGGCAGCCACCAGGGTGGTCGACGAGAAGTGGCTGATGGCGTCGGCGGCCAGGTCGCGGTAGGTCACCACGGCGGTTGGCTCGGCGGCTTGCCAGGCTTTGACGACCTGGCTGCTCAGCTGACGGGAAGCGGAGTTGTCGCCCAGAATGCTCGAATCGATGTGCAGCAGTTTCATGTGGAATCTCCTGTAAAGAATCGCCGGCGGCGACGGAATGGAGACAATCCTACGGAAGAAACCAATAGCTGATTAGCCGCCGACAATGCGATAGTTCGTCCCACTGATAGAACGGTGGACTTTTCATGCAGGATCTCAACGACCTCTACTATTTCGCCAAAGTGGTCGAGGCTGGGGGCTTCGCGGCGGCTGGCCGATTGCTGGGCATTCCCAAGTCGCGGTTGTCGCGGCGTATTGCCGAACTCGAAGAACGCCTCGGCGCCCGCCTGCTGCAACGCACCACCCGCCAGCTGAACCTGACTGCGGTCGGTGAGCGCTACTTGCGTCACTGTCAGGCCATGTTGCTGGAAGCGGAAATGGCCGACGAAGCCGTTGCCAGCATGTCCAGCGAGCCACGCGGCCGCTTGCGCGTGTCTTGTCCAACCGGTCTGGCGCGGGAAATGTTGCCGTGGGTGATCAGCGAATTCCTCGGCAAATTTCCTCAGGTACAACTGGAAGTGGTGCTGATCAATCGTCGCGTCGATCTGGTTGCCGAAGGTTTCGACGTTGCGTTACGGGTGCGCGAACTCGGCGATGAAGATCCGTTGCTGGTGACCCGGCGTCTGCGTCAGGCGCAAATGGTCGTGGTGGCCAGCCCGGCTTTTGTCGAGGGCAAAACCATCGCCCACCCGCAGGACCTGAAGAACCTGCCGGTGCTCGGCGCGCTGGAAGCCGATCGCATGGTGCACTTGCGTTTGCTCGATCAACAGGGCAACAGCGTCGAACTGAACATGGAAGCGCGGCTGGGCATTGATGACTTCATCGTGCGCAAGGCCTGTGTGCTGGCCGGCCAGGGGTTTACCCTGCTGCCGATGATGTATTGCGAGGGCGACCTGGTGAGCGGCGCGCTGGTGCAACTGTTGCCTGAATGGTCGTTGCCCGGCGGCTGGCTGCAAGCGGTGTATCCGCATCGGCGCGGGGTGATGCCGGCGGTGCGGGCGTGGATCGATCACCTGGTCGATTCGTTCAATGCGTGCGGGGAGCGGTTGTTATGAAACAGGGAAAGATGAACGAAGCGCAGGTCGCCGCCTTCTGCCTGGCCTTGCCGGGCGCGCGCGAGGATTACAAGTGGGGCGGCGTGCGGGTGTTTTCGATTGCCGGCAACAAGATGTTCGCCTTGCAAGGGCTACGTGGAGACTCATTGGCGTTCAAGGTCGACAAGGACCTGTTTCTCGGCCATTGCGACCGCCCTGGCATTCACCCGGCACCTTATCTGGCGCGGGCGCAGTGGATCATCATGCATCCGCCCTACCCGCTGGGCGCCGAGGAACTGCAGGGCTTGCTGCAGCGGTCGCATCAATTGGTGGTGGGCAAGTTGCCCAAAAAAACCCAGGTTGGATTGTTGCTTTAGCTTTTGACTTTGGTGGGAGCGGGCTTGCTCGCGAATGCGCTGTGCCAATGGACGAATATGTTGTCTGACACACCGCATTCGTCGGAACGCCGCCCGGAGCAAGCCCGCTCCCACAGGGTTTCTTGTGGTGATTTAGAACAGTGAAAGCAGGTTTGAACCGAGAAACAACTGGTCGATCCAGAACACCTGATGCAGCGCCACGATCACCCAGAATAGAATCTGAAACGACGCCTTGCGCGTCTTGTGCCGGAACACCTGTTGGGCAATCAGCGCGCCGGGCCAGCCGCCGGCCAGTTCCAGCGCATGCAGGATGTTTTCCGGGGTGCGCCACGCATCGGCGCGGGCCTTGCGCTTGTCTGCCCAGTACATGAAAAACGCCAGCACGCTGACCACGCCATAAGCGATCAGCGGCACCCGCGAGATCCCGTGCAGCAACATCGACAGCGAACCGAACAGTGGCAGTGCGCAGACGATCAGCAGCACCACCAGTTTCAGTTTCAGATGCTGAATGCCGCCACTGGGCGGGCGCCCCTGCGGGCGGCGCGTGCGCGAATCACTCATGGTTTGGCCGCCGACCAGTCCACCCAGCCGAACTGCCAGGTCGCCAGAATCACCAGGCCGAAGACGATCCGGTACCAGGCGAACGCCGCGTAGCTGTGGTTGGCGATGAACTTGAGCAGACCGCGCACGGCAATCATTGCGAAGACGAACGCGGTGATGAAACCGATGGCGAACACCGGGAAATCCGCCGGCACGAACAGGTGGCGATACTTGTAGCCGGAGTACACCGCCGCACCGACCATGGTCGGCATGGCCAGGAAGAACGAGAACTCGGTCGCGGTCTTGCGCGACAGGCCGAACAGCAGGCCGCCGATGATCGTCGAGCCGGAACGCGAAGTGCCGGGAATCATCGCCAGACATTGGGCGAAACCGACTTTCAGCGCGTCCTTCCAGGTGATCTGGTCCACGGTTTCGGCGTGCACTTCATGCTGGCGGCGTTCGGCCCACAACATGATCACACCGCCCACCACCAGCGCGGTCGCGACGGTGATCGGATTGAACAGGTATTGGTGAATCAGGTCGGCAAAAATCACCCCCAACACCACCGCCGGCAGAAACGCGATCAGCAGGTTGGCAGTAAAACGCCGCGCACTCGGCTGGGTTGGCAAGCCAATCACCACGTCGAGAATCTTGCGGCGAAACTCCCAGACCACCGCGAGGATCGCACCAAGCTGAATAATGATGTTGAACGCCATGGCCCGTTCGCCGCCGAAGTCGAGCAAGTCGGCAACAATGATCTGGTGTCCGGTACTGGAAATGGGCAAAAACTCCGTCAGCCCTTCTACAACTCCTAGAATCAGTGCCTGCAAGGCGGTCCAAAGATCCATCAGTCCCCCAAAGAGCGATGCACGGCGGCATGCCCCGATAATATTTTTCGTTCACTGCGATCAGCGTAGCTGTCTGTTGCTGTACCGATTCCGCGCGCACAGCATCCACACGAAACGGTCAAAATTCCGTGAAATATCAACTTGGATTCAGGTTTTCTCGCGCGGGGCCGAAATCCTAACAGACAAGCTTTAATAGTGCTGCGGCGTTATACGACTTGGGTCGCGTATGCCCGATCACCCAAACGTGGTTGGATGCTGGCGTTGATTTATTACAAGAAAAAGAAATCGGAGTGACAGCGTTATGAACAGCTTGCGCAGTGTGTCGATCAGCCGACGCTTGTGGCTCATTTTGATTGTGGCCGTGGTCATGTTGTTGACCTTGGGCGTGTTGATGCTCAAGCAGATCCACGATGACCTGTATCACGCCAAGGCGCAGAAAACCCAGCATGTGGTGCAGACCGCCAGCGGCCTGCTGACCTACTACCATGACCTGGAAACCGCCGGCACCCTCACCCGCGACGCCGCACAGAAACAGGCGCTGACCGCCATTCGCGGCCTGCGCTACGACCAGAGCGATTACTTCTGGATCAACGACCTCACCCCCGTGATGGTCATGCACCCGACCAACCCCAAGCTCGAAGGCCAGAACCTCTCGGCGATCCGTGACCCGGACGGTTTCGCGGTGTTCAACGAAATGGTCGCGATCGCCAAAAGCCAGGGCGCGGGCATGGTCGATTACCGCTGGCCGAAACCCGGCGCCAGCGAGCCGGTGGCGAAAACCTCCTACGTCAAACTGTTCGAGCCGTGGGGCTGGGTACTCGGTTCCGGGGTTTACATCGACGATGTGCAGAACGAATTCCAGGGTCAGGTGATCAAGGCTTCGGTGATCGGCCTGGTGATCGCCGTGATCATGGCCCTGCTGGTGATCCTGATTGCGCGCAGCATCGTGCGTCCGTTGCAGGAAACCGTGAATGCCATGGCCAACATCGCCAGCGGCGAAAGCGACCTGACCCGCAGCCTCGATACCCACGGCCAGGACGAAGTCACGCAACTGGCGCACCATTTCAACGCCTTCACCGCCAAGTTGCGCCGGGTCATCGCTGACCTGCAGGTTTCGGCCAGCGCGCTGGGCCAGTCGTCCAGCGAACTGGGCAACGATGCGACCCAGGCCCAGCAACGCAGCCAACAGCAATCGCAACAGATGGAACTGGTGGCGACCGCCATCAACGAGGTCACCTACGGCGTACAGGACGTAGCGAAAAACGCTGAACATGCCGCCGCTGAAATGCGCGACGCCGAAGCCCAGGCGCAGCAGGGCCAGATCAACATCGACGGCAGCCTGCAACAGATCGACAAGTTGTCCGGGACCATTGATCAGGCGGTCGAAGTGATTCGCACCTTGGCGGCGGAAAGCACGCAGATCGGCAGCGTGCTGGAGGTGATCCGTTCGATTGCCGAGCAGACCAACCTGCTGGCACTCAACGCGGCCATCGAAGCGGCCCGCGCCGGTGAACAGGGCCGTGGCTTTGCGGTGGTGGCCGATGAAGTTCGGTTGCTGGCGCAGCGCACGCAAAAGTCGACCGCGGAAATCCAGACCATGATCGAGCGCCTGCAGAATCATTCCGAAGCGGCGGTGAAGGTCATTGGCGACAGCAGCAAGGCCTCGCAACTGACCATTGAGCAAGCCGGCCTCGCCGGTGCCAGCCTCAATGCCATCGGCCAGGCACTGCGCAATCTCAATGGCTTGAACGCCTCGATTGCCAGCGCCACCTTGCAACAGGCGCATGTGGTCGAGGACATCAATCAGAACGTCACGCAGGCGGCGGGCCTGTCCCACAGCACCGCGTTGGCGGCGGAGCAGTCGAGTGCGGCGAGTGTGAAACTGGGGCAATTGAGTGAACAGTTGAATCAGCTTCTGCGCCAGTTCCGCGTCTGACCCCTCACCCTTGTGACACTCCACCCTTGTGGGAGCGAGCCTGCTCGCGAAGGCGTAATGTCAGTCAACATCTGCGTTACTGAAATACCGCTTTCGCGAGCAGGCTCGCTCCCACAGGTTTTTGGGTACAATTGCGCCCCTTCTTGCACTCCCCCAAGGAACCCCCATGTCCGGGCTTGAACTGTTTGCCGCCGCCCTCGGTGTGATCGCCGTCTGGCTGACGGTCAAACAGAATCCGTGGTGCTGGCCGATCGGTCTGGTCATGGTGTTGCTGTACAGCTGGATCTTCTATGACGTGAAGCTGTACTCGGACATGTTGCTGCAAGTGATCTACGCCGCGTTGCAAGTCTACGGCTGGTGGCAATGGACCCGTGCCGGGACGATGCATGACGGCCGCGAAGTCACTCGTCTGGACCGCCGTTCGATCCTGCTCGGCCTGAGTGTCGGCGCACTTGGCAGCCTGCTGCTGGGCGCGGCCATGGCGCACTGGACCGACGCGGCGCAGCCGTGGCTCGACGCCGCGCTGACAGCGTTCAGCCTGGTTGCGCAATTGTGGATGGCGCAGAAACGCCTGCAATGCTGGGCGCTGTGGTTCGTGCTGGATGTGATTTTCGTCGGTCTGTTCCTTTATAAGGGCTTGTACCTCACCGCCGCGCTGTACGCCCTGTTCACCCTGATTGCGCTGCAAGGCTGGCGGGAATGGCGCGCCGATCCGGCGTTGCAGCGATGAAGGTGGTGGTCCTCACCGGCCCGGAATCCACCGGCAAGAGTTGGCTGGCGGCGGGCCTGCAGGAACACTTCGGCGGCCTGCGGGTGGATGAATACGTGCGCTGGTTCATCGAGCAGAATCCCCGTGATACCTGCCTGAACGACATTCCCGCTATCGCCCGTGGGCAGTTGCAATGGGAAGATCAGGCCCGAGCGCAGCAACCGCAACTGCTGATTCTCGACACTCACCTGCTGAGCAATATCCTCTGGAGCCAGACCCTGTTTGGCGACTGCCCGGCGTGGCTGGAGCCCGAGCTGCTGGCACGGCATTACGACCTGCACCTGCTGTTGTCGCCGGAGCAGATCGACTGGACGGATGACGGCCAACGCTGCCAGCCGCAGCTCAGTGAACGCATGGCGTTCTTTCAGGCCACCCGCGACTGGCTGGAACAACACCGGCAACCGCTGCAAATCATTCAGGGCAACTGGGATGAACGTCGGTCTCAGGCCTTCGAAGCCGTGGCGCATTTGTTGGCTGATTGACTTGGCAAACGGGCCCTGTCGAGGGCCAAGTGTCCATTCCTGAAACACTCGCCACAGCGCAAAGCAGCCGTTTAAATGGTCTTCATCATTTTGTAAGGCAATCTGTTACGCCCGTGTAACACCTCATGGCAAACCCTTGTTCCAGAGCTTTGCGCCGGCCGTGACCACCGCGGTGACCGGGGGTCTGTTTCAGCGTTGAAACAGATTATGTATCAACATTGCGCGCCACACTGCCAACTCATTGATATTCAAGTAAAACCCAAAAGCGGCACAGCTTTCGCTCTCTCTTTCCCAACGCTGACAAGAGCCAGCCCACTGAAGAAGGAATTGCCGCCGTGGGGAATATCAATAAAGGCCTGACCTGCCTTCTGCTGATTGGATCAGCAGCCAGCACATTCATCAGTTTCAACGTTCAGGCCGAAGGCAATGGCGTGATCGTTCTCAACCGCGACGTTCAGCCCATTCCCATCGGACGCAGCGGCGGAAAAGACCCCTATCCCACCACGGTCAATGCCAACCCTTCGGCTCGCATCAATCAGGCGATGACCAGCACCGAGCTCAATGACGGTGACTTTGCCAGTGTAGCCAGCGGCTCTTCGATCCGCAGCAACATCATCACGCCGAACTCGGACATGCCCGGCATGAACGTATTGACCAACCCCAACGGTCTGCCCGGCATGAGTGCCGGTCACGGTGGCGGCGGTGGCGGCACGATCTCCAACACGATCAATCGCTCGTTGAGCACTGGTCTTGCGCCGCTGACCCGCATGGCTGGAGGCCAATGAGATGAATCGTTCCCTTCTGCTGCTTGCCCTTTTCAGCTGCGCCAGCGCCATGGCCGATCCGAGCTCCGTGAACAACGCAGATATCCAGGATAGCGGTGTGCAGTACCGCGGCAACTTCAACGTCAACCAGGCCGCCGGCGACCAGATGCAACAGACCAACACCAAGGCGATCGCCATTGGCACCAATGCCAGTGCCACGACCATCGTCAGGCAAAAGCTGGATACGCCGGCCAACCCCTCGATGAACGCCAGCGCCACCATTGGCGGCACCTCTTTCAGTAATGGCAACGGGATCCTGGGCGTGAACCAGGGCGCCGGTGCCAATAACCAGATGGCCAACGTGACGCGCGTCAGCATCAGTGCTGCACCGCAGAGCGTTGACGACAGCGCCCTTTCGCAACAGAACGTGGCGCTTTTACCGAGCTCAGGAGCAACTGGCACCTCACCCGGCAGTCGCCAGGTCACGACAAGTGATCAGGCCTTCACCGGCAGCCGAGGGGTGATTCAGGTGAACCAGAGTGCCGGGGTGGGGAACCGTATGGCTAACACCCTGAGCATCCGGGTCGCTGACTGACCCAAACAACAAAAGCAGTGCAATTAGAAAGTACCAACACTTAACCAACTAATAAGCACGACGGAGAAACACCATGAAAACTACAATGGCTCTCAAACCACTGGTTTTCGCACTTGCAGCAGTAATGGCAATGGCGGCTCAAGCAGGCGGCAACGATCATGGTAACAATGGTGGTCACGGTCACAACCCTCCTCCACCAAAAAGCCCTACCCTGGAAGAACTGCTGCAAATCGGTGCAGGGGCCGGTGCTGCAGTACTCGACGTGCAAAACAACGACGGTAACACCGTCCTGAACCAGGGCACCCAGAACAACGCCAACGTCAGCGGCTCGCTTAACGGCGCCAACGGCAACATCGGCGCCAACAACGCGGCGGGTGACGGCAACCAGCAAGACAACGCCGCTGCTCTGGCTACCGCCGACGAAAGCTTCATCTTCGGCTCTGCGGTGTCCGCTTCCAGCGCCACTCAAGTCAACAACAACAACACCGTTGGCAACTACTCCACCACCAACAACGCTAACATGAACAATGTTGGCAACAGTGGCTCGGGTAACATTGGCGTGAACAACGCTGCCGGCAACTTCAACCAACAGAAAAACAACCTGGCAATCGCTGTGTCCGGTGGTCGTGTAGCGCAAGCCGCTGCTGCGGCCAACCAAAGCACTACCGGTCTGCAAGTCGGCAACAACGGCACTCAGACCTACAAAAAAGACACACTCACTGGCACTGTCGCCGCCGTCGGCGTATTCGGCGCCGTGGGCGAAGCTACCATCAAAGGTGACAGCCACGGCGGTGGCGGTTACGGCGACAAAGGCCATGGCGGCAGTGGCGGCAGCAAAGATCAAAAAGCCACCTTCGAAGCTGTGGGTGCCTTCGGCCTGGCCGGTGTAACCACTCAACAAGTGCTGACTCCGGACGGCTGGAAAAACCCTGTTACCAACAACGCCAGCATGACCAACGTAGGCAACAACTGGTCGGGCAACGGTGGCTTCAACAACGCCTCCGGTGTTGGCAACCAACAAAGCAACTCGCTGTCCATCGCTGCAGGTTGCAAAGCCTGCATGTAATCGCGATCGAAACGAAAGCCCCGGAAACGGGGCTTTTCCTCAGTCCGCAAAGGCGTATCGATCATGCGTAAGACTGCCTTTATCGCCCTGCTTTGCCTGTCCGGCCTGACCCAGGCTGCCCAGATGCCTATCGCTGCCCTGCCCGGCGGCGTACTCGTCTACAAGAACGTGCAAAGCATCCGTGAACGCAAGTTTGCCGACATCGTCGAACAAAAAACCGATTTCAGCTGCGGCGCCGCCGCACTGGCCACGGTACTGCGCCAGGCTTATTGGCTCGACGTCGATGAGGAGCACATCATCAAAGGCATGCTGGTCAACGCTGACCAGGACCTTGTTCGCACTCAAGGTTTTTCCATGCTGGACATGAAGCGCTACATAGAAAGCATCGGCATGCGCGCCAGAGGCTACAAGATTCCACCGGAAAAACTCGACGATGTAACCATCCCGGTGGTGGTACTGATGGAAATTCGCGGCTACAAGCATTTCGTGGTGCTGCAGCGTTCGGACAAGAATTGGGTTTACATCGGAGACCCGGTTCTAGGCCACAAACGCTACGCCCATGATGACTTTGTCAAAGGCTGGAACGGCATTGTCTTCGCCATCGTCGGCCCCGGATACGACAAAACCAATGCACTACGCAGTCCTCCGGAACCGCTGACCGCCAAGAACAAGCTCGATAATTTCAACCCTGTCAAAGATGCTGAATTGATGGACTTCGGGTTCATACAGAGCGACTTCTTTTAATCGCCGATTATAAAGAATGGGGCTGGATGTCCCGGGAGCAGCAGATGAAAACCTCATACTGGCTGGCCGCCGCCTGCCTGGCAGCGAGCGCGTCAGGCTATGCCAATGCAGGGTTCAAACCTATCGAAATTCAGGACCAGGAGCTCGCCGAGCTACGCGGTCGTTACGTGATGCCGGGGCGGATTATCAGCTTCGGCATTGTCATGAGCAGTACCTGGCGCAACGCCAGTGGTGATCTGATCGGAGCAGCAAGCTCAATGCAGATCCAGGCCGCCACGATCAAACCGGAATTCTACGTCTCGACCATCAAGGAACACGGCAATGGCAGCACCCCGACTCCGGGCACTGGCACTGTCGTTGGTGGCGCGGCACTCAACAGCAGCCAGGGCGTAACCCAAAGCGTACGCGCCGCCGGCGACGGCAACACCGCCAACAACAACGTGGCGATCAATGTTCAGGAAGCCAACACTCCTCCTGCCCTGGTCCCCGCACAAGGCCAGGCCCTGATGGCCGGGCAGACGATCGGTGCCAGCAATGCCGCCGGCAGCGTCGCCGTTTCGGCCAGCAGCGGTGGCGTGCAAATGGCCATTCAGGCCTCGGGCAATCAAGGCACCGCACTGCAACAGGTGGCCCAGGGCGGCCTGCTGCAGAACACTCGCCTGCTCGGCAGCGCCAACGTGGTCAACAACATGACCCAACTCAATGTTGTGCTTAACAATAACGGCATCAGCCCCGGCGCATTGGACTGCAACCTGACTCAACTCAGGGCACTACGCAATATCGGATATTGAACTACGCTGAGTCTCGATCATTGGGCTTAAAGGGACGGCTTATTCATGTATCGATCAGTATCACTGCGTGCCGCTGTATGTTTGAGTACTCTTCTACCTGCGGCGATGCTGCAAGCAGCACCTGACGCAGATGTGGAGACCCTGAAACAGGAACTTCTGGAGCTGAAGCAACGATACGAAGTACAACAAAAAGCGCTGGCGGTGCTCGAACAACGGGTCCGCCAGGTCGAAGACCAACCGGCAGCCCCGCAACCCAAGCGTCTGGCCAAGTCGCCCGCCGACATGAAGGGCAATCCAAAAGTCGCTACCAGCACCGGAGCGCCTGGTACCGGTGCCGCAGCAGCGTCGGGGGGCGCAGCTGGGGGCAGCGGCGCGTCCTACGGACAATCGCTGGCCGACGATTCGCAACCGGCCCAGAGTGTGTCCAACCTCTACGACGAGGCCAGCGGCTTCTTCGGCGGCGGCAAGTTCAGCTTTGAAACCGGTGTGACCTACTCGCGTTACGACACGCGGCAGTTGATCCTCAACGGCTTCCTCGCACTGGACTCGATCTTTCTCGGTAACATAAACCTCGACCGGATCAAGGCCGACACCTGGACGCTGGACCTGACCGGGCGCTACAACTTCGACAATCGCTGGCAGTTCGACGTGAACGTGCCGGTGGTTTACCGCGACTCGACCTACCAGTCCGGTGGCGGCAACGGCGGTGCGTCAAACGTCACGACCGAACAGGACGTCGATCGCGACCCGACCATTGGCGACGTCAACTTCGGCATCGCGTACAAATTCCTCGACGAATCGGTCAACACCCCGGACGCCGTGGTTACCCTGCGGGTCAAGGCGCCAACCGGCAAGGACCCGTTCGGGATCAAACTGCGCCAGAGCGATGCCAACTCCAACCTGTTCGTGCCTGACACCTTGCCCACCGGTAACGGCGTCTGGTCGATCACACCGGGCGTCTCGCTGGTCAAGACGTTCGACCCGGCTGTGCTGTTCGGCAGTTTGTCGTACACCCACAACCTCGAAGAGTCGTTCGACGACATCAGTTCTACCGTCAACCAGAAAACCCCGGGCAAGGTACAGATCGGCGACAGCTTCCAGATCGGCGCCGGTATTGCGTTCGCTCTGAACGAAAAAATGAGTATGTCGTTCTCGGTGTCTGACCTGGTACAACGCAAGAGCAAGCTGAAACAGGATGGCGGTGATTGGCAATCGGTGGTTTCCAGTGACGCCAACGCCGGTTACTTCAACGTCGGCATGACCATTGCCGCCACACCTAACTTGACCATCGTTCCCAACCTGTCCATCGGCATGACCGACGATGCCCCGGACTTTTCCTTCAGCCTGAAATTCCCGTACTACTTCTAAAGCAAAAGATCGCAGCCTGCGGCAGCTCCTACATTTGAAATTCCTGTAGGAGCTGCCGCAGGCCGCGATCTTTTGAGCTTTGGTCTCTAGCGAATCTGATGCTTGTGCAGCAGGCGATAAAACGTCGGCCGCGACACACCCAGTACCTTCGCCGCCACGCTGAGGTTGTCGCTGTGCCGGTTCAACACGTCGCACAGCGCCTGGCGTTCGGCGCGGGTCTTGTAGTCTTCCAGCGTCCCCATCGGTGCCGAAATCGAGTGCTGACTGAGTAATCCCAGATCTCGGGCTTCGATCTGCCTTCCCTCCGCCAGCACCAGACCACGTCGCACGCGGTTGGCCAGTTCCCGCACGTTGCCTGGCCAATCGTGTTTGCCCATGGCGATCAACGCATCCTCACTGAAGCTGCGCGGACGGCGCCCGGTCTCGTGGCTGTAAAAGTGGGAAAAATGGTTGGCCAGCATCGACAGATCACCGTGGCGTTCGCGCAATGGCGCGGTCGCCACCTGCAGCACGTTGAGCCGGTAATACAGGTCTTCGCGAAAACGCTTTTTCTCGATGGCCGCTTCGAGGTCGACGTGGGTGGCTGCCAGCACACGCACATCCACCGGAATCGGCTGACTGCCGCCGACGCGCTCGATGTGTTTTTCCTGGAGAAACCGCAGCAGATTTGCCTGCAATTCCAGTGGCAGATCGCCGATCTCATCCAGAAACAACGTACCGCCGTTGGCCGCCTCGATGCGCCCGACCTTGCGCTGATGCGCGCCGGTGAAGGCGCCCTTTTCATGGCCGAACAGTTCAGACTGAATCAGGTGTTCGGGAATCGCCCCGCAATTGATCGCCACGAAGGGCTTGCTGTGGCGCTGCGACTGACGGTGCAGCGTGCGCGCCACCAGCTCTTTGCCGGTGCCGCTTTCACCACGGATCAGTACCGGGGATTCGGTCGGCGCCAGTTTGCTCAATAACTTGCGCAGCTCGCGGATCGGCTTGCTGTCACCGAGCAGTTCATGTTCCGGCTGATCAACGTGAATCGTGCCTTGCCCGCGCAGGCGCGCCATGCCGAATGCGCGCCCCA
The DNA here is from genome assembly GCF_044742995.1 of Pseudomonas sp. NPDC087803. Taxonomy (NCBI): domain Bacteria; kingdom Pseudomonadati; phylum Pseudomonadota; class Gammaproteobacteria; order Pseudomonadales; family Pseudomonadaceae; genus Pseudomonas; species Pseudomonas sp. NPDC087803. Next base: position 228,318 of record NZ_JBIUVO010000001.1, read on the forward strand.
GAGTCACCTGGACCCGTGAGACATCGAACGGCAAGGTATGGAAATCGAAAAACCACTCGCAAACGAAGTCACCGACGTTCTGCAAACGCAGGACTTCCTGATTCAACACGGCGATCCACTCGGTGCCGCTGCGGCTGATCAACTCCTTGACCGCCTCCGGGCGTTCGAGGTGAAAAGGTTGCAGTCGCAACAGTCCGACATCGCATGTCCGATCGGCGGCATTTTCCAGGGTACAGCTGTCAACATCCCAACCCACCGCGCGCAAACCGGGTAACAGCCGGTGACAATCGTCGCACGGGTCGACCACCAATAAACGTCGTAACGCAGGCGCTTCGATCATGACTGTTCCTTGGCGCCAAATTTAAGGAATTTATTGTAAAAACAGTCATTTGGCAGACCCGACTGTAACATTAGCAAGAAATTGACAGGGCCTTGTACCGTTTGCTTATAGGCGTACAAGCTAACGAGTTATAAGAAGCCAGTTTATTAGTTAGCTATCGACTCGCTATCTTTCACCAGGCTTTCAAAGACTGTCGGAATGTTGAGCATAAGCAATAAAGTTGAAATTTCTGTGTTTCGTGTGTGACCTGCCACGGGGTTGCGTGCATCAGTACAAGTAACCAGCCGAACGGTAAGCCCAACCGACGGCACATCACTTGATTGGGCACGACAGAGAGAAGACCCCATGACCGCCCCGCTCCGTATCAACGAAGCTCTTTTGATTGCCAACCACGCGTTCAAACCTTTCCAGTGCGTGGCCTGGGCCCCACAAGACGGCAACGGCGAACTGAACCTGACCGTCATCGACCGCACCAACTCGCACATCGGCCGCCAGCAGATTCCGAGCAGCGCCTACTCTGATCCGGCGCAACTGGAACTGCTGTTGCAACAGGCTCGTGCCGAACTGAGCAAAGAAGGTTACCTGCTGCAATCGTGGTCGATGCCACATTGATCAAAGGGTAAAGCGGATGACTTTTAAGTCATCCGCCCTGTTCTTTGTTAGTTATTCGCTGCGGTTTATCTCCACTACCTCTGTACAACTTCCTTTAAAGCGCGAGGCAGTATTGCTTGGCACGCTTTCATTTGGGTCAAAAAGACACTGTTCTGGCACAGTACGACGCTCCACCTGTTAGTTCTGTCAGTTGAACTTGCGCCTATTCAGGGATTGAATGTTCCGCTCATGCAGTTACCCGCCCGATTCGGGTCCCGGTCAACTTGCAAGGAGACGCATGCATGTCTACCGAGAACGCCTTTGCGCTCCCGACGCCACTGAATAACGCCGGAGAACTCGACAGCAGTTTCGCCCACAGCGGCATTGCTCAAGTGTATTTCCCTGACAGCCTGTCCAGCATGACCCAGGGTCTGGCACTCGATTCGCAAGGCCGCGTGCTGGTAGCCGCCAAGGTCAGCACTGCGCAGGGCAGTCGTTTCGGACTTGCGCGGATGTTCGCTGATGGTTCTGCCGATCTTGGCTTCGGTACTCACGGCAGCGTGATCGGCGAATTCGCCCCCGGCTTCGAAGCCATGGGCGCGAAAGTGCAGGTATTGGCGGACGGGCGCATCCTGCTGGCCGGTCTGCATTACGAGAACGCCCACCGCACGCTGCCCGCCCTCGCCCTGTTCAACACTGACGGCTCACCTGACCCGACATTCGGCAGCGATGGTCGGCAGGTCGTGCGCTTGCCGGGTGATCTGTCCATTGGCTCCCGGGATGCCTGGTTGCCGCCCGGTGTACCGGGCGCCGAAGCCTGTGACGTTGCGGTGCAGGACGACGGGCATATTCTGCTGATCGCCAATCACCACTTCGAGCTGGCCGACCATGCCGGCATGCTGATCCGCCTCACGCCAGACGGCGCGCTCGATGCAAGTTTCAATGGTCGTGGTTTCGTGATGATCCGCCATCTGTTGCTCAACACCTGGCTCAGTAGCCTGGTGTTGCAGGAGGATGGGCGGATCCTTGTCGCCGGCTCCATTGACTTCCCCCAGGAGGGGCTGGTCGCACGCTACTTGCCCGATGGGCGCCTGGATGAGCGCTTCGCCGTGGATGGTTTCCTCGCCTTCAAGGCCCACGGCAAAAGCGCCATGGTCAGTCAGGTCATCGCGTCGCAGGAGCACCTGCATTGTTTTGGCAGCAGTCGTGATCCGATCCGCTGCCTGGCGCTGAGCCTGCACTCCAATGGTCGACCGCAGGTGCGCAACAACGCCGGCCATCCGCATCTGCTGGAGATTGGCCCCAGCGGCTGCCAGTGGAGCGCAGCCCAATGCATGGCCGATGGGCGAATCGTCGCGGTGGGCGCAACCATTGGCGGGATCGAGGCGGATTTTATCGTCGCGCGCTACCTGGCCGACGGGCGACTCGACGCGCAATTCGGCAACGGCCACGGCTGGCTGCGCACGCGTCTGGGACACAGCCTGGACACCGCCAACTCGCTTGCCGTGCAGGCAGACGGACGCATCCTGGTCGGCGGCTATTCACTGGACGGCAACTACCGCGCCATGATCGCGCGTTATCTGAATCAATAATTGCTCCCGGACTTGAACTCACCAAACGCTTGCGGCAACTTGCGCGCTTCTTAATACAAGGAGCAACCGATGTCCGGTTCACTGACCCAGGCGTTCGCGCACAATTTCCTCGGGCATTCGCCCCGCTGGTACAAGGCGTGCATCGTCGGGTTCCTGATCCTCAACGCCGTGGTGCTGTTCACCGTCGGCCCGGTCGCCGCAGGCTGGTTGTTGGTGATCGAGTTCATTTTCACCTTGGCCATGGCCCTCAAGTGCTATCCGTTGATGCCCGGCGGTCTGTTGCTGATCGAAGCCCTGCTGCTGAAGATGACCACGCCGCAGGCGCTGTACGACGAATTGCTGCACAACTTTCCGGTGATCCTGCTGCTGATGTTCATGGTCGCCGGCATCTACTTCATGAAAGACCTGCTGCTGTTTCTGTTCTCGCGATTGCTGCTGGGCGTGCGTTCCAAGGCGCTGCTGGCGCTGATGTTCTGCTTTCTCTCGGCGTTTCTGTCGGCATTTCTCGATGCCTTGACCGTAACCGCGGTAATCATCAGCGCGGCGGTCGGTTTCTATTCGGTCTACCACCGTGTGGCCTCGGGCAACGATCCGCGTCAGGACAGTGAATTCAGCGACGACCGACACCTGCATGCGCTGCACCATGAGGATCTGGAGCAGTTTCGCGCGTTCCTGCGCAGCTTGCTGATGCACGGTGCGGTGGGCACCGCCCTCGGCGGGGTCTGCACCCTGGTGGGCGAGCCGCAGAACCTGCTGATCGGCCATGAGATGGGTTGGCACTTCGCGGAGTTCTTCCAGAAAGTTGCGCCGGTATCACTGCCAGTATTGGTGGCAGGCCTGCTGACCTGCGTGCTGCTGGAAAAACTGCGCTGGTTTGGCTACGGCACGCTGCTGCCGGACAACGTCCGTGCCGTGCTGGCCAACTACGCCGCTGAAGACAACGCCGAACGCACCTCACGCCAGCGGGCTGCCCTGCTGGTGCAAGGCGCCGCTGCATTGATCCTGATTGGCTGCCTGGCGTTTCATGTCGCCGAAGTCGGTTTGATCGGCTTGATGGTGATCGTGTTGATCACCGCCTTCACCGGCATCACCGACGAGCATCGCCTGGGCAGCGCGTTCAAGGACGCCATGCCGTTCACCGCATTGCTGGTGGTGTTCTTTGCGGTGGTAGCGGTGATTCACGATCAGCAACTGTTTGCCCCGTTGATCCAGTGGGTGTTGGCCCTGCCGGCGGAGCAACAGCCAGGCATGCTGTTCATTGCCAACGGCTTGCTCTCGGCGATCAGCGACAACGTGTTTGTCGCCACGATCTACATTACCGAAGTGAAACAGGCCTTCCTGTCCGGACACATGAGCCGCGAGCATTTCGAGACACTGGCGATCGCGATCAACACCGGCACCAACCTGCCGAGCGTGGCGACGCCGAATGGTCAGGCGGCGTTTCTGTTCCTGCTGACCTCGGCCATTGCGCCGCTGGTGCGCCTGTCTTACGGGCGGATGGTGTGGATGGCGTTGCCGTACACCGTGGTGATGGGATTGCTGGGGTGGTATGCGGTGAGCTACTGGCTCTGACAACACCCGCTCCCACAATGGTCTGTGGTGAGCCAATGGCTATGGCTGCACCCGATTAAAACTGTGGGAGCGGGCTTGCTCGCGAAGGGGCAGTGTCAGGCAATGATGTGTTGGCTGGCACACCGCTTTCGCGAGCAAGCCCGCTCCCACAATTGTTTGTGGGTTCATTCAGCGACGGAGGATGTGTTTTTCGATCGCTTGCGCCACGCCGTCTTCGGTGTTTGGCGCGGTGACCACGTCGGCTTGACGCTTCACCGCCTCTTCCGCCTGCCCCATGGCGATCGACAATCCCGCGCAATGGAACATTGCCGGGTCGTTACCGCCATCGCCAATCGCCGCCGTCTGCTCCAGCGGGATGCCGAGATGTGCGGCAATCGTCGACAGCGCCGTGCCCTTGTTCGCCTCCAGCGCCGTAACGTCCAGATACACCGGTTGCGAACGTGAAACCTGCGCCATGCCGCTGACCTTGGCCAACAGGCGCGCCTCAAGCTCGATCAGCAGATCGGTGTTGTGGCTGGTAGCGACAATCTTGTCGATGCGCTCCAGATACGGTTCGAAACTTTCAACCACCACCGGCGGGTAACCGAGGCCGTGCTGTTCGCGCGGCACCATCGGCCCGTGCGGATCCTTGAGCAACCAGTCGCCGCCGCTGAACACCCAGATTTCCACCTCCGGCTGATCAGCGAACAATGCCAAAGCAATCAGCGCCGTCGGCACCGGCAGGTAATGCGCCACCAACAGGCTGCCATCCGGGTTGACGATGGTGCCGCCATTGAAGGCGGCGGTCGGCAGATCGACGCCCAGGGCTTCGATTTGCTGCAACATGGCTTTGGGCGGACGCCCGGTCGCCAGGCTGAACAACACGCCGGCCTCGCGCAGCGAACGCACGGCGTCAATGGTGCGCTGGCTCAGGCTGTGATCGGGCAGCAACAGCGTGCCGTCCATGTCACTCAGTAAAAAGCGGATCGGCTCACTCATCCCAGACCATGCCAGACGCGACCATCGCGAGTCAGTAGATCATTGGCGGCTTGCGGGCCGTCTTCACCGGCCGCGTAGGTCTGCACGCTGGCGTCCTGCTGCCAGGCATCGAGGAACGGTTGCACCGCACGCCAGCCGTTCTCGATGTTATCGGCGCGCTGGAACAGCGTCTGATCGCCGGTCAGGCAGTCGTAGATCAGCGTTTCGTAGCCGGTGGACGGCTGCATCTCGAAGAAATCCTTGTAGGCAAAACCCAGCTCGATGTTGGCCATGTTCAACGCCGGCCCCGGCCGCTTGGCCAGCAGGTCGAACCACATGCCTTCGTTGGGCTGGATCTGGATGCGCAGATAAGTCGGCTGCAACTCGTCGACCTCGGTGTCACGGAACTGCGCGTACGGCGCCGGTTTGAAGCAGATGACGATCTCGGTGTCGCGCACGCTCATGCGCTTGCCGGTGCGCAGGTAAAACGGCACGCCGACCCAGCGCCAGTTGTCGATCATGACCTTCAGCGCGACGTAGGTTTCGGTGTTGCTGTCGGGCGCCACGTTGGCTTCCTGGCGGTAGCCATTCAACGCTTTGCCATCGACTTCACCGGCGCTGTACTGACCGCGTACCGAGTTGGCCCGTGCTTCATCAACGCTCCATGGGCGGATCGCGCCGACCACTTTGGCCTTCTCGCCGCGCACCGCGTCGGCGCCGAACGCCGCCGGCGGTTCCATGGCAACCATCGCCAGCAACTGGAACAGGTGATTGGGCACCATGTCGCGCAACGCGCCGGTGTGTTCGTAAAAACTGCCACGGGTTTCGACGCCGACGGTTTCTGCGGCGGTGATCTGCACGTGGTCGATGTAATGGTTGTTCCAGAACGCCTCGAACAGGCTGTTGGAAAACCGGCTGACCAGAATGTTCTGCACGGTTTCCTTGCCCAGGTAATGGTCGATCCGATAGATCTGTTTCTCGGACATGACCTTGAGCAGGCAGGCGTTCAATGCTTCAGCGGTTTGCAGATCGGAGCCGAACGGCTTCTCGATCACCACCCTTCTGAACGCTTCCGGGGTTTCCTCCAGCAGTTTGGCGGCGCCCAGTCGGGTCACCACTTCACTGAAAAAGCGTGGCGCGGTGGCCAGATAGAACACGGCATTGCCAGTGCCGCTGTCGGCGATTTTTGCCGCCAGCGCGGAATAAGTGCTGTTGTCCAGGAAGTCGCCCTGGACGTAGCTGATACCTTTGGCGAGCTTGGCCCACAAGGCCGGATCAAGCATCTGATCGCCCTTGCCGACTTTCGCCGCCACTTCGGTACGGATGAAGTCTTCGAGTTTTTGCGCGAAGGCTTCATCGGTAATGGCGTTGTGGTCAACGCCGACGATCCGCAGATTCTCGTCAAGCAAGCCGTCGCGACTGAGGTTGTACAGCGCCGGCATCAGCAAGCGCTTGACCAGGTCGCCGTGGGCACCGAACAGAAACAGCGTGGTCGGTGGTGCGGGTTCTGCCTTGGATTTTCTGCGGATCGTATGGGTCATTTCTTCGGTGTCTCCACGTGGCCGCCGAAGCCGAAGCGCTGGGCCGAGAGAATCTTGTCGCCAAAAGTGCCCTGACCGCGCGAGCGGTAGCGCGAGAACAGCGAGTTCGACAGCACCGGTACCGGCACCGCCTGCTCCATGGCCGCTTCGATGGTCCATTGGCCTTCGCCGCTGTCAGCCACCGAACCGGAGAAGCCGTCGAGTTTCGGATCGCTGGCCAGCGCGTCGGCGGTCAGGTCGAGCAGCCAGGACGAGACAACGCTGCCACGGCGCCAGACTTCGGCGATGTCAGCCACGTTCAGGTCGAAGCGCTGATCTTCCGGCAGACGTTCGCTGGACTTGGTCTTGAGGATGTCGAAGCCCTCGGCGAACGCGGCCATCATGCCGTACTCGATACCGTTGTGAATCATCTTCACAAAGTGCCCGGCACCGGCGGGACCTGCGTGGATGTAGCCGTGCTCGGCACGGTGATCATCGGACTTGCGGTCCTTGGTGCGCGGAATCTCGCCCATGCCCGGTGCCAGAGCGGCAAACAGCGGGTCAAGACGGCTGACGGTCTCGGCATCACCGCCGATCATCATGCAATAGCCGCGCTCCAGGCCCCAGACGCCGCCGGAGGTGCCGACGTCGATGTAGTGCAGGCCCTTCTCGGCCAGGGTTTTCGCCCGGCGGATGTCGTCCTTATAGTTGGTGTTGCCGCCGTCGATGATGGTGTCACCGGCTTCCAGCAAGTCGCTCAGGGTGTTGATGGTGTCTTCGGTCGGCGCGCCGGCCGGCAGCATGACCCATACGGCACGTGGCTTGGCCAGGCCTGCCACCAGAGCGGGCAGGTCGGCAACGCCGGTGGCGCCCTCGGCGGCCAGGGTGTCGACAAAAGCGGTATTGCGGTCGTAAACAACGGTGGTGTGACCGTTGAGCATCAGACGCCGCGCAATATTGCCGCCCATGCGGCCCAGTCCAATAATCCCGAGTTGCATGTGCTGATGCTCCTTACTACAAATAAATGTGTGTCATTGGTTATAGCCCAACGCGACTGATGGAGGTTAGTCCAGAGCGTTGCGATGAAGTTTCCGGGCATTGTGCCCGATCCAGACTGATAACGCCCCGAATCCTGCCGAAGACACACCGACCGTGAAAAATAAAAAAGTTCCATTCACGGGCGAAAGAAATCAAAATTGCTGCCGATAGCAAGTCAGTACCCCGAACGCGGGGACGATTTGCAGTTGAGACACGCCATTTGCGAGGTGAGCAATGGGCACAGTACACACAGCAATGCCGCCACAAACCCTGTACGTCACGATCCGTCGCGATGAATTGCGCCAGTTGAAAGACGAGCGCGACCAATTGAAGCAGGAGCTGGCGCAGCTGCGCGCTCTGACTCAGGGCGCTCAGCCCAAACCTCTGCCGGTTGTCCAGCGCAATCCGCACGCCTGACCTGTCCCGCCAGCTTCGGGAACGGCGCTTGTCGTTCCCGACATGATGCACCCCTGCCCCTGATCAGCAACTAACGAAGTTTTCACACTGCCTTGGTGATACTCCGGCCCATTCTGGCCGTGCGTTTGCGCGCGGCTTCCGTTCGTCGGTTTGATGTAGCGTACCGGCGGTGGTTAGTGACGATGAGCTGGAGTGCTGAATGGCATTGTTCAAACGCAGCAAAACGACTGCGACAGGTTTCGACTGGGCCGGGGTTCTCTGGCTGTTCGCGTTTTTCTGGTATTTCTCGGGCATCACCCAACTGCTCATTCAGCTGACCGGCACCTCCGGTTTCAGCGGGTTCCGCCAAGCCTTTGTGATGAGTGCGCTCTGGCTCGCTCCGATGCTGGCGTTTCCCAAACGCACCAAGCTGCTGGCGGCGTTGATCGGTATCGTCCTGTGGGCCTGCTCCATGGCCAGCCTGGGCTATTTCTTCATCTATCAGCAGGAATTCTCGCAAAGCGTCATCTTCATCATGTTCGAGTCGAACATCTCTGAAGCCGGCGAGTACATGACTCAATACTTTGCCTGGTGGATGGTTCCGGCGTTCCTCGCCCATACCGCTTTCGCCTACTTCCTGTGGACGCGCCTGCGCCCGGTTTACATGCCCCGTGGCCGCGCCTTCGTCGCTGCGCTGGCGATCCTGATTGCGGTGGTCGGCTACCCGTTGATCAAACAGACTCAGCGCACCGGCAGTTTCGCCGGCGGTTTCGAGAAATTCGAAGACCGCATCGAGCCGGCCGTGCCGTGGCAGATGGCCGTGGCTTACCACCGTTACCTCGACACCCTGGCCGGCATGCAGGACATGCTGCATAGCACCAGCAAGGTTCCACCGCTGCATAACCTCAAGGTTGCCGACGCCGACAAGCCCTCGACCCTGGTGCTGGTGATCGGCGAGTCGACCAACCGTCAGCGCATGAGCCTGTACGGCTATGGGCGCAAGACCACACCGGAGCTGGACAAGCTCAAGGATCAGCTGTCGGTGTTCGACAACGTCATCACCCCGCGCCCTTACACCATTGAAGCGCTGCAGCAGGTGCTGACCTTCGCCGACGAAGAGAACCCTGATCTGTACCTGTCCACGCCGTCGCTGGTCAGCATGATGAAACAGGCCGGCTACAAGACGTTCTGGATCACCAACCAGCAGACCATGACCAAGCGCAACACCATGCTCACGACCTTCTCCGAACAGGCCGACGAGCAGGTGTACCTGAACAACAACCGCAACCAGAACGCCGCACAGTACGACGGTGACGTGATCGAGCCGTTCAACAAGGCACTGACCGACCCGGCTCAACGCAAGCTGATCGTCGTGCATCTGCTCGGCACCCACATGAGCTACCAGTATCGCTATCCGCCGACCTTCGACAAGTTCCAGGACCGTACCGGCGTGCCGGCCGGCGTGCGTGATGACCAGGTGCCGACCTACAACAGCTACGACAACGCCGTGCTGTACAACGATTTCGTGGTGTCGAGCCTGATCAAGGACTACGCCAAGTCCGATCCGAACGGTTTCCTGCTGTACCTCTCCGACCACGGAGAAGACGTGTTCGACTCGGCAGGCCACAACACCCTGGGCCGTAACGAGAACAAACCGACGGCGCCGATGTACACCATTCCGTTCATGGCCTGGGCTTCGCCAAAATGGCGCGAGAACCATGACTGGAACTTCGCCGCGGATCTGAGCCGGCCTTACAGCAGCTCGCACCTGATCCACACTTGGGCGGACATGGCCGGTTTGAGTTTCGATGAACTGGACCGCAGCAAGAGCCTGGTCAGCGACAGCTTCAAACCGCGCCCACTGATGATCGGCAACCCGTACGAACGCGAGCAGCGCGCCTTGATCGACTTCAGCCTGATGAAGCCGAAAAAGGTCGACCCTGCCGCTGCGAATGTCGTGCAGCAGTAACCGCTCGGAAGGCGCCGGTTTCGAGAGATCGCAATCGGTGTAACGCCTACAGAAAAAGCTCCGTATCGCAAGATACGGAGCTTTTTTCATTCCGGGCGGACAAGTCGTCCGCTGGTTCGGGGCCCTGCTGTGCCATCTGAAGGGAATCGGCACGGCCTGCATGCTCGAAGGCACCCTCCCCTTGAAAACGCAGCCAACGCGCTCAGAGGGCGTCAGTAAATCGCGGCGTAGGGCTCAGGGATTATTTCCAGCACAAAAACAAACGCCCCGAACAAGTCGGGGCGTTTGTGGGGCATTCACTTGGGTGCATTCACACTTCGCGATGCAGATCCGGCGCTATCAGTAAGCCTTGCCGGTCTTGTAGAAGTTCTCGAAGCAGAAGTTGGTGGCTTCGATGTAGCCTTCGGCGCCACCGCAGTCAAAACGCTTGCCCTTGAACTTGTAGGCCATGACGCAGCCGTTCTGGGCCTGCTTCATCAGGGCGTCGGTGATCTGGATTTCGCCACCCTTGCCTGGCTCGGTCTGTTCGATCAGGTCAAAGATGTCCGGAGTCAGGATGTAACGACCGATGATCGCCAGGTTCGACGGCGCGTCTTCCGGCTTTGGCTTCTCGACCATGCTGTGTACGCGGTAGATGTCGTCACGGATCATCTCGCCGGCGATCACGCCGTACTTGCTGGTTTCCTGCGGATCGACTTCCTGAATCGCGATGATCGAGCAGCGGAACTGCTTGTACAGCTTGACCATCTGGGTCAGTACGCCATCGCCTTCGAGGTTGACGCACAGGTCGTCCGCCAATACCACGGCGAACGGTTCGTCACCGATCAGCGGGCGACCGGTGAGGATCGCGTGGCCCAGACCTTTCATTTCGGTCTGACGGGTGTAGGAGAACGAGCACTCGTCCAGCAGCTTGCGGATGCCGACCAGGTATTTCTCCTTGTCGGTGCCCTTGATCTGGTTTTCCAGTTCATAGCTGATGTCGAAGTGGTCTTCCAGAGCGCGCTTGCCACGACCGGTCACGATCGAGATTTCAGTCAGGCCAGCGTCCAGAGCTTCTTCAACGCCGTACTGGATCAGTGGCTTGTTTACCACCGGCAGCATTTCTTTGGGCATGGCTTTAGTCGCTGGCAGGAAGCGAGTACCGTAACCGGCTGCTGGGAACAAGCATTTCTTGATCATATAAGTCCTTGAAAGGGCTGTGTGTACGAGTTTCGGCGCAGTCTAATCAGGCGGCGTGCACCTTACAATGCCCCGCACTGGCTAACCGATGTCAACATAGAGAAATATTCTCGCCGTTAGTTCCGTTGGCGCCTTCGAGCGGCGAAATCAGAGTAGCTCAAACACGCAAATGCGCTGTCCCACCATACACTCATCATCCCCCAATGTGAGGATTTGTCGGTATCATGGCGCCTTTGAACCAGCGAACGAGACAGATAGATGGCCGCGGTAAAAATCATCAACGGGTACGTGATCGACAAGAAAGACGGCAAGTGGAGCCTGACCACTACCAACGGCGAACACATCGCCGGGCCTTTCGACAGCGAGCAACTGGCGACGGATGTGGCGTCGGTGTTCACCGACACGCCTGCGTCGTCCAAGCGCCGGGGCAAGGATCAGGACTGACCGGTTGCGATACGCGCCGAGCCCTGCCCTTGCGCAGGGCTTTTTTGTGGCCGCCCGCAGCCCGATGAAAACAAGTGGCCAATCGCTATAACCTTTTCACTCCGGCGCTGTCAGAGCGTTTAGCCCCTCCCTCGCTGAAGACGACACACCTATGAACATGAACAGAATGCTGCCGCTGATCGCGGTATTGGCCCTTGGTGGTTGTGCGACCTCGGAAACCACCTACCTGAACAACGGCGAACAGGGTTTGAGCATCGACTGCTCCGGGGAAGCCAACTCCTGGGCCACCTGCTACGAAAAGGCTGACGCCTCCTGCGCCGGCACCGGTTATCGCATCGTCGGTACTGACGGCACGCCGGCCCCCAAGGAAAGCGACAAGACCCTGGGCGTCGATGTCGGCAACTACAAGAATCGCAGTGTGGTGGTGGTCTGCAAATAGCCCCTACATGTGGATCTCGGCGAATTTGATCCCGAGCCCGCGCACGACCTCGATCAGGTCGTCGAGCCGGGCGAAGGATTCGACTTCGTCGTTATCGTCGACCAGGAAGTAGCTGCGACCGGCGCTCTTCTTGAAAAACACGATCCACTCGCCCGAGTTCGCCGGATTTTGAATCACATGCGTGGCAGAGATAAGGCCCTCTGCATGCCGTTCCCGTACTTGCTCTCGCTTCATGCGCGACTCCAGAAATGAAAATGCCGTCACAGCAAGACTGTGACGGCATCGGTGCTGATGACCGCTATTCTATCAGCCGGAAATACAGGCATTGGCGGCGTTTTGCACATCATGAGGACGCACCGGCACATTGGACATGCGCTCATGCAGCTTGATGCTGCTGCCGCCGGAACGGTCTTCGATATCAAACACCGCGGCCGCGCCGGTGGAAAACTTTCCGGGAACAATCACTCGCACGCCATCCTTGTGCGGCTGCATCTGCAGCGCGCCACGACTGGTGGCAAGCTTGTCCGCCAGGCACTGAGCATACTCATGGGGTTTCTTGCCGGAAATCACGCTCATGGTCGGCAAGGTTTCATTGATCTCGGAAACACTCGCGCAACCACCCATGACCAACATCAACGGCAGACACACCACACCCCACTTCATACGAATACCTCCCATAAAAACCCTCGGACAGCATTAATGCCATTTTTCTCCGAGGCTTACTCCATTAAACCCGCATCGAATCGCGAATAACTGTTTTTAATTGTCAAAGCAGCGCTCGACGGCGGGATAATAACCCGTTCGGGCTGATAAACTGCGCCAATCGCACATGCTATCGTTTTGATTTAGTAGAAAAAGCCCTTCTGGAGGCGCCCATGAAATTCATTCACCAGCGCGAGCACCTCAACGAAGACGACATCGTCGTCATCCAATGCTCGCAAACCTGCAACATCCGTTTGATGAACGACGCCAATTTCCGCGCGTTCAAGAACGGTGGCCGCCACACTTACCATGGCGGCGCTTTCGACACGTTTCCGGCGCGCATCACCGCACCCAGCACCGGTTTCTGGAACATCACCATCGACACCGTCAGCCGTCGCGCCATCAGCGTCACGCGCAAACCGACCCTGACCCACTCGATCAAGATCATCCGCCGCTCCAGCACCAAACTCAGCTGAGCCGCCCCCCAACGCAAAGGTAAGCACGACCGTGGCCCAAACGACCAAATACGTCATCAAATACAAGCTCAACGGTGAACGCCGCTTCGAGTTCGCGCAACTGGAACAAGGCACGGTAGAAGAGGCCAAGGCGGCACTGGACGCGATCCACGGCCAGACTGAAGACGTGATCAGCGAAATCGCCGTGAGCAAAGCGCTGTAACACCACATTCCGAGATTCGACCGCAAGCGGCGGAGTGTTATGCCGCCGGGACTTGCCCAGACTGACCGCCTCGACCAAAGGGTTCAGGAGTCAGAATGTCAATGTCCCCGTCTCGGCTGGATGCGCTCGATTGGGCAAGCCTCGAACAGCATCTGGATCAATATGGCTATGCCATCGTCCGCTCGCTGCTGTCGGCGCAAACCTGTGAACGCCTGAGCGCCCTGTATCCGCAGACCGAACCGTTTCGTTCGCAGGTCGTCATGGCGCGCCACGGTTTCGGTCGCGGGGAATACAAGTACTTCAGCTATCCCCTGCCGACCACTATCGAACGTCTGCGCACTGCGCTTTACCCGCGCCTGGTGCCGCTGGCCAACCGCTGGTACGAACGCATGAATGTGCCTGTACGCTTTCCCGCAACCCATTCCGAGTTTGTGCAGTGCTGTCAAGCTGCCGGCCAACTGCGGCCGACACCCTTGCTGTTGCGTTACGGCCCGCAGGACTACAACTGCCTGCATCAGGATCTGTACGGAGAACTGGTTTTTCCACTGCAAGTGGCGATTCTTCTGTCGCAGCCCGGACAGGATTTTGCCGGTGGTGAGTTCGTCCTGACCGAGCAGCGTCCACGCATGCAGTCGCGCCCTCACGTCCTGGATCTGCAAAAGGGTGACGCAGTCATATTCGCGGTCAACCAGCGCCCGGTCAGCGGCACACGCGGCGATTATCGAGTGACCATGCGTCACGGCGTCAGTCGCCTGCACAGCGGAAATCGGCATACTCTGGGCATCATCTTTCACGACGCATCATGAACACCATGCAACCGACCACCTTCGACCTGTTCGCCGACCACGAACCCGAGCAACAACCCCGCGCCGAGCAGATCGGCGAACAATCGTGGGTGTTGCGCGGCTTCGCTCTGCCGGTTGCAGACCAACTGCTGCCCGCGCTGGATGCCATTGTTGCCGCAGCACCGTTGCGCCACATGATGACGCCGGGCGGTTTCAGCATGTCGGTGGGCACCAGCAGTTGCGGAACGCTGGGCTGGATCACCGACCGCAGCGGCTATCGCTACAGCGCGGTGGATCCGCTGACCGGCAAGCCTTGGCCGGCGATGCCAGAAGTGCTGTCAGAACTGGCGCGCAAAGCAGCACTAAGCGCAGGATTTGCCGACTTTCATCCAGACTCCTGCCTGATCAACCAATATGTCCCCGGGGCAAAAATGTCTTTGCACCAGGACAAGGACGAACATGCCTACGCGGCGCCAATCGTTTCGCTGTCTTTGGGTTTGCCCGCCATGTTCCTGTTCGGCGGTTTCGTTCGCAGCGACAAGAGCCAGCGCGTCCCCCTGCTGCACGGCGACATGGTGATCTGGGGCGGCGTCGACCGCTTGCGTTTTCACGGCGTATTGCCGATCAAGCCCGGGCGCCATCCGCAGCTTGGCGAACGCCGAGTCAACCTGACTTTTCGTGTTGCCGGATGCTTGTGAAAAATTTGACCGCAAGGCCCGGAGTGTTACCCACCTCGCTGCTGGTTAACCTGAATCAAACAGGTCAACGGACTACTCGTCATGAAAAAGCTGTCGCCGATCATCAACATTGAAACCGATCCACGCTGGGCTGCCGTGGTTGCGCGGGACCCACGGGCCGACGGGCAGTTTGTCTATGCGGTGAAAACCACCGGCATCTATTGCCGCCCCAGCAGCCTTTCACGTTTGCCCAAACCGCAGAACGTCGAGTTCTTCGAAAGTGCTCAAGCTGCCGAAGCGGCGGGCTACCGCCCAAGCAAACGCACGAGTAAGGATCAGACTGAAGTCGCCAGCCAGCACGCCGCGACCGTGGCGATAGCCTGTCGGCAGATCGAGTCGAGTGAAACAGTGCCCGCGCTCAATGAACTCGCCGAGGTCGCCGGCCTCAGCCCGTTCCATTTTCATCGCGTGTTCAAGGCTGCTACCGGCCTGACGCCCAAAGGCTATGCAGCGGCGCATCGTTCGCGCCGGGTGCGTGAACGGCTTGCAGACGGCGGCACAGTGACTGATGCGCTGTACGACGCGGGTTTCAATTCCAACAGCCGCTTTTATGAGTCAGCCGACAAGGTACTGGGGATGAAGCCCGGTGACTATCGCGCTGCCGGGCGCAACAACGACATTCACTTTGCCGTTGGCCAATGTTCACTCGGGGCGATTCTGGTAGCGCAAAGCGCGCGCGGGGTGTGCGCGATTCTGATGGGCGACGATCCGCATCAACTGGTCTGCGACCTGCAGGATCAGTTCCGTCAGGCCAATCTGATTGGTGCCGACACCGGGTTCGAGCAGTTGATCGCCAAAGTCGTGGGCTTCATCGAGGCCCCGGCGCTGGGTCTCGATCTGCCGCTGGACGTGCGCGGCACGGCGTTTCAGGAACGGGTGTGGCAGGCACTGCGGGAAATCCCGGTGGGCCGCACCGCCAGTTACGCCGAAATCGCCCAGCGCATTGGCGCGCCGACCTCCATGCGTGCTGTGGCACAAGCCTGTGGCGCCAACCGCCTGGCCGTGGCGATCCCTTGCCACCGCGTGGTGCGCAGCGATGGCAATCTTTCGGGGTATCGCTGGGGCGTGGAGCGCAAGCGCCAACTGCTGGAGCGCGAAACGCAGCCTTAGCGCACGCCGATGTAGACCGATACGGACTCGGGGCCGGTATAGGCCTCGAAGTCGGTCGCGTAGCGGCGCTGGATCTGCGGATTGGCCTCGAAGAACGACCAGATCCGCCCCCAGGTCGAAATCACCGCATCAGGCAATGCGCCCTGCGCCTCGAACACCAGATACTCGCCTGCTTCGATCAGGACCGACTCGTAGTCTTTGGCCGGAGCAGTCACCGCAACACCGGCGGTGACATCGAATTCGCCCGAGGCATCCGACTCGTAAGCCGAATACACGCCATAAATCGGCGAATTGGCCGACTTGCCGGGAATGGTTTCGGCCAGTTCCTTGCCGAAAAACTGCCCCCACATCGGGCCGATTTTCGCTGTCTCGGGTTGGTGCTCTGCTGCGTTATGGGTGCGAACCCGCAGGCCGGCTACGGTGAAGGCGTCGATTTGCTTTCGTTTCAAGTCCATCGAAATTGCCGCTCCCTTAATAGAAGTGCGGCCACGCGGGGCCGCAATGCCGCCTACTCTGTCAGCGATTGACGTCGACCACAACCCTGCCGCGCAGCTGTCCGGCGAGCAACTTCGGCGCCGCGTCGATGGCTTCGCTCAGGGCGATTTCATGGCTGATCAAAGGCAACAGGGCGAAGTCCAGGTCCTTGGCCAGACGCGCCCAGGCCTCAATCCGCCGCGCCTTCGGCTGCGTCACGCTGTTGATCCCGGCCAGGGTCACGCCGCGCAGAATGAACGGCGCCACCGACGCCGGGAAATCCATGCCCTGAGCCAGACCGCAAGCCGCTACCGTGCCCTCGGCGCGGGTGCTGGCACAAGCATTGGCCAAGGTGTGACTACCGACCGAATCGATCACCCCGGCCCAGCGTTCCTTGGCCAAAGGCTTGCCTGGCGCCGAAAGGGTCGCGCGGTCGATGATCTCGCAGGCACCCAATTGCTTCAGGTACTCATGCTCGGAGACCCGGCCGGTGGACGCCACCACGCGGAACCCGAGCTTGCTGAGCAAGGCGATGGCAAAACTGCCCACCCCGCCGTTGGCGCCGGTCACCAGCACTTCGCCCTGATCCGGGGTCACGCCGTTCCGCTCCAGCGCCAGAATGCACAGCATCGCCGTGTAGCCGGCGGTACCGATGGCCATGGCTTGCGCAGCGGTAAAGGCTTCGGGCAACGGAATCAGCCAGTCGCCATTGAGCCGCGCCTTCTGCGCCAGCCCGCCCCAGTGATTCTCGCCAACCCCCCAGCCGTTGAGCAGCACCTGATCACCCACCTTGTAGTCGGGATGCGAACTGACTTCGACCGTGCCCGCCAGATCAATCCCCGGCACCATCGGGAATTTGCGCACCACTGGACTGCTGCCGGTAATCGCCAGTCCGTCCTTGAAGTTCAGCGTGCTGTACGCAACCTTCACCGTCACGTCGCCTTCGGGCAATTGCGCTTCGCTGATCTGCTGCAGGCTGGCGTGGTACCCGTTGTCGTCTTTGTCGATCAAAATGCCGTTGAACATGGCTGCCTCTCAAGCAATGGATTCAAGTTCTCGTGCCTTGAAATAACACAAAGCAACACATTGCCCCACTCGACTTTGCGCCAATTCGCAAATCTGCCAAGTAATTGCGAAGCGGGCGACTATGCTTTTTCGACGGTCGTGCTTTCGCTGCCATCCTTGCTGAAAGCGGCCCTGTCGATGGAGCTGACAATGTCTTACCTGCGCTCGTTGCTTGCCATGTTGATGCTGTGCCTGCTGACTATTGGCAATGTCTGGGCTGCGCCCGCTGCCGCGACCAAGGCGCCTGCGGCCGACTCCGCCGCGAGCGCACCGACCTGGCCGCAGGTGATCAGCAGTGGCAAGGCCAAACTGACCGTGTACCAGCCGCAACTCGATAGCTGGGATGGCTACACCCTCAATGCCCGGGCCGCCGTCGAAGCCACTGGCGCCGACGGCAAGCCCACCTACGGCATCGTCCAGTTCAGCGCGCACACGCTGGTCGACAAGGCCACGCGCTGGGTCGCGCTGGATCAGTACAAGATCATCAAGGCCGACTTCCCGGCCGACGCCAGTCAGGCCGACGTCTGGCTCAGCGCTCTGCAAAAAGATGCCGACAGCCGCAAGAAAACCATTTCCCTCGATCAACTCGAAGCCGCCGTCAGCGTGCTGTCGGCAGAACAGAAGGCTGACAACGCGCCGCTGGAAAACACCCCGCCGGCGATCATCAGCTCCGACGTCCCTGCCCTGCTCGTCTACATCGACGGCGAGGCGGCCTACCGGGCGGTTGACGGCACGGGTCTGCAGCGGGTGATCAACACCCGTCCGCTATTGCTCAAGGATGCTCAGGGCAAACATTACCTGCACGTGTTCGATGGCTGGATGGTTGCCGACAGCCTCAGTGGCGACTACACCCGTCTGGCCACCGCGCCGGCCGATCTGCAGAAGGCCAAACAAGCGGCGATCCAGAGTCGTCAGGTCGATCTGCTGACCGGCCAGAGTGATCCGAAAGACAAGGTACCCAGTCTGGCCAAGCCGCCGCAGCCGAAAATCTTTATTGCCACCACGCCCACGGAATTGATCGTCACCGACGGCGCACCGCAGTGGCAGCCTATTCAGGGCACCCGCCTGCTCTACGTGAGCAACACCACCGGGCACGTCTTCAAGGAGATTGGCGACCAGAACAGTTACGTGCTGATCTCTGGCCGCTGGTTTCGCGCGGCCGACATGAAGGGGCCATGGACGTTTACCCCGGCGGACAAACTGCCGGCAGACTTTGCCAACATTCCCGACGACAGCCCGAAAGAGAACGTCAAGGCATCGGTCGCGGGCACGCCGCAAGCTCAAGAAGCCGCGATCGCTGCGACCATCCCGCAAACCTCGGCGATCAAGAAAAGCGCAGTGAAAATGAGTGCGCCGCAGTTTGATGGCGAGCCGCAGCTCAAGGCGATCAACAACACGTCGTTGCAGTACGTGGCCAACAGTGCCACGCCGATCATTCGGGTCGACAACGACAGTTGGTTTGCGGTGGAAAACGGCATTTGGTTCACCGCCACCTCAGTCAACGGACCATGGAGCGTCGCCAGCTCCGTTCCGGCAGTGATCTATTCGATCCCGCCGAGTTCACCGATGCATTACCTCACCTACGTCAAAGTCTATGAATCCACTGGCGATACCGTGGTGGTGGGCTACACCCCGGGGTATCAGGGCTCGAACCTGGACCCGGCCACCGGCGTGGTGGTCTACGGCACCGGTTATCCGTACACGCCGTGGGTCGGCAGCGTCTGGTACGGGCCGCCCGTGACCTACGGTTTCGGCGTTGCGATTCGCTACACGCCGTGGACCGGCTGGTCCTTCGGCTTCGGTTTCGGCTGGAGCTGGGGCGGCGGCAATACCGGGGCCATGGGTTGGGGCTGGGGCGCTTATCCGTGGTGGGGCAATTACGGTTGGGGTTACGCCTGGGGACCGCGTTTGTACCCCGCGCCACTGGCCTGGGGCGGTGCCGCTTACGGTTATCGCGGAGGCGCCGTAGCCTGGGGCCCCGCAGGCTGGGCCGGGACCACCGGCAACCTCTATCGTCAGTGGGGCGACCGCGCGACCGTGAGCCGCTATGGCGCCGGGTACAACGCCTGGACCGGCAATCGCTGGGCCGGTCAGGTCGGTTCGTCCTATAACTCGCGCACCGGCATTGCAGCCGCAGGCCAGCGCGGCGCGGTACACAATGTCTACAACGGCAATTATGCGGCCGGGCGCAGCGGTGAGGTGGTCGGCCCGAACGGTGGCGCCATCGCCGGCGGCCGGGTCACCGCAGGCAATGTTCGCAATGGCACGCAGGTCACCGCCAATCGTGGCGCGGTGTACAACCCCAACACCGACAAAACCACGCAATACGGCAGTGTCAGGGGCCGAAACGGCGGCGCCGCGCGGGTGGGCGACAACGTCTACGCCGGGCATGACGGCAACGTCTACAAGAAGACCGACACCGGCTGGCAATCCATGGTCAAGGGCAGCCCGACCCGCACGGCACCGGTCAATAACAATGCCCAGTTGCAAAACCTCAATCGCGAATCCGCCGCGCGCAATTTCGGCAACCAGCGCACCAACAACTTTCACAACTCCTCGCAATTGATGAATCACTCATTTGGAGGTGGCGGCGGTGGTTTTCATCGACGCTGAACAGCTGCGTGGAAAATTCGGGCTGGCCCTGAGTCCGGTTTTGCTGTTAAAAAACCGGCTCCGCCGTCCCTGCCCCGTTTCGTCGTTCGGAGAACCGCTTCCATGAGCCCATGGCCTGACACGCGCATTCTTGACCTGCTCGGCATCGAGCTGCCGATCATCCAGGCCCCAATGGCCGGTGCCACGAACTCGTCCATGGTGATCGCCGTGTGCAATGCCGGTGGCTTGGGTTCGATGCCTGCGGCGATGCTGAGCATCGAACAGTTGCGCGAAGAGCTGAAGACCATTCGCGAACACACCCGCAAACCGTTCAACGTCAATTTCTTCTGCCACCAGCCACCGGCCGCCGACGAACAGCGCGCACAAGACTGGAAGAATCTCCTTGAGCCGTATTACCGCGAACTGGGCGCCGACTTCGACGCACCGACGCCGGTGTCCAACCGGGCGCCATTTGATGCGGCGGCGTGCGCCGTGCTGGAAGAGTTTCGTCCTGAAGTGGTGAGCTTTCACTTCGGTCTGCCGGAAAAATCCCTGCTGGATCGGGTCAAGGCTACGGGTGCGAAAATTCTCTCGTCGGCCACCACCGTCGACGAAGCCGTTTGGCTTGAGCAAAACGGCTGCGACGCGATCATCGCGATGGGCTACGAGGCAGGCGGGCATCGCGGGATGTTTCTCAGCGATGACCTGAGCAGCCAGGTCGGTACCTTTGCGCTGGTGCCGCAGATCGTCGATGCGGTGAAGATGCCGGTGATCGCTGCCGGCGCCATCGCCGATGCGCGCGGTGTGGCCGCGGCATTGATCCTCGGTGCATCGGCAGCGCAGGTCGGCACCGCCTATCTGTTCACTCCGGAAGCAAAAGTCAGCGCCGCGCATCATCAGGCGCTGCGCAGCGCCAAGGAAAGCGAAACCGCGATGACCAACCTGTTCACCGGCCGTCCGGCTCGCGGCATTCTTAATCGGGTGATGCGCGAAATCGGCCCGATGTCGTCCAAGGCGCCGGCATTCCCGCTGGCGGGGGGAGCGTTGATGCCGTTGCGTGCCAAAAGTGAAGCGCAATTCAGTAACCTTTGGGCCGGTCAGGCTTTCCCGCTGGGCGAAGAGTTGGGCAGCGCCGAACTGACCCGGCAACTGGCACAAGGCGCGCTGGCAAAACTGGGCCGCGGCTAATTCGATTCAGGGTGAGGCGTGGCATAGCCTCATCCTGTATACAACAGCACTTCCTGTTTAGCGGCATTTCGCTATATATTTCGCTATATAGCGTTTCACCCCCTCGCATCGGTGCAGTCCACCCCTAACAATAACTGCCCTCTGCACTTGCCAATAACGGAGCTGTTACATGACCATTCGTGCCTCACGTTTTGCCCCAACCTGCCTGGCCACCCTGTTTGCGGTATTCGCCTTCGGTGCCGCTCAGGCTGATGAAGTGCAAGTGGCGGTTGCCGCCAACTTCACCGCACCGATCCAGGCGATTGCTGCCGATTTCGAAAAAGACACCGGGCACAAACTGGTCGCTGCCTACGGCGCCACAGGCCAGTTCTACACCCAGATCAAGAACGGCGCACCGTTCGAAGTGTTCCTCTCGGCGGACGACACCACGCCGGAAAAACTGGAAAAAGAAGGCGACACTGTCAAGGGTTCGCGCTTCACCTACGCCATCGGCACCCTGGCCCTGTGGTCGGCGAAAGAAGGTTATGTCGACGCCAAAGGTGAAGTCCTGAAGAAGAACGAATACCAGCACCTGTCCATCGCCAACCCGAAAGCCGCGCCATACGGCCTGGCCGCCACTCAGGTGCTGGAAAAACTCAAGCTGACTGAAGCGACCAAGGCCAAGATCGTCGAAGGCCAGAACATCACTCAGGCCTACCAGTTCGTGTCTACCGGCAACGCCGAACTGGGCTTCGTCGCGCTGTCGCAGATCTACAAGGACGGCAAGGTCACCAGCGGCTCGGCGTGGATTGTTCCAGCGAGCATGCACGACCCGATCAAACAGGATGCGGTGATTCTGAACAAGGGCAAGGACAGCGCCGCCGCCAAAGCACTGGTTGAATATCTCAAAGGCCCGAAAGCCGCTGCGGTGATCAAGTCTTACGGTTACCAGCTCTAAATGTCGCTGACGAGTGCCGACTTCGCGGCGATCTGGCTGACCCTGAAACTGGCGTCCCTGACCACCGCTATCCTGCTGGTCGTCGGCACTCCGATTGCCCTGTGGTTGTCGCGCAGCCGTTCCTGGCTGCGCGGCCCCATCGGCGCAATCGTCGCCCTGCCCCTCGTGCTGCCGCCGACCGTGATCGGCTTCTATCTGTTGCTGATGATGGGCCCCAACGGCTTTCTCGGCCACTTCACGCAATGGCTGGGTCTGGGCACTCTGACCTTCAGTTTTACCGGGCTGGTGATCGGTTCGGTGATTTATTCCATGCCGTTTGTGGTGCAACCGTTGCAGAACGCGTTCTCCGCCATCGGCACCCGCCCATTGGAAGTCGCCGCGACCTTGCGCGCCAATCCCTGGGACACTTTTTTCAGCGTGATCCTGCCGTTGGCCCGCCCCGGTTTCGTGACAGCGGCGATCCTCGGGTTCGCGCATACCGTCGGTGAATTCGGCGTTGTGCTGATGATCGGCGGCAACATCCCCGACAAGACCCGCGTGGTCTCGGTGCAGATCTACGACCATGTCGAAGCGATGGAATATGCCCAGGCCCATTGGCTGGCCGGGGCGATGCTGGTGTTTTCGTTTCTGGTGTTGCTGGCGCTCTACTCCAGCCGCAAGACCCGCGCGGGCTGGAGCTGATCGATGATTGATGCACGTCTGAAAATCGCTTATTCGGGCTTCAGCCTGGACGTCGATCTGCATTTGCCGGGACGCGGCGTGACCGCGTTGTATGGTCATTCCGGGTCGGGCAAAACCACCTGTCTGCGCTGTATCGCCGGGCTTGAGCGCGCCGAGCAGGGTTTTATCAAGATCAACGACGAAGTCTGGCAGGACAGCGAACGGCGGATTTTCGTCCCGCCGCACAAACGTGCAATCGGTTATGTATTCCAGGAAGCCAGCCTGTTCCCGCATCTGTCGGTGCTGGCCAATCTGCAGTTCGGTCTCAAACGCATCGCCAAGGCTCAGCGCCGGGTCGACATGGCGCAGGCCACCGAATTGCTGGGCATCGGTCATTTGCTGGAGCGTGATCCGCAGCACCTGTCCGGCGGCGAACGTCAGCGCGTCGGCATCGCCCGCGCACTCTTGACCAGCCCGAAACTGCTGCTGATGGACGAGCCGTTGGCCGCCCTCGACAGCCAGCGCAAAAATGAAATCCTGCCGTATCTGCAACGCCTGCACGACGAGCTGGACATTCCAGTGCTTTACGTCAGTCACGCACAGGATGAAGTGGCGCGCCTGGCCGATCATCTGGTGTTGCTCAGCGATGGCAAGGCCCTGGCCAGCGGGCCGATCGGCGAAACCCTCGCCAGGCTGGACCTGCCGATGGCGATGGGCGACGACGCCGGGGTCATCATCGAAGGCCAGGTGAGCGCCTACGATGCCGAGTACCAGTTGCTCAGCCTGCAATTGCCGGCCACCGCCATGAATATCCGCGTGACTCATGCGCCGATGGCGGTCGGTCAGGCTTTGCGCTGCAAAGTGCACGCCCGCGACATCAGTCTGGCGCTGCACGACAGCGAGGCCAGCAGCATCCTCAATCGCTTGCCGGTGACCGTGGTCAGCGAACAGGCGGCGGACAATGCCGCACATGTGCTGATTCGTCTGGACGCTGGCGGCACCCCGCTGTTGGCACGGATCACGCGGTTTTCCCGGGATCAGCTCGGCATCCATCCCGGTCAGCATTTGTGGGCGCAGATCAAGGCTGTCGCAGTGCTGGCCTGAATTGGTTGGCACGACGGCCACGGCGCGCGGTCAATCGCAGTAACAGAGCGATTCGCCAAGGACACCGCCATGCCCGACACCGCATTAGCCGACGTATTACCGCCCGACCTGCATTACGTCGACGATACCCAACCCGGCCTGCGCCGCAAAAAGCTGCGCGGCAAGTTCGCCTATTTCGATCCGGCCGGGCAGCGCATTACCGACCCCGACGAAATCAAACGGATCAATTCGCTGGCAGTGCCACCGGCCTACACCGACGTGTGGATCTGCGCCGATCCGCGTGGCCATTTGCAGGCCACCGGCCGCGATGCCCGGGGCCGCAAGCAGTATCGATATCACCCGCGCTGGCGCGAGGTGCGCGATGCCGACAAGTACTCGCGCCTGCGTGAATTCGGCATGGCGCTACCGAAGTTGCGCAAACAGCTCGAAACCCTGCTGGACGCCCCCGGCTTCAGCCGTGACAAGGTCATGGCCACTGTGATCACACTGCTCGACGCCACACTGATCCGCGTCGGCAACACCCAGTACGCGCGGGACAATCGCTCCTATGGCCTGACCACGCTGCGCAGCCGGCATGTCGAGGTCAACGGGAGCGCGATTCTGTTCCAGTTTCGCGGCAAGAGCGGCATCGAACACCAGATCACCGTGAAAGATCGACGTCTGGCACGCATCATCAAGCGCTGCCTGGAAATCCCCGGACAGAATCTGTTCCAGTATCTGGATGAAAACGGCGAGCGACACACCGTCAGCTCGCACGACGTCAACACCTACCTGCAAACCCTCACCGGCGCCGACTTCACCGCCAAGGATTACCGCACCTGGGCCGGCAGCGCGCTGGCCCTTGCGGTATTGCGCGAACTGCAATGGGAGTCCGAAGCCGAGGCGAAACGGCATGTGGTGGAAATGGTGAAGAGCGTGTCCAAACAGTTAGGCAACACCCCGGCGGTGTGCCGTAAGTGCTACATCCATCCGGCCGTGGTCGAGCGCTTCCTGCTCGGTGCGCTGGCCGAACTGCCACGTCCGAGAATGCGCAAGGGCCTGCGCTCCGAGGAAGTTGCCTTGGCGATGTTTCTCGAGCAAATGATCGAGGCGTCTTGATCGCGGCGGACGGGTGATCTAGGCTAGCCACCTTCCCGCCTCCAGGACAACCGCAGAAAGTGAATAATCCAGCCTTCTGAAAACGTAATCGCGACCAGCGCTGAATTGCGCCTGTCACCGTTCACGACATTTTTCGGAGGTGCCGATGACTCACGTCTCGCGTACGCCTGCCCTCGTCTGCCTGAATCAAACCGGTTTTCAGTTCGCCAATGGCGAGACGATTTTCAACGACCTGAATCTGCAATTCGATCACACCCACACCGCGATCGTCGGGCGCAACGGCGTCGGTAAAAGCGTGCTGGCCAAACTGATTGCCGGACACTTGCAACCGACTGCCGGCAGCGTGACCTGCTCGGCTCCCTTGGCGTATGTGGCGCAAACCTTCACCGCCGAGGCGGGACAGACCGTGGCCGATGCTACCGGCACCGCTGCCGCTCTTTGCGCACTGCAACGGCTGCAGTGTGGCGAGGCGGCTGCAGAAGATTTCGACATCCTCGCAGAGCGCTGGGATCTGCCCGAACGCCTGCGCCAATGGCTGGACGATGCCGTTCTGCCGGACATCGCCCACACGGATTTGACCCAACCGCTGAGCGGCGGCCAGCAGGCACGGCTGGCGTTGATCGGAGCGTTTCAGAGTCCGGCGCGCCTGTTGGTGCTGGATGAGCCGACCAACCATCTCGACGGCCCCGGCCGCCACTGGCTGATGAAAGAACTGGAACGCTGGCGCGGCGGATTGATCGTCATCAGCCACGACCGGCAATTGCTTGAGCGCATGCAACGTATCGTCGAGCTGACGCCGCTGGGTGCCACGGTGTACGGCGGCAATTTTTCCGCTTACCAGCAGCAACGGCAGATCCAGCAGGCGGCGGCACAAACGACACTGGATCAAAGCCGAACCGAGCGCCGGCGCGAGCAGCAGCGCTTGCAAAGCGAGCATGACACCATCCAGCGGCATGCGGCCCGCTCACTGCGCAACGCCAAAACCGCTAATGTCTCGGGCTTCGAACGCGCGAGTCTGAAAGGTGCCGCGAGGCAGATCATGGGGCAGGTGCGTCATGGTCATCAGCAGCGCAAATCCGAACTCGATGCGCGGGTGCGCGATGCCTACGCCAAAGTGCTCGCGGACGATGTGGTGCTGATGAACCTGCCCGGCAGCGCAGTGCCTGCTGCACGCAGGGTCTGTACGCTGATTGATGCGCGTGTGCCATGGTTGCCGGCGCAACCGTTCAACCTCGCGCTGAGCGGGCCCGTGCGCGTCGCCGTCAATGGCCCGAATGGCTGCGGCAAATCGACGTTGCTCAGGTTGCTCGCGGGTCAACTGCATCCCGCCAGCGGCGAATGCATCACCCATGTTCCTGTGGCTTATCTGGACCAGCATCTGAAGCTGCTGGACGACGGTCTCAGTGTCATAGAGCAACTGCTCGCGCTGCACAGTCCGCTCAGTGAAAGTGCATTGCGCAGCCATTTGGCTCATCTGCAACTGGACGCGCGACGGGTCACCCGAGCGAGCGCGTCACTGAGCGGTGGCGAACGCTTGAAAGCCGCGCTGGCGGTAGCCTTGTGGGGCAAGACGCCTGCGCAATTGTTGCTGCTGGATGAGCCTGGCAATCATCTGGACCTGGCCTCGGTTCAGGCTTTCGAGCAGGCATTGCAGACGTTTCCCGGGGCAATTGTCGCGGTTTCCCACGACCCTGAGTTTCTACAGGCGTTGAAACCGACGCATCGCCTGGATTGGTATTGCGAGGGATGGCACCTGCAACCGACGAACTGACTGTCTATTTTTTGCACGATTGGCCAAGGCTTCTATAGTTGATCTGACACCCATTTGCTGTGGTGACGCCATGGAAGACATCTTTGTCGTGAAGCGCTGCAACAAGATCATCATTCACGGCCGGCGCGCCGGCGAAAGCCAGCATGAACCCGCCGAAGCCAGCAGCTGGTTTCGGATCAACGACACGCGCACCGGCGGCTTTATCGGTGATGGCTACGATCTTGA
This sequence comes from Pseudomonas sp. NPDC087803, assembly GCF_044742995.1. Taxonomy (NCBI): domain Bacteria; kingdom Pseudomonadati; phylum Pseudomonadota; class Gammaproteobacteria; order Pseudomonadales; family Pseudomonadaceae; genus Pseudomonas; species Pseudomonas sp. NPDC087803. The sequence continues at coordinate 255,481 of NZ_JBIUVO010000001.1, forward strand.
GGAAGAGGCTCGACGCGAATGCCGTCGGCTCAATGCGGCCAGTTCGCCGGTCCCGGCGCGCCAATCGGCCGGCTGATGCAATTGACAGGCGGGGTCTATACTCAAAGCAACTGACGGACCAGCGCCCCAACGGCAGAGAACTCGCAGCCTGCGGGCTTTTTGCTGCCTCTCAACGGTTTGTTTGAACGGAGGTGTTCCATGTCCGAAAAAGAGTCCATCACCACCCTTCTCACCCTGCTCGACTCCCGTCAGGCGCGCCTGGCTGCGGCCTGCAAGGAACTCGCCGACTGGGTCGATCACCAAGGCGGCCATCCGACCGCCCTGCGCATCCGTGATCGCCTGAACGACATCGAAAAAGACACGCCGCTGATCCGCAGCACTTTGTCTTCGCTAAAACCTGTCGAGCGGCCACTGCCTCGTTTCAGATGATTGCGCAGTGATAAACGACAGTCTCCGAGCGTGCCACCTGGCCGGTGCGGCGAACGCCCGTGGCCGTTTGAGGTCATAACCTGTACACGTCACCCAGGAGACTGTTCATGGTTATCCATTTCAAAACAGACGGACATCTGGCTTGTGGTCACAAGGGCAACAACCTCGCCTCGAGCCTGGAACTCAATCGCGTCAAATGCCGCAGCTGCCGCAACACCGATGCCTACAAGGAAGCGCGCAAAACCCAGCGCAATGCCGCACGGCGCGCAGCGCGCGATACCAAGGCTGATCATGGTGCATCGAACTGGCGTTCGGAGTGGATCGAACGCCTCACCGCACTGGCCGGGCCACAGCGCCTGCCACGGGGCTTTTTCGGGCAAGCGTTTGTATAACCGTTTGATGTCGTGTGTTTAATCCATCACTCGATGTGAACTGCCCTGAATTCAAACCTCCAACCCATCCATGCCCTGGCGTTATCGTCAGGGCTTTTTGTTGAAAACACCGGTGCGAGCAGCCCCTTACGCTGGGTCAAGCTTGCAAATAGCCAACGCGCCCTCATAACCAGAACCGTATCTACAGTCACCGAGAGGCAAAAAAGATCATGACCGGACAAACTGAAACCGCGATTCTCGCCGGCGGCTGCTTCTGGGGTATGCAGGACCTGCTGCGGCGCTATCCCGGCGTGCTGAACACCCGTGTCGGTTATACCGGCGGCGAGGTGCCGAATGCCACCTACCGCAACCACGGCAACCACGCCGAAGCCATCGAAATCGTCTTCGACCCGGCCGTGATCAGCTACCGGCAGATCCTCGAGTTTTTCTTCCAGATCCACGACCCCAGCACGCCTGACCGCCAAGGCAACGACCTGGGCCCGAGCTATCGTTCGGCGATTTATTACCTCAGTGAAGAGCAACGCGACATCGCCGAGGACACTGCGGCCGATGTCGACGCTTCAGGTCTTTGGCCGGGCCGAGTGGTTACCGAAATCGAACCGGCGGGACCGTTCTGGGAAGCGGAACCGGAGCATCAGGACTATCTGGAGCGGATACCGAACGGCTACACCTGCCACTTCATCCGCCCGAACTGGAAACTGCCCAAGCGCAGCTGAAAACACACCTGCGTAATCACTCCTCGCGCGGCGCTGGCCTTAACTGAAGGCCGGCGCTTGCGCACCTCTGGAATCGATCATTTCGGCGAGCCCTCCGTAGCACAGTTCAAGCGCCCGAGGATGAACATACGTTCATCGCAAGCATGGCTCAATGCGTCTAGCCTGCGGGTTCCAACATAGTGCCTACAGGAGTACCCCACCATGTTCTCGCACGAAAGCCTCCCGCTGATTGCCATTTTCATCATCTTGCTGCTGTGCATACTCGCGGCGTTTTTACACCCGGTTCACGCTTTCTATAGCTGGATTCGGCGGCGTAGGGAAAGAGCGTCGGCGCGGACTCAGGAAAAAGTAAATTCGCGCTGAGGGTTTGCCCTGAGAAGCCCGGATGCCTCCGGGCTTTTTGTTGCCTGCCGATCAGCCCATAATTATTCAAAATGGTGAAGCGGCCGTGCTCACGTAACCACTTCGACCTGAGTAATTCCCATCACATCCGCCTGCTGGAGAATCTCTTCAGCGGTCGAGTCCGCAGTCGGCATGATCAAACTGTTCTCACCATCGCCGAAATGTAGCTCGAGCAGGTGCATTGCAGCATCCGCCACCGAAAGCTCAGATTGATTCAGCTCAAGCTGATGCGTGCGGGGCGCGTCGTTGAACAAATATTGGATCGTGTAGTTGCGCATAAATGACCTCTGAGTGAAGGGACGACACATTATCCCGACTTACCGGTCAGCTTTTAGTTCAAGGAAAACTGCGGACATGTGATGTGCCTGGCAGGCTTCGACTAAGCCTCTCGAGAGTTCACCCATTGCCACGCCACGACTGGCTGATTCGCAAAACCTTCGTGCTCTATTGACACCCTGCCAATTGGTTGATGGCTAAAGAGCGGCCATAGCTGGCAACCTCTGATTTTTAATGATCAATCGAAAAGGCTATGCCCACTGAAGTCATCACCGCCATGGCAATGGCACGCTCAAACTTCGGGTATCTCAGTGAAGCCCGAGATGAAACTCAGCTTTTGGCGCTGAAGAGCAGTTCGACCAGCTTCAACCAGGCCCTGAAGGTAGCTGGCATGATCACTCGCGAAGAATTGACGTGTCTTACAGAAGAACTGGAGTCGGTGTGTCTGAGCTGGCACAGCCTGCGTCGATAGCCCTCAGCGCAGTAAGACGTTTTCACCCGCCCCTCTTGGGCGCGTGGTCGAATCGCGGGCACAAAAAAACCCGGAGCTGAGCCGGGTTTTAAGTTGTGTGTGGTTCGCATTAATGATGCTCACACTCTGATGCGCCATCCACCTTCCCGAGATGATCATTCGAAACAGTAAATCGCGAAGCGGGCTCAACAATCGCGGAGCAGAAATGATAAGGGCCTGCATGAGTAATCTCATACAAGCCCTTGATATTCATGGTGCCCGAAGCCGGAATCGAACCGGCACGCCCTTACGAGCGGGGGATTTTAAGTCCATTATTTTTTCCCTATAAATCATAACCTTATAGTGATTATTTTTCCGCATCACACAAATTCTCTGTTCGTTTTAGGGTAGTGAAACCAGGACCTCAAAACAAATTGCGGAAAGAATTCGGGCCGCCGGAAGCCCGTATTTCAAGCAAAGGCAGTCGGATGTAGGTCTGTAGAAATGGCCTTGAAGCTAGTACCGGTTACAGCTCTACACTGAATCCGCTGAGGCCCACGCCTTCGGCAAAACGTTCCACGGCGGTCAAGCTGGCCCAGGTGCGCATTGACTCCCGTCGCGAGCGCACCGGCACCCAGCGTGCGCCGCTGCCGCCCAGGCGAATCGACAGGCCCCAGTCGGGGCTGCCGTTGATCCTGGCCACCAGGCATTCGCGCACCGCGTGTTGTTCGACCAGGGCGCGCAACACGTCTTCGTGAATACCTTCGCCGATCACTGTTCGTGCTCCTGACGCCGCGCCGTGGCCGCTGCCTCGAAAGTCTTATACAAACCTTCGATACTGGCCGCATTCAGCACCTTGACCGTCTCCAGGCCCAGCACAAAATCTTCGGCACGATCACTGGCTCGAAACAGGTCGTCAGCCGTGTGCGCCAGTTCAATTTGGTGCAGCAGTTTCAGGGTTTGCACCTCAACTGCGTTCGGCAGTTTCAGTGCCGCCAATGCATCAGTCATGCGTACTCCCACGTCCAGAGATCAACCAGATATCGAGGGAATGGTAGACCAGCCCTGGGGGGACCGGCTTCCACGGCCACAAAAAAAGGCCCCCACACCTGAGCCAGGTGTGGGGGCCGATTGAACATAGGCTGGAATTATGTCTACCTATCGATAAAGGTCGCTATGTCGCTATAAAGCTCTAGCTACCAGTCTGCATTGGGATCTGCTAATCGGCTACGAATATACGCAATAGATCCCGATAGTCTTAACGTGGTGCGGATGATAAAACCTTGAAAGAGAAGGTTCAGCCACCGCACCCGTCATCACTACTTCAAACCCAAAGAAAGTTGTTCTTTGTAATTCGCCCCAAACACACGCTCAAAATTACGCTTGAACTCAACCACGCCATTTGAAAGCTCCATGATCGTAATGAGCTTAGTGATGTGTTTTTCTAAGTGAGGAATACCAATGTCGCCAGACAAGAATTGGTGATGTTTTTTTGAACGATTCCCCGAGTCATTTTTTGGGTTTTTTTGCCGCAACTCTTTGAGCACACCGGCGGGCAAATGCTCATAGACGTACTCGTTTGTGAACTTCCCTAGATACTGAGGGTGAGTCATTTTCAGAGGATCATATTCCCAATCATAGAGACGATATAGCTCCTGATAGTATTTCCGTGGAAAGCGTGCCTGCCACTTCAACAAATCTTCAGATATGTAGGCTTTGAGAATTGTTTGCAGCGCGTTACTTTCGCGCTCATATTGATAACCGGTTGCCTCATCGATAAGAGCGGTTATGCCAACCTTAGCGAGAGCACGAATCAAAATGTGCGCTTGGAGAACAATTTTCTCCTGGCTCTCGAGTAGAGCATTCTCATCGTTTGCTGTGAGATACAACTCGCATATCAGAGGAATCAATTCGGCATTGTGCCCCGAAACTACTTTTCCCGTTGGGGAGTAATAGTGTACGACAGCTGATTTTTCTTTAAGCTCATCAGAGATAAATGGAAGGAGGTTTTTAGCGCCGATCACAGAGGGCAAACCATCAATGCGTTTCTCTCCCTTCCTCGGGCGATCAAAAGCATCAAAGAGCGCGGTCTGCGTGATTATCCGCATACCATTGCTTAAAATCGCACATGAGATTGTTTTATCGCCGATTACCAGCTCACCACGGTGCGTGCACTCAAAAACTTCCATACTGATTCCTCCCGGTCACTGATTTCGTTTGAGAATAGTGACCTCGACGGTCACCATTGTCAACTGAAAAGTGTGACCAGCCAAGCTGGCACATATCAACCGAGATCAAAAATGAGCCGGTAGGGGGTGAACGCCTGCTGAGGATACGAAAATGCCAGTCAGTTGTTTTTGCAGAATCAGTCGCAGGTCCCTAACACTCGCGTAATCGCATGATCGCATTTGTGAGTGCTTGGGCATTTGTATCCAACGTTTCCATAGCTGCGATCGCGTTATCCCCAACAGTCTCTGCGCCATTCTCTGAAAACCATTTTGCAAATTCATCTATTGCAGCACCGATGGCATGCTGGTTTTGCAGTAACAATGTCAGCGCATCAGCAGTGGCGATATTAGAGGCAGAGTTATCCGGCATGCGATCCATCCTAGACGTGAGGGGTATGCAAAGCCTAGCTCATACGGTCGCAGCGGTAGAGCGGTCCATCGACTCTCTCAGCAGCAGCTTTTTACGCACCAGAATAGTGCACCAGTCCCATCTCAGTCCCACGTGGCCTTTTTTCAGACTCCAAAAACCACAAACCCCCGACTTTCTCTAGGAAAATCAGAGGTTTGCGTTTACTGAATGTGGCGGTGAAGGAGAGATTCGAACTCCAGAATATCTGCGAGCATAAATATTCAACACGATAACTTCCCACTGGCAGCTTTCGGCCAAAAGCAGTCGTTCCGAGCGACCTTTTCGACCCAGAAGCGACACTCACTGTCCCAAACGCATAGCCACGAAGAAGCCCCTTTTGGCCAGACACAGGTAGCCAATACCTAGTTTTAACCGGCCATAGATGTCTGTGTGCCTACAGACCGCGATTGTCACCAGCGGTCATCGGCGTGTAATTGGTTTACTAACCGCTTGTAAGAGACTGAAGTCCGATGCGGTTCGAAAGCTAATGCCTGCGAGTCCACTTGATGCGTTCTCCGGTTGTGCCTGCAATGTTGCTCCGGAGAGCGGACATTCGAGGCGCTGATTTGAAGGTGCCGCGACCTTGTCAGGATGTCGAACGGTGCATCCAGCACCGAGTAATGAATACGCTGCTGGCTCCCTGCCCTACATAAAACATCTACTGCGCCCAAGAAAGGCGGCGTCCAACTCGCCTGATTCGATCTACGATTGAGTGCTCGAAGCAGGCTGATAGATGTGAGTAAGCTTGTGAATATGCTGGTGGTTCGCGTAGTACTCGTGCAGGTTGTGCGCCTCTACTGACCGGTGATGGAAGCCACGCTCTCCCCACATTAGCCATACCAGCGCCTTGCCGAACTGCGTCAAGTAGCTATCAAGAAGGTCACGACGCAGATAGCTAAAAAAGCCACTGGCCTGCGAGCCATACTCACCGACTTCTCGGTACAGGGACGCCACGCCTGCAGCATCGTGCAGGTCCCATTTGTTGGCGCAGTACCTGAGACTCAAAGCCTGACAGAGCTGTTTAGCGGGCAGGCATGCACCGCTGTTCTGGTTCACCACGCTGTGGTAGCTCTCCCAGTTGTACTTCTGCACTGGGATGTCGACCGCGATGCCATTGTTTGACCACCTATCAGCGGACACCATGTATTCGACGCGGTCACCCTCTTGCTCGTCAGTGACAGGCAGTCCCGGAATCGAAGAGAAAGGCATCTCACCCGCATAGGTGTAGTAGTAGCTTGGCTCGCTCGGAATGGCGTCATTGCCGGGGTACTCGAGGCCAGTGAACAACGTGCACAGGCGGTCGACTTCTCCGCTGTCCACGAGTACACCTCGGAGAAAGGTGAAGACCTGTCTGTCATCAGCGGGGGCGTTCTGTTCGAGGAACCCGTCAAGTACGACCCATGGCCCCGTCATGCCATCAATCTCCGCTAATTCGAGGATGCCACGGTAGTCTGGTTGCGGACCTCTCACTATCCAGTCGCCAGCATCCGTAGGCTGACTGCCGAACAAGTCTGGAAGCGGCAGGTCAATGCTCGCGGCCTCAAGCGGGAACGTCGGGTCGATGTCCACATCTGAGGGACGAGCGCTGCGTTCTTCGGCAAGGAGGCCCCGCGCGTACCGCACCCCCCACATCTCGAAGTAAGCAATCCAGCCGTACTTCTTCCCGTATCTGTCGACCTTGTTCTTGTCATTTCCCATACGAGGACCGGAGTCCATTTGCCGATCAACAGCTTCGAATTTCTCGGGGTCATAGCCAAGCACCAGCATTCGCGAAACGATTGCCGGTAGTACCCGTTGGTACTCTGGATTGCGGTCGTCGTAGTTCGACCGACCTGGAATCAGTCTCCCCATCGTGTAGTTGCCAAAGTCCATTCTAATCGCCGCGCGCTTCGCACGTTCGATCACCGCCGGGTCATAATGTGGCATGTTCTCGAACGGACTGGGTAGATGGTCAAACGGTGGAACGAGATGAGCTGCCTCGTCCTCAGACAAGCAAGCCGGATCAACCGTCCTCGCGATGGTAATGGTTCCCAGGCAGTACTGCTGATATAGAGCATGCCAGGTGGGATGCGTCGCGCCAGGCGCGAACATCGCTTGATAGATCTCACGAGCAATTCTCGGCAGTGCCTCACGCATCTCCACAGCATTAGTATCCCACCAATTGGTCAGCACCGTACCGTAGGCCGCGGCGAACATCCGCTCGGGGACATATGGATCTGAAATGGCGATTGCCTCCACTGCCAGCCGGAAAAACTCCCCGGGCCGCTTGGCGGCGAATTCGTATAGGGTCTTGGTGGCCACGTCTCTCAGGCTTCTGGACGTCGACGTTAGCGTCCACATCACCCAGCGCGCCCGCCGAATCTCTCGTTCGTCTAGGCTACCCGACTTCCATTTAGTCGACAGGAATTTGAAATCGTCTTCAACATCTTTAGACCGCTCGCGAACCCACTCCGACCAGAAAAGATCGCGCTGCGTATTGGACATGGCCAAGAGCACGCCGTGCAAGAAGTCCATGTCAAACGGATGCGCTCGCGCTGCCCTGGTGCTCCAAAGTCTTTTGAAGGCCATCCGTGCGAACTGCTTCGACTCCTGCATTGCGCGCGCGAACCGTTCCACCGTTTCCCGCCCGATTTGCCTTGGGTCTGATTGCGCTGTCAACAACAGAGCGTTCATGACAAGGTTCTCGTCCGACAATTCTTGCCAAAGCTGGCGCCTGCCAAGGCGTTGGGGATACAGGCCAACCAGAGCCTGGAACACGTCATAGGCGAAGGTATGCGATCCAGCCTCACGGAATTGGAATTGAGTGCGTCCTTCATCGCTTTGCAGCCACTGCACCAAGGACGGCCTGGCGAGGAGGTACCGTGCCATCATATGCCCGGCCATCAGATCGTATGAGAACGCGATTCCTTGGCCACCGTCTTCAGAAGTCGTTCGAACGAGGATGCCTTCGGACTCCAGCGCGCGAATAACGCTGGCGTCCCAACGGCCCACGTCTCGAACAGCCGTTCGTGCAGCTTGGAACTCCACGCTTCTCGCGTTACCCCTCCAGAGGAGACCCGCGATCGTCAGCAGCGCATCTTGCACTTCCTCCTGATAGATGCGATGCGCCGCCGGTGAAAGCTCAGCAACTCGTTCGGCGACCTTATTGAAGTGCACTTCAAACAGGCTTGCAAGCGAACTGGGTAACGCCTCCACGCCGACAATGTGCTGGCGTCGAGGGTTTGCCACCTCGCAGAAGATTCTCAGCGTCAAAGGATGCTGCAAGAACTCAATTGGCAGATCCGCGTCGGTGGCGTCGATCTTGTAGTACATAAAGTACTTATCGATAGCCGTCTGCGGATCTTCCTGGAACCCGTTGTGCTCAACTTTAGGAAACTCCTCTGGCAGACACATCTGCGTGAACTCATTGCGCAGAGTGACAACCAGCAGTACGTAGGGAAAGTCCCTAAGAAGCTCATCCGCCCTGCAGAGTTCATCCCTCCAACTTCTCGGGTCTTCCGCTTCATTTAGACCGTCAATGACAATAGGGATACGCTTGCCCGCGCGCTGACCCGCCGCATCTACTGCCTCAACCAGTCGGTCGAAGCTCTCCGCCGGCCTTCCAGAAATCTTGAAGGCAGACACTAGATCGTCAAGTCCCTGGCCTGCATGGAGATTCTTGCCCAGCAGCAAAACACCACCGGGGAATTCTCCGTCCGCCTGCGTCACCTTGACGGCAAGCTCGGACTTTCCTTCGCCGGCAGCCGCAAGCACGGCGACGGCTCGAGCGCCGATCGACCGATCCAGACTGCGCAGTGCCGACGAAACTGCGTGGATGTCCGCAACCAGATTCGCGGCTAAAGGAGCTCCGTCTGAACGCGCCCCACGCAGCTTCGAGAGCAGCCTGTCATAGCGCACCGGCTGCGAAGGATTCGACGCCAGTATTTGTTGTAAAGCGTCGAAGTCGCCCTTGCCAAGCGCCTCGTGCAGGCTATCAAGCAGGTCAGCCAGTCCAGTGGCTCGAGCCAAGAGCGATTCGACTTCAGCCTTTATTTCATCTTTGACTTTCCCTGTCAGCGAAGCAATGTCCGTACAATTCCTCTTGAGAGCACTTGAGAGCTTCTTCAGTGATTCCCACGCGCTCTGGCCGCCCAGACGCCTGAGTACCTTCTCCTCTGCTCCAACGACAACATGAACTTCTGGCTGATATCGGCGCTTGAACGGAGCCGCAGCGAGCCTGTACTGCTCAGCAAGTAGCGCAGGCGTCAGAACGAGCTCGCCGAAGTAGGTTTCTCGAAGTAGCGCTCCCGGCCCAACCAAGAGGTCGTCAATATCGGTTGCCGTCAACAGCTCCAACTTCAACTCGGGGAAGCGGTCTTTCTCAAGCGCGAAGAACCACTCTTGGTCTCCCTTTGTCAGGGTGTGGTATGTCCAAAGCTTCCAATCGGTCACGCCTTGGACATGCTTTCGCGTCTTCTCCATGCCCTCGATGATATTGTTGCGGCGCGTGGCTCCCAAGTCTTGTCCGTTCGCCAGCTGATACCATTTGCATTGCCAACCAATCCACCGTGGCGGCGCTCCGAGATCACAAGACTCCGTCAGTTGGAGGTGGAACTCCACGCCAGGCTGGTTTGCGAGTTGCTTGAAGCGACCGAAGCGACTGTAGTGTCGGCGCACCAGAGAGCGGCAAAGCTTCTCGAAGTTTTCATCCGCTGCTCCGGGTAGCTCGCTGAATACATCCCAATTTGCTTCAGGCATCAGTATTTTCCCTGTCAACTAACGTCGGCGGAATCGGACGGGTAGTCGTGAGCCGAGAAAACTTCGACCTTTGCCCCAGCCTCGATAAAGATCTTCACGAACGCGGACACCTCAGCCTCGTCAGTCGTGACAGTGATTCGATCGCCCTCTCGCGTGAGATAATGCTCAGATGCCAGCTGGCCGAGATCAGTTGGCCCCAAGGTGTTGAGGTTCAGGCTGCGCAGCAACGAGAGCATGTCATCTGAAAATCTCTGATCCTCTGGCTCACCAAAAGTGATGGAGTGGCTGTCATCTTTCGAGGCCTGAGCGCTGAGACTGTCAATGTCCTTCTCGACCTTCTCTGCGTCTTGCACTCGCTTGAACCTCCCAATGAGAACCAAGTTCATCGAATGCTCAGACCCGTATCCGTTCCAAATCTTCATGATTGCGTCTCGCGTTTAATCTCGAAGGTATTTCTCAGTCGCTGAAGCGCCGACAGAACGCCGGCGTCTCCAATCTTCGCACCGGCAGGTGAGTAAGAACTAGCGCGAAGCATGCCGGACGCGTCTATGTGCGCATAGGCCTGAAGGCCACGCTCATCGGGCAGAGGGTCGCACGTAGGCAGTCCTGACGCACCCGCCTCACTGACCGCAAGGCGAACCCTGCCTCCGTAGCTGGAAACCCAGTCCTGAAGTGCTCGGCAGACCAACCCATCCATGCTTGCGACTGCGGTGGTTGCTTGCTGAGGTAGCAACAGCAATTCGCTAGCTCCAACCTTTTGCGCGAGCTCGCTTATCGCGTCAAGTTCTGCAACCGTTCGCTCGTTGACCACGACGTTGATCCCAAAGGGCGACAAGGTCGCAATCGAATCCATACCTCGGAGCAGGCTGGCAAACTGCTTCCCGCGCTGTTCTTCATAGGTGCGACCTACCCCGTCAACGCTAATGCGTGCGAAGTGGATCGAGCCCTTGAGGCGCTCGACCAGCTGTGGCGTCAGGCGATGACCATGAGTCGTGAATGTGACCGCGAGCTGAGTTTCTCCCGCAATCCGTTTGCATATGTCGACGAAGTCAGGATGCAGCGTGGGTTCGCCGCCGCCAAATCCGATGCCGAGGCACCCCTCAGTATCCAGTTCCTTCAACCAGCTGAGCACCTGGTCAGTATGCAGCGACGCCTTGTGCTTCGGCGCGTAGCAGTACGCGCAGTGAAGGTCGCAAACATTTGTTAGAGCAATGGATACCTGGCGGGGGGACGTTGACCAAATCGCCTCTTTCGGGCGCAACTCGTCTAGCAGCACATTCAGACCTGAAAGGCGATCGAAAAGATGCACCCCGTTTGGGCCGATTCTTGACTTCATAAGACTTTGTCACCGTAAGCGGTTCTACGTTAAATGACATTCTAGCGCGTCGATTTTCTCGAGACAGCCTACCAGTGAGTCAGCGCCTACGGCCCGTGTTCTGCCAATCGAGGACGCAGCCCTCATGATCACCAAGAACTCGTCCGAGACGACCTCTACCGCGCGATCGAATGCAGCGACCGATTCGGACCCGGGGCGGTGCGAAATCGCTACTTCCGCTTTCTCAATAGCCGCGACCGTTGCGTCGTTAAGGCTGTGTGGCTGCATTTGGCCGGAAGCAGTCGTTCCCGGATGTCCGCTTCTGGCCGAAAACGGTAGCTTGGTACGGCAGGTTTCGGCTAGAAGCGAACTCGACAGTTAGCCGCTGATGTCTCTACGCTGATCGATCTGGTGAAAGCACACCACTAAAAGGAGCAGTCATGTTGGTAGTTGCCATTGATCGAGATAGCGTTCATGCGGGAGATGATCTGGAAAGTCATGCAATATCGGTCACACTCGATCAATCAGCAACACTGCGCACCTTGATCGAAGTGATACAAGATATGGGCTACCTACCTCGTATCAGTGGAGGCAAGGCCACTTGGGTTGTTTATTCATCTGGCAAACCATTAGGTGTTTTAGCCCAGCAATGGCCAGAACCTAAATGGGTCGTGCGCCCCGAGAGAATCGTGGATCAATTTTTCGGAAATATCGAGCCTCGCCTACTTTTCAGATATTGGTGTCAGGCAGATCCAGATGAGGTCTTTTCGGATGCCCAGGCCGGAAATGAACTGCCATCACGATTTTAGGATGGGCAGGAGGCATTGCTTTAGATCAATGCGGTTCAGATTACTGCTGTGCGTCGATAGCTGCCTCCCGTGAACGACCTCTTTTGCCCGTTGCGGCCGTTCTGAGGAACATTGCAGGCAATCAAAGCGGAACACTGCGGCTCATAACTCATTGAAATTAGTCGAATTATTAAAGGTCTTGAAAACCGTCGACTGTAACAGGTCCATGAGTTCGAATCCCATCGCCTCCGCCATCTTATGTACGACAAAGCCCTGATTATTCAGGGCTTTGTCGTTTCTGGGGATCGAGCTTTTTTACTCCTTGATGTCCATATCGTTTCCGCATCTTTTCAGTCATTTCCGCAACCCTACCCCTTCGAAACAAGTGCGTCCCCCTAAAATTTAGTTAATTCGACTTCGATACTCACGGGGGTGTGTCTGTCTTCATAGGCAGCTTTCGGCCAAAGCGGAAATTCGTACTCAACTGGCGCGAGAATCAAAACGTTTGTCCGAGACAAGTTCGACGTCATCAAGGAGCCATAAACCTATACCGCGTGACGCTATACCCTTGACTATCTACACTGCCTCAGACACCAAAACCTTTGGCTCGACCGGGGCTACACGCATGAACCTTCAACATCGCAACAACGTAAAACTATTGGGCGATGGTCCTTCAACGTTGATCTTTTCCCATGGTTTCGGCTGCGATCAGACCATGTGGCGTTATCTTGCCGAAGGTTTCGCCGATCGATTTACAGTCCTTCTGTACGACCTCGTCGGCGCCGGTGAGTCGGATCTTGAAGCCTATGATCGGGAAAAGTACAACTCACTGGCCGGGTACGCACGTGACCTCAATGAAATCATCGACTATTACACTCGCGGGCCCGTGATCGTCGTAGGCCACTCTGTCAGCAGCATGATCGGTGCGTTGGCTGACCGCCAGGCGCCCGGAAGCATTTCTGCCCATATAATGATCGGTCCCTCACCCTGCTACATCGACACCGACGACTATGTCGGTGGTTTCAAGCTGGAGGACATTTACTCACTGCTCGACACACTCGACAGCAACTACCTTGGCTGGTCTAGCACCATGGCTCCAGTGATCATGGGCACACCTGGGCAACCGGCACTGAGCGAAGATCTGACCAATAGCTTTTGCCGCACCGAGCCCGATATCGCCAAGCAATTTGCGCGAGTGACGTTCATGTCCGACAACCGCCAAGACATCATCGGGCTGGCTACACCCACGCTGATCCTGCAATCCACAGACGACCTGATCGCTCCCGTCGCCGTTGGTGAATACCTACAGTCTGTGATGACCTCTAGCACGCTCTGCCTGGTGGCTAACGTCGGCCATTGCCCCCACATGAGTTCGCCCAGTGCATGCTCTGAGGCCATGGAAAACTTTTTGTTACCCTGGATGGGCGAATATGTCGACTGACCAGCCATTGCTGCCAGATGCTCACGCGCTGTTTGATGAAGCCCCATGCGGATTGGTGGTAACGAAGGAAGACGGCACGATTCTTCGCAGCAATAAGACGTTCAGCCATTCAATCGGCTTGGACGCCCAGGAGATCATCGGGCGGCGTTTTCAGGACCTACTGACGATGGGCGGACGCATTTTCCACCAAACTCATTGGTCGCCGCTGATGCAGATGCAAGGCTCCGTCGCTGAGGTAAAGCTCGACCTGGTCCACCATGACAAACACATTGTGACCATGTTGCTTAATGGCGTCCGACGCAAGCACGCCAGCGGTGCGTTTTATGAGTTAGCGCTGTTTCGCACCAAAGATCGCGATAAGTATGAGCGTGAGCTGCTCAACGCACGAAAAATCGCCGAAGACCTGCTGCGCGAAAAAACCGCCGCCGAAACAGCTCTCAGACTGGCTCAGGAGGAGCTAAAAAACGCCTACGAAAAGGCCCAGGTTCGCGCCGCGTTTGCCGAACAAATGGTCGCCATCGTCAGCCACGATCTGAAAAACCCGCTGACGGCTATCAAAATGGCCTCTGGCATCCTTGCCCGAGAGGAACGTCCCACTCGAGATAACAAGATGCTCGGCCACATCAGCCTGTCGGCAGACCGTGCTGAACGCATGATTGGCGACCTGCTAGACTTGGCATTAGCCAGAGTTGGGCAAGGCATTACTATCGGCCCTTCGACCGTGGATTTACATGCCTTCGTTGGCGCCAGCGTCGATGAATTGCGTATGACGTTCCCCCAAGCCAAGTTGGTGCATCGGACTGTGGGGACCGGCAGTGCTTTTCTGGATGCAGACCGCGTGCAGCAAATCATTGGTAATCTGGTGGCTAACAGCGTGGTGTATGGTGATTTACAACAGCCGATCACGATCACTTCACGCATCGAGCAGGATAACGCCATTGTATCGGTACAAAACCTGGGGCCAGCCATTCCCAAGTCGTTGATGGGCGTTTTGTTTGAGCCCATGATTCGGGGAGAAATGACCGGCACCGACTCGCGAAGTGTGGGGCTTGGACTCTTTATCGTTCGAGAGATCGTCAGGGCGCATAACGGTGTCGTATCGGTGAATTCAACACGAGAGAGTGGCACCACCTTCACCGCGAAATTTCCGATGGTTTGATACACCGCATCCGCCTCAATTTCTCTTGTATCGACGTTACATTAATCGATCGTTTTCCGCCCGGGACGAAAGACAGAGTGTGGGGCCGGAAAACTTAATGACTTTACTGCTGTAGGAGGTACTGAAATGTAGCCCTTAGGCTAACCGCTCGAGCGCCGTCATTAAAATCCCGTCGGGGCGAGCAAGATCCTCAAGCACCGAGAAATGTGTGCAGTCAGGAACATACACACTCTCGACTCTTTCTCCTGCAGCTTCACACGCTGCCGAGTATGCGTCTGACTGGCGTAACAACTCGGGTAGTTCCGCAGCGCCAACCGCAACAATCATTGGAGCCCCCCGACTTATATGGCGTATTGGGCTATAAATTTCGACCTCCGCACTGGTCAGTTGCAATTTGTCATTGAGCCAACAGAGGCTAATTGGCTCAAGATCGACCAGCGCGCTTATTGCGAGCGCATTTGCGACAAGTGGATGCGAGCGATGTACTGCAGTCAGATGCCCCCCGGCCGAGTGACCGCTGAGACAAACTTTACCACCAGCAATTCCAAGCCCTTCGACGTCCATTGTAAGACAATCAAGTAGACGTCCTATTTCCCCAACGATATGTGTGATAGATGCTTCAGGTGCAAGAGTGTATTCGGCCAATATCACATTAAAGCCTTTTGCGAGTGCTCCTTCCGCTATAAATGCAAAATCTTCTTTGGCGCAGTTCTGCCAGTACCCTCCGTGAATGAAGATGAAAGTGGGAGCTTCCGCGTAGCCGCAGGGGAACCAGTCGAATCGCTGCCGCGAGCCCTCGCCATAGCGAAGGTCGCGCCTGCATGGTCTCCTTTCGTATAGTCGGGTGCTACGCGATTGAAATTTCCTCAGCACATCGGGAAAATCAGATATTGCTTGGGTGTTATTGTATGCGGCGTCGAGAGCTTTTCTATCCATGCCGTGATAAAGCGTTGTCATATTTTCTCCTGGATGGCTTAGCGAACAGCTACATAAAATGGCGTACATGGCAGCACTGCGCGTCGCTCAAACAGCTGCTGCAAAAGCAATTACACCTCAGTAGAACAAGTAAGAATCAAAAAAATCATAAACACATGCTCACACTTAACAAAAAACAATCTTAAAAGTCATTAATATTTACCCTTCAGCACTTTTTCAAGCACACCAACAACTACTAACTCACATTCTATACTGCCGAGCGCCAATCAACATAACCACAAAATAAATGCCCGGCCATACCAACTTGAAAAATATTTTCCCCTAAAGCTGTTCAGTATTTCGATCACCAGGTTACTCCACCCGCACGGATCCGCCGCCAGCCCTACACTTGAAACATCTAATAGATAATACGCGAAACTAACTATTAGCCGTATCAATCAGAGGGATAAGATTTTCGAGCACGGTGGAATCTGCTTTTTTTACTCTCCACACATAGTAGGCTGACCGTTCAGATAGGACCTCAAGCTCATTTGAGGATTTGTACTCATCGTAAATCAACACATGTTTCAAACGAGAACTACTCAAACAAAACTGCGCCCATTGAACTTTAACATCACGAAATATTCGCGCATTAGCTATTAACAAATCAAAACGCTCAAACAAGTCAGGTGAGTAATGAGTAATTGAAACCAGCTCATCAAAATCGCTAACAGTAGCTGTACGAAAACAGCCCAATGCAATCAACGAATTCTCGACAGAACACCTTTGCTCAAAGTTTTGTTCAGCGACAACTGCCCTGATTGCTCTGCCTGAAATTAGACGAGATCTCATCTGAAGACCTTAAAATACTAAGGTGATAGCTTAACGGCCAACTTTGCCGGCTATCAATCAGACAAATCTGAAAGTGCATTTAACTAGCAGGAGGGGCATGCAAAAACCTTACAATTTGGTACGGAGTGAAGGCTAAGATTGAATATTTGCCCCTCCTGAATGAGAGTCTTACCTCAGAACTCGAAGCTAACCCCAATGGTACCTTGCAGCCTTGAGTCGATCTGAGAGCCTCCTCCGTTATGGAACGTCTTGCCTACTTCGGCGTGGACCCGGGTACGGTCATTGAGATGCAACGTCGACCCAAAGGAGAGTTCTGTCGAGCTGTAGTCGGTACTCTCGGAAAAACGGGTACTAGTGCCTGGGGTCACGAAGCGCGTCGTGTCGGTACCACCAAAATCATGCCACACATTGACCCGTGTATAAGGGGTCAGCCGGCCAAGCGGCGTGTCCGTCTCCCCTCCGAACCTCACCCCCAAACGCCCCGTCACATTGGTGGCCATATCCTGCTGAATAGAAGCTCCCGGTATCGAGGTATTAGCGAGATTATTATGGCCCACTAGGATTTGCGCCTGTGGTTCCACCCACATCTCCTGGCTCAAAGCGAACCGCTGCCCAATTTCCACAGATCCAGTGACGCTGTTGCCGCGACGTTCTTCATCATTAGTGCCTGAAGGAGTTTGGGCAGTAATGTTTTGATGACTGGACTGAAATACGATATCGGCATACTGATGCCGCGCATTCGCATAGTTCGCATAGCCCGCAATAGCCAGAGTATCGAACTTGAGATCGCCTGCGAATCTACGATCTGCGCTGGCAAGGCCATAGCGGCCGTTCACACGAGCACGACTGTGCAAATAACCCACATAAAAGCCGGTCGTCCAATCATCGTGAGCGAAAAGATCCACTCCAACTTGTATCCCTGAGAAGCCAACGTCACTGTCAGTTTTGGAAGCTCCACCCTGACGTATCCGCGAGTTTGAGCCTAGCGTTCGCAACCAGGCCTCTGGACCGTTCGACAAGCGCGCCCCATCTGTGTCGCCCCTTCGGGCGTGCAACGTTGACAACATAGTCATATCGCTTTGACGCAGCAGGTTTGGGAGTGCGCTGTACAGCGGTACTTCTGCCCGGTAGTTTGCATGCTGAAGCACCTCACCGGAGGTAGTGCGCAGATACCAGTTTTCGCCCTCGCCCTTCGCGTCTCCGGCGTAGAGACGATACTCAAACGCACCTGCGTCAACATGACCGCCCACAAGCGAAAACCCATCCTTGGAGGTCTGCGCGGTGGTCACAGCGCCATTCTCTGCCGCGATGATATTAATTCCGTCGCCAGTGGTCTGCGCACCTAGTCCCCCCCGATTGGTGACCTGTATGAACGTATGACCGGTCACCGTCGCATCAGGGCCGCTCAAAAGCAATCGATCTGTAGCGCTGCCATCGGCCCCCAATGAAGTGCCCAATTGAAGGATGCCGTTGTGACTGGTGTAAGCGCCCGTAACCTTCAAAGTCGAGCCTGCGCCGCCACCGAGCAAAGCGACAATTCCGTTGTTTTCCAGCGAGCGCAGAGTTTGACTCCAGCCCGCCGTGTCCAACCTCGCGTAAGGCGCCACCACATAGGAGGCGGCTGCGCCAAAAGTATCTTCCGCTCCAGCACGCAATGTGCCTGCTTCGACGTTAGTGGTGCCGGTAGATGCACTAGAACCTGTCAAAGTCAGCGTGCCATCACCAAGCTTGAGCCAATTACCGTAGCCCGACCGGCGGCTGACCATCGTCCAGTCGTGATTTGCATCGATTGTCACAAGCCCGTCATTGTCCACCGCCGCACGACCAAGATCGGCGGCATCAGCGACCCAAAGCCTTGCGCTCTCTCTCACGTCGTAAAGTCCTGAGAACGCCTGATTATTACCCCTGATCGTCACATCACTCTCGTTTGTCAAGCTGACCGTACCTGCGCCGCTGAGAGCATTGCGCAACACACCTCCAGCGTCATCCAAGACGAGCGTGCCGTGGTTGTTAATCTCACCATTCCCCAAACCTGACGCGTCATCAAGGTAGGCCGCGGCATTGGAGGCAATAGTCGTGTCGGCACTCAATGCTTCGTTAGCCCCGTCGATGAGCAGATTCCCGTCACGCAGATAGATCTGCCCCTGCCCCATAAGGCTCCCTTCCGACAGGCCACCTTCTCGGATCGTCAATGAACCATCGTTGATGTCTATGCTTGAGCCGCGCTGCCCCTCGAGTCGGCCAATTGTGGCGACCATACCGTTTAGGTCCACTGCGCTATTGCTGGAGACTTGTAACGCGCGGGTCCGTCCCAGAGCGTTATCAGCTTCTAGCAGCAAAGTCCCTGAAGAAACGGTTGTCGTTCCCAAATAATCATTGTGTGCGTTAGATAAAGATAAATGGCCGACACCAGCATTGACTTCAATATTTCCGTTGCCGCTTAGTTGCGCTGATAGGTCTGCGGCGGCACCGGTCGCTGAGTCGCGTTGTGCCAGAGCAAGAGTCTGGTTCAATTGCAAATCAAGACGTGAAAGTCCGTAATTGACGTATAACCCATCGCCCGGTGCCGTGGTGAGTCGATAGTCGTAAGTGCCCTTGGCAACGATTTGATCATTCTGCGCAATATCAATATGCTGCGCAGCACTAATTACCCGGTCGTTTTGATCGACAAGCGTCAATGCACCTGCGCTACCGAAAACTTGCTCTGCATTCACAAGACGAGTACCCACGCCAGCATCATCCTGGCTCAACAGGTCAACTGTATTGCCTAAACCAGGAGGCGTGGGGGTAAATGGCGTCGGTAACTTAACCTGAATAGCCCCTCCCTCTCTCGTGTTTAAGCTCTGGGTAGTAACAAGACTTTCAGCAGTCATCTGAGCGGGAACGGTTGCGTTGAATGCAAGTTTCCCCCCTTTAATCTCCAAACCTTTGATATTTTGCTCGCCGTCGGCGACAGTTATGAGGCTGCCGGTGTCAGCTCTCAGTGTTGCGTTGCCAAGTGACAGCGCGTTAAAACCTCCCAGGTTGAAGGTACTACGCCCCACGACTAACACACCTTCGAAAGCCTTCCCAGTGGACGCTGCCAAATCAAACGCATGACTATCAGTGTCAATGGTGATCAGCCCTGCGCCACTCAATGAATTACTCAGCACGACATCGTTACTCCGCCGCACGGCCAAGACGCCACCAGTGCTGACAATCACGTCACCGGATACACTGCCGCTAGCCCCGCCATCGCCCAACTGCAGTACTCCCGCATCAACTAGGGTCGGTCCTTGATAACGACTGTCTCCGCTCAAGATTGTTGTCCCGAGCCCCGTTTGACGGACGGCACCCGCTCCGGCAATGGTATTTACTCGGACGGTATCGGGGCGATCGAACACCAGCATCGAATCATTATCGACATAGCCAAGCTCAACCTTGCCCACTGCTTCACCGTTACCTATTTTCAAGGTGCCATCCGACACCATAATAGAACCAGCGCGACTGATCCCGCTCGAAAGCGTCAGCGTACCGCCCCCCTCTTTCACCAGATGGCCTGCATTGATCAATTCAGGAGCCGAAAGCATGGCGGTGCCCTCAATAATGCCCATCATAGTGGCGCCCGCACTGAGGCGAACGTTATCCGCAACAGTGAGCTCTGCACCGTCGGCAAACCTGAGTTCGCTGCCGCTGACCCCCAGACTACCAAGCGTTGAACGGCCTGTTTCCAGTGCCCATACCGATCCGCCATTCAAGTTCACGGTCGAATGATCTGCGGAAGTATTGCCAATCAATGCAGAGGCATCGTTCGCGGTCAGATTTATAGATTGGCCGTTATCCCTGATCAGCGAGACGCCTGATAGAAGGCTTTTCGAGAGCGTCAAATCCAAACCGGCCGGAGCAGAATGGGCGACGCCGAGGATTGCTACCCCACGGGTGCTTTGCATATCGCTATCAGTCAAGGCAAGCGAATTGAGACCACCGGCAGATCGAATGACGCTGGCATCCGGACCATCCATCGTGGCGTGTAGCTCACTGAAAGTTTGACCGGAATGGTCGACGAGTGTGATGGCAGAACCTTCCGCTGCCGTGGAATTCAGGAACAACGGCGCATTGCTGGTCAGTTTTGAGTCCTGGCCTTGAATAATGAGCGCTGAACTGCCGTTGCCGGAAAGAGTTAGCGTGCCTCCCGTGAGTGAAACTTTGCCACCCTCTCGAGCTTCAATGCCGTTGCCACTGAGTCTCGCACCGGCCAGCACCTCTGAATTGGTCACCTTCACCTCACCCTGATTGTCAGCAACGATCGCCGAGTCTGTTGCACCAGTGGTCGTAAGGTCTCCGCCGTCAAATATAACCAGCCCACCGTCTGTGGCGCGTGCGACCGTTTTAACGGCGCTGACATTTCCGGAGCTGACGATCGAGCTTCCAGTGCCCATCGCCTCCAAGGCCGTATCGCTTCCGAACATGGTTCCGCCCGATGCTAAAAGATAAGTGCCGCCATTCGAAGCGCGAGCGCCAGTTGCATTGGAGCCGGTAATGGTCGCGGCGGTGTTTCGGATCACAGAATTGCCGCCGTTCGCTTCCAGGGCAATATTGTTCCAGTACGGTGCGATAATCTGGCCGCTGGCGAGTTCGACTGACGCGCCGTCCAATGCGCTGACAGCGCGTGAGCCCTGGATCTCACTTTGTTGGACCACAGCCTCCGACATGCGGATAACGGAGCTAGGACCAGTGGCGAGCAGCGCCTGACCGGCCCCGACAACTGTACCGCCGACCAGATCGATCACGCCTCCCTCAGTGGCTTTCAAGGCTGTCGCGTTGCCGAAACCCGTAACTGTGATGTCGGCAGAGGTGGTGATGTGACTGGGGACTACGCCTCGTGCAGTTACGGCAGCAACACCCCATCCTTCAGCGTCCACCGTACCCCCATCGAGCACAATTGCTGCGCCGTTCACTGCCCTGATTTCTCCGGTGGTGGCAACCGATCGAGCGGTGATGGTGCTGCCAGGATCTCTTGCAACCATACCGTTTTCAACTTTGCTGCCGCTATCCAGCGTAATACTAGCGCCCCGCTCCGCGAGCACGCCGGCGCCCGCTTCGGTCCCAGCGGCATAGGTTGAGCCCTCGACGATACTGCCTTCGCCGCTAGCGGCAATGCCAAAAAGTCCGGTATAGGTGCCGCCGTTAAGATTAAGCCGCCCGCCCCCAAAAACGGCTGCCCCACCCGTCACTCCGCTAACTTTGGCTGAACTATTCACTTCGCCGGTGCCCCTGACCACCATGCCAAATGCACAACACAAATCAGGAGGCGTGGCAGGCTCGATCGAAACTGCGCTGAACTCATCTAGATTTACGATCCCACCGTCAGCTACATAAAGCGCGCCCTGAATACCTCCCTCAAGCCCCCCCTCTCGCGCATATGAGTTGATCAACACGCTATAGCCTGTATAAATTCCTCCCGAATTGACATAGACAGCAGCTGCGTTCGGATAGTCGTGTGTGACGTGGCTTTCTGTAAGCGGGCCGGTCACAACGAAAGGGAAGCCGTCTCCTCCTCGCGCCTGGCAACACACGACAAAGCCCAGCGATAGCGAAGAAAAGCAACCCATAATACGGGTAGCGTAGCGCACCAGCTTGCGGGCTCCGGAGTTGCAATGTCGTCGGGCATATTCAGACGCGACCACCCACCCCTTGGTGGCTGTTTTCCACACAAGAGAATAAACAAAGTTCATTTTAATACTTCCATTACCAAGTCAATCGATAACCGATGTTCAGTGCCCAGGGACGCTCGAGAGTAGAGCTGTGACTTGTCTCCAGATCTGCATAGATTTGGTGGCCATTACCAACCGAACCGGTGATGCCGGCTCCGCCGTACCAACCTCCCCCTTTGCCATCGGGATGACTTGCAATACTGTTGGTCTTAACTTCGTCGCGAGCATTCAGGTCTTGCGTCCACCCGGCTTTCAAGTACGGCTGCAGGGTTACGCTCCCTTCTAGTTTCAGATCACGACCCAACAGGCTGCCGACGCGGGTCTGAGTGGACATTTCACCGCTCGTGCTCACGCGCATACCGTTGCTCAATCGGTAACTGTCGGCAGAGGCATAAAGCGTCGAGAACTGGACCTGAGGTTCAACGAACCAGCCATCATCAAGGGTGAATCGTTTGCCTACCTCGAGTGCAATACCGGCACCATAGTTGCGGGTATGACCTTTTATCTGAGCACCGTCGCTACCTTGGACGTCCAGTCGGGTTGACCAGCGATTCAGTGTGAGCAAACCATCGGCGTACCAGCCAGCGTCATCGAAGTAGGTGGTGTAACTCCCAATCTGATAGCTCTCCAGCTTGCCGCTGCCCTCATCGTTGAAACGCCTGTTGGTATGGCTGTATCCCAATAGCCCGCCCAGAATCAAAGATCCGTTACCGACGGCAATTCGACGATCTATGCCGAACTGAACGCCTTTAACATGCTGGGAAAAATGCCGGCCGACATCGTTATCTAATAGCTGTTTCTGTCCATAACTGCGTATCCACACCCCCTCATGCTCTGCATTTTGTCGCGCATCACCCAAACGCTGGATCAGCGTGCTGCGCTCCGCATCCCAAGTGCCGCGCAAAGTGGCAATGGCACTTGAGTTGATTGCGGCGCTGGCTGCAGTGGATAGGTTTCGGGCGGTTGGTACCGGGGGGGGTGTTGGAATAGCAGGCTCGGGTATAGGCGGCTCCGGCGTCGGGAGCAAAGGCCCAGGCAGTGCTGGCTCCAAGGGGTCAGGCGAAGTAACGGGCGGCTTAGGAGTAGATACACTAGGCGGCGGAATCGAAGGTTCAGTTGGCTCTCCAGGCTCCGGGTCAGGCTCAACGTGAGAAACGTTGACCAAACTCCAGCGTGAAACATTCTGGCTCCCACTTGCCTCGCTATCGCTACGGCGCAATACGTAGCGGTAGGAGCCAACATCTACTACCTGGTTTCGGTTCGCCAATAAGAAACCACCACTGCCGCCTTGGCTTTGTACCAATGTCAGGCTTTGAGCGTTCACCGATGGTTCCGTGCCGCTGTTTCTTACCAAAATTTGATTGTTACCCGTCACCTGCCCGCCAACCTCAAGACGGTCACCCTGCTGAGCGCTTAAGTTGGTGTTCACGGCGTAATGACCATCGCCGTTGAGATCTCCACCAATTGTGAGATGTTTGAAGTTTTCTGTGACTGGGCTGCCGAAATCGACCATACCGTTATTCGTGAGCGATGCGATGCTGGAGTCACCCCGAATGGTCCATTTGCTGCTGCGATCAATGGATATGGCAGAAGTCATGAGGCCTGCGTCACGAACCGCGCCGTCGAGCAAAGATTGGTCATGCAAGCCTATGTAAAGCTGGCCGGCATCCTGTTGTATATCTCCGTTGATTGAAGAGTTGTAAGCGTCCATGGCCACGTACCCTGCCTTGACGTCACCGGTACCATTGGTCACCCATACCGCAGTGCCGGAGTCTTCGCCCTTGCTGCCGCTGAGCGTGCTTTTAATCATGGATAATCCGAGGCTGCCACCCGAAACTCTCAGCGCACTGCTTTTATACGACTGCACATCGCTATCAACGAGTTGTATGTGGTTGCTCACCTGTGATTCAGCAGCCTGGCTGACCAGCGCATACGCCCTATTCGCAAAGGTCTTGACATGCGACCCCTCTAAACTGACGAAGCCGTTATTACTGATGTGCACTCCATAAGCTGAGGCGCCTAGAGTGGTCACAGTACTGTTAGTCACCTCTAGCTCAGCGCCCTTACCCGATGCGAATAGCCCATGTCCCATCTCCCCGTGAGTCAGCACCTGACTGTCGGTGATTGCCATGCGCGCTCCCGCATACCTAGCCAGCGCACCGACAGAGCCCGCGCCATAGGTCTCGATTAAAACGTTCTGCACATCGAAGGAAGCTGAAGGTTTTTCGGAAGGGTCACCGATAACGTCCGTTGACGCATACAGCCCGTGGGCCGATTTACCGTGGGTAATCACGCTACCGCCTGCCATTTGTACTGCGCCTGCGCGATTGTCAACTCCTGCCGCCTGTGCGCCCCAAGTTTGCAGATCGCTGTCTTTAATCACTGCGAGGGTGTCGGTACCCGGTAACCAGAGCGTAGCGCCGCGGTTGCCCTCGGTTGTTACTTGCACGTCGTCCAACTGCGCCTTAGCTTGGCGTGCATCTAGAACGATCGCATTGCCAGTCTGCGAAGCGATGTGTGAGTGATCGACCGATACCTCCCCGCCGTTTTGCGAGCCGGGCCTTATTAGAATGGCATCGCCTTTGGCTTTCAGACTGCCATTGCTGAAGACGAACCGCCCCCCCTCTATATCTGCCCCTTGGGCATTCTGAGCCAAAGCGGAAACACCATCGGACTCGATGATAGTGTCGGCGCCGATAATCGTGAACACAGGTGCGAATTGCCCAAAAGTTACGGCCGATACGCCGGTTAATTCAACGATTGCGCCTTTTTGTGCCCTGACCGCGTAAGCAATTTTGCCCGAGGACGTGAGAGTTGAGCCGTTGCTCCTGATGACCGAACCTGCCCCATTGGCCGATAACACGTCACCAGAATTACCACTGGAGCTAAGGGTTCCTCCAGCGAGTTCAGCCACAGCGCCTTTTTCCACCACGACACCTCGGCCACGATCACCGGTAGCAATGATGTTGGTGTCCTGCAAGCGCAAAAGGGAGCCTCTTCCGCTGGAGCTCGAACCATCGGCTAAATTACCGCTGGCGAGGATCGTCGACTGCTTCAATTGCGCCGCCCCCCCGGCAAGTACTTGCACGCCGCTGACAGCACCATTGTCAGTATCTGCGATTGCCTTAATATTTAGAGCGGATCCGTTCAAGATGTTATTCGACCCGCTGACTCTAATGCCGGGCCCTTGACCGATATGCGTGACATGGTCACCTTCCAGTGTGAGAGATTTTCCGGAAGTGGATGACAGGTCAATTTGGTCATACTCAGCGGCGTCTGCAGGCGACATCAAGACTAACAGCGCACAACTTATCGCCAGATCGACAGGTGATCTTTTAAGTAACCCCATCCGTCATCTCCCATATAAAACTTAAGCAAAATCACGCAACCAATCGAAAAATCTTCCCGACTGCCCGACCAGAATTTTAATCACTGATAACTTACGGTTACCGTAGCTGCCCCATGGACTTTCCCGGGAGAAACACAGTTTTTACCTGCATCGCTTTGGTAATAGCGCACTTGATAAGGCAAGTTAAAACTGGCCGAACCATTCAACACCGACCCGACAACTCGCCTTACCCCGAGAGTTATTGGTTGCCCGGTATCAGAGTCGATAATTTGAAGTGCAATACATTCCGCATTGCCGCTGCCAGTTTGGGGTTTGATAAGTCCCGCACTGCCGTTGGCAATAAAACGGTCGGCGTCAAGATTCAGAGTGACGGCGCCATTGCTTCCAGAGCAAGTGAAGGCAACATTAAATGGTGTCTCACCACTCGTCGTACCCAATCCTTGGAATCGGCTGATCGGCACAGCGCCCATTTCCACAAGCAAGTCGCCAATCGAGCATGTGCCGGTTTCCGGCACTATCTCACCGCCACCACCCGAAATCCTTGTAGTTAGAAAAACTCCGCTGTTGAAGGGATAAGTGCCATAGGCTGTATTGTTGGTATATATACCACCCGCCAAGGCGCCTGATCCCACATCAGTACTGGTCTTTATCAACTCGACCACAACTCTTCCGCTTACATTTACAGCGAGCGAATTCTGCTGCACTGACCCGCTTACACCTGGCATGCCTAATTGCCAAGTAGTTGATTGGCCTGCATAGAAAGGTATCGCCGCTCCTGCCTGATACCAGCTGGTTCGAATGCCTACACCGGCTATATTGGTACTGTAAACATTTTCTATTGAGGTGGCAGTTCCTTTAACAACTCGCCATTGGGTGGTATCTCCTGGGGTGCAACTTAATATAGCGAAATACGAACCTGTAATAGGAAACTCCTGAGTATAAAACACCTCGCCGACAGCGGCAGTGGCCGGCACAGATATTCGCCCCATTGCCATATCGATAGTTGCGCCCTCTTGATAATTAGGCATCATGCCGCAAATTGCGTAAGCCGATGACGAAAACATCAAGACCAACATCGCACGAAATAATTTACTCAGAAATTTTAACCGTATACTTCTAGCACAACACTTTCCAACGGCATTCTTGCAGCATTGTTTGATCAAGTATTTCATCGGCTGCTCAGGCTTGCGCCTCCTCTAACCACACAAGGGGCCTGAGCACGCATAATGTCGTGATTACCTGCATTCGCAGCCGCCAATTGATATATCACTTCACAACTGGAATCGTCCTGCATGCTTACGGTCAGGGAGCCGTTGTCGCCGACACCTTGTACGAACAGATTGTTGCCTTGGCCTACTACACCCACCACGTTGCCTTCCTGATCGCGGACGTCCGCGCCGAAGGTCAGATTCAAGCTTTTGCCGTTGCTAACGTGTATCACTGCTGACTGCCCGACCCTAGTCTCGAAGTCGACTCGAACGATGGCGCCTGCGTAAGGAGCGACCTGTTTGGTGGTGTTCTGGAACGCGACATTCATTGAACTGCCTTTCGGATCCAGATTGATGTTGTTCATGCGATAAGGTGACAACGACGGAACGATGGCGTAGCCGTTCTTATCGACTACCAGGCCGGATAAACCACCAACGCTCGCGCCCTCCCCACCCGGCGCGGAGACCAGTCCGATGGTCTCGCCAGTGTTGGGCGAGAAAGTCACCCCTCCGCTGTGCGCCAGCACGCTGCCGTTACTGCCAAACGATGTAGATTTATAATCGCCACCTCTTTCGAAGGATCCTCGCAGTGTGCTGCGATTGCCTCGATACTGCGTGTTGAGGCTGCTAGAGCTTGAGGTGTTGGTATCAGTCGCTTGCGTGATGCCGTAACTCCAACGTCCAGCCTCATCGGCTACGCCACTAAGGTAGTTGCGCAATGTGCTACCCTGGCCCGGACCGCCGGTATACTGAGTGCTGAGCGTCGGCGACCTCCCGCTATTTCCAAGCGGTATGTTCAAGCTAACGAAGTATTGAGTTTGAGAGCCAAGAAACTCGTCGTTATTGCGGCTGGCGGAAATGCTGTAACTGATGTCGCCCGCATTGCCGTTGAACCCTATTTCAAACTGGCGGCTAGAGTCGTTTCCGCCACCCCAGGTTTGACGAGTACTGCCGGTCAAGAATAGCGAGCCAAAGTTGCCGACGGGTTGGTCGATGCTTAAATCGAAGCGATCACGCTCGTGTCCTTCCCATAGCCACTGCTCACGAAACCCTGGAGCGTTGACCCACTCGCGAGCATCCACAGCCTGGGTTAGGGTCATATATTTAGAGGAGGAATAGCGATAGGCGGCCAAAGTGAAGTTGGTCTTGGTTTCACTCAGCATTTTGCTGTACGCGATTTTGAGACTACGGCCTTCAGTCGAGCCATAGCCACCACTAAGCTGGGTGTTTTCCTGCGTTAAATCTAACGAAAACGCTCCGTAGGTAGTATTCACCCCCAAGCCTAAAAGCCCGGATTGAAAACCCTCGCTGAATTGAAGCCCTCCGTATCCGGTTAGGTAATTGTTCAAGCCGTAGTACACCGTACCCTGCAACAAATGGGCATCATTGGCCATAACCTGGTTATAAAGCTTGCCTGAGACAAGATCGTATTTAGCTCGACCTGGTCGCATGAGATTGGTAACAGAAGAATAAGGCACATCGAAGCGCCGCTCGCCCCCGTCAGCCTCGGTTACAACAACATTTAGATCGCCGCCATATCCTGTTGGGTAAAGATCGTCGATCACAAAATTACCTGGAGTCACTGTCGTCTGGTAGATTTTTGTGTCGTTCTGCCACACCTCTACACGCGCGTTGCTGCGAGCAAAACTGCGAATGGTTGGTGCAAAACCAATCTGCGAGTCTGGGAACATGCGCTCGTCGGACGCCAAACTGACGCCTCTAACCGCCACGCTGTCAAAGCCCGCACCTTTTGTATTGAACTCGCCCAAAGAAACTGTGCTTTTGATGTCGCCAACAGGTCGTTGCACATAGGTTGATAAACGGTTCCAAGTGCTTTTGGAGCCATTGGTCCAGTTGACGTTGGCGTTGTGCCTGAATTGCCAAAGTCCGAAGTTGAACCCGCCACGCAAGCTTAGGTACGCGGAGTCCGTACTGCCGGAATGGTCATTCTGACTGTTGAAATAGTTCAGGTTATAGTCAAGTTTGCCCGCCGTAATACCAGGATCCCAGTAATCGGGTTCGACATAGCCTCGTGCAGTGCGGCGCAGTGCTGCCTGGGGGATTTGCAGGTAGAGTTTTTGCTCCGAGATGTCAGCATAGGAAACAGTGTTAGACATCACCGCAGAGAGGGTGCGACAGCCCTGAAATACTTTCAGGGATTTAGTATCGATTCCAAACTGATGCATTGCGTCCAGGGTCAGGCAGGCTTGGGCAATGTTGCTGCTGCTTATTTCAACAAATTCAACTTTTGCCCTGGTAACCTGTTTTCCGTTGATATAAATATCTAGATCGTAGAATCCAGGTAGCACCGGATTGCCTTTTTGATAGCGCGACATGTCCATGGTTTTAGCATTGCCTACTAGAAATGAGCTACTGAACTCGGCATCCTCATATTCCGCGTGCGACGCCGCTGCGGGCAGCGTTGCTTCTGCTGCCATCGCCCTAACATCAGCTATGCCCAAGATCAGAAAAAACATCGCACGAAAGCAACTGCTCGCGCGAAGTGGCATCGCCAAAAAAAACTGACGGCGAGGTATTGATAAATCAAAACTCTTCATAAAACATCACAACTAAGAGCCCGTTAACACCCATACACTTTCTCTGCTGCGGATGAGATAGCGCACAACAGGTGAGTAGCACTGCGATTGAGAAAGATGTCAGCACATATGAAAAACGGCGTGCGCAAATAAGCTTGTGCCAAATCGTCAATACTTAGATAGCTTGCGAGCTCAACATCTTGAGCGCGCCGTAGTCATTTATATATTCAAATTGTACCTGCCCATCCCCCGCCCCTGTTCGGACAACATCTTGACGAACAAGCCTGAAAACCTCTTTCTTTCCTGGCGCCACCATGTGAGTTCCTTCTTTGTTACCAAGGCTACCCCCATCTTTGGTGACTTGAATATTGGCGAATGAGATATGCAACGGTGAATTATTAGTACAACTTAGCTTCCATTGTCCGTCCTCTTTTATCAGATGCCACTTTAGCGTTTTCGCTGCCTCCTCTAGTGTTTCCTTGACTTTCTCCGGACGATAGAAAACCTTGATACGGCTTTGCACAGCAAGTAATAAGTTATTCTTGTCCTTCGAATTCGCAGCTACAGGTGGAATCTCCAGCACATTGAGATAAAACACTGCCTCCTTATCCTCTGGAAGTTTTGCACCGTTAAAAAGAATTCGTAGAGTTTGAGAGGCTTGACCTTCGATTCTAGAAATTGGAGGCATAACGAAAAAAGGTGCCGAACTATTCTCGGGTGTAGAATTGGTCGCACCATCATCCATCCAAGACTGCACCAGAGAAGGCGTTACACCTTTGTTAGCCAATGCAATTGTAACTTCCCTCTCCCCTGCTGGGTAAATCAAGCGCGTACCTCCCAATACGATATTCGCGCATGCAACCGGACTCGAAAGACAAACTATTAGAAAGCTTATAAAACATGAATACTTTGGCATGGTCACAGTAGCGCCCCCCTGCGCAAACGTCGCACAGGGGGACGAATCTCAGTTATAGCTAAGTTGATATTTAACTTGGCTCTTCACCAAGCCCGCGGATGACTTTCCAGTGGCGTAGTATTGCACGCCATAGACCATCTCAGCGGCGCCGTTATCAACGGCGAAAGTTTTAGCGGCGCCCGCATCACCTGGCTTAATAACGCTACTATCATCATAATTATAAAGCTGTAGACCGACGTTGCTTGCGGATGTCGCGCCGCTCACTTGATTCTTGAGCAGACCCGAGCTCAAATCCACCAAGCTTGCATCATAAAGAAATTGCGCACGCACGTTGGTTACTGTTGGCGAGCAATTATCGATCGCAATGCGGAAGTTGGAAGGAACAGCTGTCGCACCTGCAATACTCAGATCACTAGACTTTGCGGTCGCCAGATTTACGGTGAAATCTCCCGCCGCCCCGGTGGTTACTTCACATGTTTCATCAGTAACCTTTCCGTTAAATGTGATCGTGCCGGAATCCGCAGCATTTGACGTTGTGGACAGCATCAGCAGACCGAGGACACTGAACGCAGTCACATTCAGCGGCAACATGAAATGTTTCTTCATAAACATCATCCTTCGTTAGTACGATAAAAACACCGGACACCCCAGCGTCTTAAATCCGAGCTCAGATTAGCGAATACAAAAGCGTAATCAAAACTCTCCAGCGACCTACCTGAGTGCGATAAGCATCACAATTTCATAACCTTATCTCAATAAAGAATTCGGGAACAAAAAGTGATACAACAGCCGCACACCCACAGCGAGTTGCTGGACCCGATGATAGTCAACGAAAAAACTTTGGTCTTTAAGATATATCTGAAAATCTTTCAGAGCAGCAGCGTAAAATGCAAGGACACGCCACTAAATGCTCCACCTCATTGAAACTCTCTGGAATCAATGCAAAAAGCCAACAATGCCTGCTCATTATCAACACTTAGTTTACGCATGGCTGAGATTTTTTGGGCGCTAATTGTCTTTGTACTTCGATTGAGCAGCAGTGCAGTTTCACGCCCATTCAGGCCGGCAACGAAGTGTCGGAGCACTTCATATTCTCTTGCTGACAGACTTGAAATTCGAGCCTCAACACTTTCTTCTGCTGGGGGCGGGCTATAAAGCGAAGGCAGCCTTGAAACATAATATTTCCCCCCACAAAGCAAGACATCCAATGCACGGAGTATCTCATTAAAGTCTCCACTTTTAAGGATTACCCCTGACACACCTAAATCGTACAAGCGACCATGAATCAAGGGATTAGAGAGCATTGTCAATATCAAAACCTTTGAATTCTTGAAGTGGCGAAGTAGATATTCAATCATTTGCAGACCGTCGCCGCATGTTTCATCACCCGGCATACTGTAGTCGGCAATGATCACACTCGGTAAGAGTTCATGGCATAGACGGACGAGTTCGCTCGGACCGTTAGCGACCCCTGCTACATAGAACCGATCATCCCGCTCGATTATCTCTTCGACCGCCAACAATATAAGCGGATGATCATCGGCTATCACAACGCTGACTCTATTCATCATTTTCCGATCCCGTATCAGATAGCGCACGAGGAATCCCGTGGCGTGAATCGTGACTCTGCCCATCAGCGTTTCGAACACGCAAGAGCAGGCATTCAAGATTCTTCACGAGTTCGGCCAGGGCCAAGGGCCATTGCAGGTCACTGCTCGACTCCAGAAGCTGGTGCTCAAGCTGCTCACATGAATGTACTAAATGGCGGGCGTTTACCGCAGCTAACGCACCTCGAATCCGATGCAACTGCTGCGTAACGGTATTTACATCTTGACGTTCACAGGCATCCTGCAACTTCTGGATGTCCTCGTCCATGGTGGTCAAAAATAGCTTAAGCATCCTCGGCGAAGACTTTAATACAACTTCTTCAACGCGCAATTGTGCGAACTTCTCGGGCTGCACAATCTCGACTCTATTGGCACGGGGGCACCAGTTGCGCAGCACCTCGTACAGATCACGTAGGCTCATTGGCTTTACTAACCAAGCGCTCACCCAATCTTCAACGAGTCGCCTGCTTTTCTCCTGTACCGTGCTAGCGCTGATCACTACGATCGGCTGGTTGGCCCCTCGCCGGCGTAGCTCTTGAACCAATTGGTAGCCATCCATCGTCGGCATGTTTACATCGGTCAAGACCGCATCGAAACCTGCGCTCCACCTTTGTAAAGCTTCGACTCCATTGCTTGCTAAAGTCACGCGACAGCCCAGCTCCTCCAACTGATGGCTGAGCAGGGCCTGATTGATTGGATTGTCTTCAACTACCAATATCGATAAACCTAGCTCACCTAAGCGCTGCTGGGGGGGCCGTTGCCCTCGCGCTGGGATTTCAGCTTGAACCACCTCGAGTTTTAGGCTGAATGTAAAACGACTTCCAACGGCCACTTCGCTGGCTACCTCGATCCGTCCGCCCATTAATTGTGTAAGATAGGCACATATCGATAGTCCCAGACCAGTACCACTGATGGTATGTTCAACTCGGTGCGCCTGATAAAAAGGCTCAAATAAATGTGCCTGCTCGCTAGCCGCTATTCCGATGCCAGTATCGATCACCTGCCAATTCAGGGTTACATAGCCGTCGTCCAGTTGCGCGCCCACCATTAACGTAACGCTGCCCTGCTCTGTGAACTTCAGCGCGTTGCTGAGCAAATTAGTGATGATTTGGCGAATGCGGAGAGCATCCCCCTTAACAGCACCGGGAATTCCAGGATCAAGACAGAGTTGCAACGATAAAAACTTTCCCTGAGCCAAACCGTAAAACTGTCTGACGACGTCCTCAGCGAGATCCACTGGACTAAATTCCGTGTAGGCGAGCGCCATCTCTCCAGCTTCTATCTTGGACACGTCCAGCACATCGCTAACCAGTTGCAGCAGAATCAAGGAGGATCTCTCGATGGTCTGATGATAGATTCTCTGTTGGCGATCCAGATTGGTAAGGCCGAGCAATTCCAGCGTACCTAAGGCACCATAGAGAGGCGTGCGAATCTCGTGGCTCATGGTAGCGAGAAATCGTGACTTGGCTGCGCTAGCAGCATCAGCGCTGCGTTTCGCTTCCGCCAATTTTTTCTCGGCTTGGCGGTGAGCGCTAATGTCATTGAATGTGCAAAGCACCACGTCTTCACCCTGGTAACGTGCGGACGCAAAACTGCCATGAAGAGTCGTGGAGCCAACACTGTCGAAGATGACATCTGTTTCGGGAACAGCGGGATCATGATTTATGTTCCAGCTTTCACTGAGTCGTGCAACGTCACTAGCGTCCCCCAACAGCTTTTCCGCAAGAGGGTTGTGCATGATCAACTGCCTATCCGTACGCCTGAGGACGCAAAGAGCCACAGGTGCGATCTGAATTACAGTACGACTGAATGTATCACTCTCAACAATTTCTAGGTGCGCGCGCCGCGCAGGCGATATGACCTTACGGGCATACCAACGAGTTGCCACCCAACCGCCAACTAAGGTCGCGAGGAATAACAGAAAGCCCCCCAACACCTGCCATTTGGCATACCCGAAAAAGCTTTGATATGTGACCTCATACAATGCAACCCAACCACCTGAACCGGCGTCTTCCATTTTGAATATCAGGCCAAGAGGTGCGAAATTGAGCCCTTTGTGATAGCCATCAACCGAACCGATCTGATCACCAAGAGAGTTTCCGCGTGGCGACACCAGTTGGAGCCTGTCGTAAGTGAGGCTTTGCATTCCATAGGTCACATTCCCAACCTGGTTGAGCTCTAGCAAGCTGACTGCAATAAGTTGGCGCTTGATTTTAGGCACCCACCAAAGGGCATCTGGCATTGTGAAATAAAGATAACCAAGCAGTTCTTTCTGAGCCGCGCCGCTGTAATGGCGGGCTGGCGCCCACCGCACTTCCATCTTACTCATTGGCCCAGCTTTAGCTGGTAAAGCGTTGAAAATGCTGTGGACCACACTAAAGTAGGACTCTAACGTCACAACGCCAATTTTTCCGATAGCGGGCACCGCCATGCTGGTATTGCCCCGTGCACCGATTATGAAAACTTGTGGAGATGGATAGGCCGACGTGCTCCAGAAATTTCCATAGAAGCTAGCGAGTAACGCTCCCAAGTAAAAATTTCGGGGGTGAGGCTCAGCTCTTGCGTGCTGTTGTGAGAGAGTGAAAGGCATGGAAAATGAATACGCGGCGCCTTCGTAGATCCTGCGCCCTCGTTCATCGACGAGCAAACGATGCGACGTCACCGCGCCATTTTCGGTTTTTATGGGAGCGACCGAGTTGCCGTGCTCAGCGACTCGTAACAGAAACTCTTCATGCTGGCGAATTTCGCTCACCAGCCGATTGAAATGCACCGATACCTTGTTCCGCTCGAGGGTAACCAACCTTGATAACGCCCAACCAAAGGCCGCCAAAGTAAGGAGGTTGAGAAACATTGCACAAACCAGCACTTTATTAAGCCGGAGGGCCGTATTCGCCAGTTTCCGAATCAAGCTGTAGTTGTGCTCAGGCATGCGAACAACTTCCAGTAGGGGTGTGGCTCAGGGACAACCTTTACGCCCTGATCACCATGGAAACGGCGATCTCAAGGGTAGCAATCGTTTTGGGTCACTGAGCAATTAACTAGAGGCTTAATTGACTCATCCCTGACCAGCGCTCCTACGTAGCCCATGGTGCTGGCGTTGCGCTGGGACACGGTAGCCCAACGGCAAGTTCAAGTATTTAGGATAGATCTGATTTTCATTGCCGGGTGTCTGTGAGCAGCATCAAGCAACGCTAGCGTAGCGAGTTCCAAAGAACCTTCTGAACTACATCAGACAGGTATGGAAATTTGTTTCTGCAGTAGGAGCTTGCCATTCGTCAACATTCTTCCAATGTTAGTCCAAAGTCATCGCCGGATACCTGAGCAGCTTCGTTGAGCCGTTGACGTAGTGCAGCGGTCAGCTGCCGTTCCACTTCCCATGGGTCTGACAGCGCGGCGAGCTGTGGTGCCAATTGCGGCGACAGGCTCATCAACGAATGATTGAGCGATCGCGCCGTTTCAAAAGCGGCCTTCTGCACAAAGCTGATTTCCACCAGTTCCCCCTGCGCCTTGCGAAATTCCATTTCAGCCATCCTCGCCAAGTAATGTTCGCGATGTGCACGCGCTTTCTGAAAGTCTGGAGTCTGCCCTTGCGCAGGATCAGCGGGCGGCGGCGCAGCCATGTTAGTCGGCTCGGATTGGGCTGAGACTTGGCTGTACACATCACGCTTAAGCCGCTCCTGTTGGTGGCGAGCAGCGACGGCAACCTTGCTCGGGTCAGCGGTATCGCGGATAAATGCTTCGGTGGCCAGCAGCTCGGGACCAACTTGGGCACACCACCGTAGGGATGACAGAACAGTACATCCGTATGCGAAAGGGCATGAAGGTCACCCCTACGAGGTGACTAACGGTCACGAATTGCGGAAAAGATTTTTTGATTGCGGAAAAAAGAACTAAGGGCTTGCATGAGGTACGTCATGCAAGCCCTTGATATTCATGGTGCCCGAAGCCGGAATCGAACCGGCACGCCCTTACGAGCGGGGGATTTTAAGTCCCATGCGTCTACCAGTTTCGCCATTCGGGCGGTAGCGCGGTGTAGTGCTCAACTCAGCTATCAGTAAACCTGACAGAACCGAGCCTTGTGAAGCAGAGCGGGAAATATATACATCACGTCCCGGTGAAGCAAGTTCGCAGTCGCTGATTTCAAGACTAAATCTTGCAGCGCACTGCAAATAAAAAAGCTCCGTAAATCATGGATCTACGGAGCTTGTTTATAGTGGAGGCCGAGGTCGGAATCGAACCGGCGTAGGTGGATTTGCAATCCATCTATAAAGCTACGTATTTCAATAGGTTAGCACTATTTCCGTTCCGCAAGCTACTGATTTTTAAATGGCTGTAGGCCGCGTGCGCCTTGGAGGATTCTAGAGGTTGCGGAACGCTTCGACGCACCCTGTTCATCTAGTGCCGGCAAGTCGCACATGGCACTTTAAAATCACGTCAATCGCAGCGATGATTACGCCTTTGGATTCGGCCGGAGAGAGAGAGGAATACATGTCCAGGGATTACAGTCCACCAGTTTATGAAGCTGAACGCTTCCATTGCCCATTTCCAGATTGCGGCGCTTTTGCCCATATGATTTGGCAACAGGCAACGCGAGATATTTTTACGGCGGAGTGCGCTGGTTGCAACAAAAGATCGATTTGGCGCCACTTTACCAAGTCTCAGGGGATAGGATTTGTAAGATGCGGAGAGATGCTCTATCCAATCGCAACCCTGGCTCCGCAACACCACCCTGATTTACCGGAACATATCAAATCTGACTATGAAGAAGCGCGCCTGATCTGTGCGCAGTCCCCTCGAGCTGCCGCAGCCTTACTTCGCTTGTGCGTACAAAAATTGTGCAATCACCTGCTGGAGAAGGAAGGGGATATCAACACTCAGATCGGGGAGCTCGTGCAGAACGGTTTGCCGGTAAAAGTACAGAAAGCCCTAGACTCGGTTCGGGTAATTGGTAACGAGTCAGTGCACCCAGGCACAATGGATCTAAATGATACTCCCGAGCTGGCAATAGTTTTATTTCGATTGGTAAACCTAATCGTACAAAACTGCATCACCGACCCTAACGAAGCTGATGAGATTTTTGACGGGCTTCCGGCTAACAAAATTAAGGGCATCGAAAACAGGGACAAGGTAAAAAACAGCTGATTACCCAATACTCCGATTGTGTGGACCATTGTCTAAAGAGCGGGCGATTTACGTCCGCCTCTGGTGGTATCACTCACTTCGTCGCTTTCCTTTTGCGTACGCTGCGCGGCCAGATTACTGTATATAAAAACAGTATTCGTAAGGAGCGGACGGTGACCGAAGCCGAAATAGAGAACACTGACGACTGGCTCGGATGTCCCACACCTCTGGAAACCTGCCAGCACCAGCTCAGGTTATACGAGAACGAATTCGATGAACTGAATCTGCAACTCCGGGAGGCGCGGGAAAGGATCTTCAAGCTGGTTGATATGCACGCCGAAGCCATCAGCGAAAGGGACGAAGCCAAGGCCACCCTCCGGGAGAAAGCAGCCGAAACGGCGAAGCTGCGCAAGAGTCTCTATGACTTGAACATCACGGCGAGGGGTTACCAAAGAGAAGTAAATCGGCTACGCGGAATGCTCGATGGTCTGACGCCCAACACGAAAACAATCGTATAGTCATTCATAGCGACTTGGTTGCAGCGCCCTGACGTACGCCTGGCACGCCTGAAGCGCGATCAATCCCTTGTCGCCTTCATCGGTGATGGCGACAATTCGTTGAGCATGCGCTGGGTCAAGTTCGGCTTGTATGGGGCCATGAACCACGCCGCCGGTGCCGGAGGCGGCAGGCACTGAACAGCCACCGGTTGAACTCGCATCGAGGAGGACTGACAGCCGCAGATCAGAAGTGGCAAGGCGATCGCGCATGCGATCCTGGTTCTTTTGAGCATCGCTCAGTTCCTTATAGTGTGATTGCTCACTGGCCGACAGGCGCTGTTCCAGTACCAGCCGTCTGTCCTGCTCGGCCTGCTGCGCGGCGGCAGCGGCCATGGTCAATTGGTTGAGGGTTTCAGTTTGCAGTCGGGCCTGATCAGCCAACTGCTTGCCGTAGCGCCAGTTCTGGAACTGCCAGGCGCTGGCAGCGCCGATCAGCACCAACACCAGAACACCCGCTGCTCTCCACAGCATAGGCATTACGGCACATCCTTGAAGAAGAGGTGGCCACCCAACTTGCAGGTCTGTTTCGCCTTCGCGGCCCAAGCCGGTGGAGATTCATGCTGGTGACGTAGTAGTGCGTGGCGCCGCCAGTGGGGTCTGAAACCTTGCCATCAATCACTTGGTCAGCGGCCTTCCGTGCTTGAGCAAGCTCGCGGCCTGAGATCGGCTTAGCACCGCTGAGGTACGGGAAATTCGGATCGTTCTTGTTCCAGCAGCTAAATTGGTAGGGTTTCTGGCACACGCCGGCGTAGCCCTCCCCCCACCATGAATTGGTCTTGCCATCGTCCACGCGGTTGCGGATCGCCCACGCCACAGCCACTTGACCATCCGCGCCCTCACCGCGAGCCTCGCCCCACAGCGTGCGCGCAAGAATGTCGCGCTCTTTTTCCGTTGCATTCATTACGATTCTCCTGACAAGAAAAAGCCCGCACGTGGCGGGCTATGGGTTTATTGATTTGATGGTCACTCGGGCCAGGGAAAGTCGGCCTGAATCTCGGCGTACCGATCCAGCCCTGTCTGCCGGGCTACCTGAATCTCGCTCTCGTCCGCCCCCATCATTTGAAGTCGGGCAGCCTCCGAGAAGAACCGGTCGGATCCTGTAATTGGATCGGCGTAAGCCTGCAGACGCTTGGCCTCGGTCTGCTCTCGCAGGCTCGGGACAGGGATGTCCACGATCATTGGCAAACCGTCGGGACCGGGTACCACCCGCTTGTCAGCGGGCCGGAAGCGTACAAACTCATCGTACTGTGCAGCGGTCAGCTCCACGGCATCGGACGGGAAGTCTGAATAGTTTGCGGGGTCGTCATACCAACTGTTTGTCACGGCGCTGTAGTACATGCCAATTCCTCAATATCCGATTGCTATAACGCCGAACGAAGAGGGAACAGTCCCGGCCCAAGCGTTGAAGGTGGTTGTGGTCGGTGTTCCCACCGCGATGGTGTAAGGCGCGCCCCCGTTGGTTGATGCTCCCCAAACGCCGCAACAAGCGTTTGGAAACGCAATTGGGAAGGTAGATGAAGCCCCTTGACCGCCTAAGGTTGTTGTGCGAATCCACTGAATGATCAACTCGCGCCGCACGCCATTTGTCTTGTCCCGGAACGGGATCTTGATGTAATCGTTATTCGCCGCTCCGCCGGCACCGATGAACGTGGCCAACAACCCTAGCGGCGAAACTGCCTTGTCTGAAATCGCACCAGCCAGAATTTCCGCGGGGCTCGCAAACTGCGTAACACCTACCGCCGACTCAGTAGCGGTCTGACCCAATGCGACGGCGTGATGACTTTTGGTTCCATTCGGCACTTGCAAGCCGCCGCCCGTGGATGACACCAATACCCACGCGGCCAGAGCGACCGAATACCTGACGGTGCACAATCCATTCGCAACAATCTCTCCGCCCTGAAGCGGAAGATGGGACGGACCAAGCAAAGGACTGGGCGCCAAACCGTTGGGTGCAAAGGTACAGGCACCCGTGTTTGCCGTCTTTGCCTTAAACCGGAGCACCAGTTTTTCATCGACTGCCGCGACGGCAGGCGTGTAGGCAACCAGATAAGCGTTTGCCACGCCAGTGTCAGCTCCGTAGCCACCGGAGCCCAACTGGCCGATGACTCGAATTGCCTGCAACAACTGGGTCAGATCCGCTTCAGCCGGCGCGAGCCCAGCAGCCTGAATGACATTGAGGACTTCATCTGTTACCGAGTTACCCCAGGCAGATGGAATCAAGGACCCAGGCGTTCCTGTCAGCGGATTCTCGTCGACAAACTTGCCGTCCACCAGGCCAATGCTGGGCACACTTTTCGGATAATCCACGTTCTCACCTCTCAGCCATAATTGATGTGCACTACGGTGTGCGCCGGCGCCGGGCGCCGGATTGAACACTCCAGCGGATCACCTGGGTTTGCACCGAAACGCTCCCCCCAGTAGCTGACACCGAATCGTCTGCCCTGCCGCTGGCGACCGCCGGTGTTGAGCGTCCACATGAACTGCGCGTACCAGGTACCGAAGTGCGCAGACCCAAAACGAGAACGCCCCATACGGGGCGCTCGGTGTTCGGTGATGGTCGCATCGGGGTAGCCCTGGCTTACCGCTATCTCAATAAAGTACGCCCTGCTCTGCCCCCCGACCTCCACAAGCCGCCGGCGTACAGCAAGGCGTCGATCCTCGAACGCTGGATTTGGCCCGAGGCACGGGTCGGGCAGATTCATCACCGCTTCCCAGTCGGGCACGAGCTCACTCACGCCCGACGGGTCCATCTCGTTAAGCAGATCCACGGCGCGGGCATCAATACGGGAGAACTCCACGGCTACCCCGTTCAGCACCAGATCGATCTCCGGCACCAACTCAGGGTCCCAGGCCTGGCCTAGGGGCAACAGCCCGCGCAGTTGGCGACGGTACTGCTCTGCTGTGCGCGCTATAGCCATGTGATGCCCCCAAAGGTCAGCAGCTCATTCGAAAGCGCCGTAACATTTGCGGCAGGCAGAGTCAGGGAATGATCGGTTTCACCCGCCGCCCCGCTGATTGCCTCCCGGATATGGCTGATCAACAGGGTTTCGCCCAGCCCAGCTTCACGCTCATGAAGGTCAATCAGGTTCGTCTGAATCGCGGCACGAACGGCGCTGGTATCTGGTACGGGGTGGATGCTGTAGAGCACGGGCTTCTCCGTGGGAGCGAGCACATACAACTCAGCAGTCACAGGACGTAGGGGCTCGATGTAGTCCTTGGTCTCTTGCAACTGCGTGGGGTTGGGTACCGGATCAGGATCGTTGTCACGCATAACAAACAACCCAACCGTGCCGGGCCCCATGTAGTTCCCCCGGCACCAGGCTCGTGTGACGCCGGGCACCTCGAGCGCCCAGGTCTCGTAATCATCTACCGAGCCGCCGTGCGGGATCACCCTGTAGGAGCGAATCACCCGCGACCGAAGCGACTCGATGCTCTCCTTCGCAATGCCGCCACTCAAGCCAGGCGCAATGACGGTGAAGGCATTGACTACCCCAGGCACCGGCTGGACCAAAGTAAGAACCAAACCCGCGTCAGCGTTGCCGAGCGCGCCAGCATCGACGGCTTCTATCGTCGTTGTGTTGTTCCCCGCCACGGTGGTAACACCCGTCGTGACGCGGTACATGCGCCCGTCACTGGCCTGCAGCACGACGTCAACATCCAACACTGCGCCGGCGGCAGCACTGAAGGTCACGCTGCCCTCGGCCGGCTGGGCCGCGTTCCGCGGCTGGTTCAGACGTAGCGCGGCAATCCGTTCAAGGGTTTCTTCGTCGGCCTTGTCCGGCAGGATCTGATCGACAATCCAATTTAGATAGCCGTACAGGCCGTAGGCAGTGCCGCCCATTGTTCTGGCCAGCACCTGAGCGTCGGAGCGCCGGAGCGCGTCGCCGACCAGGTCACTATGGGTGCGACTGATGAGCACCGGCAGTGAAGGTGTGTCAAACGGCATAGATCACCTGCCAGGAAGAGTTGGGTTTGATTTCGACGCGATCGCCCCCGGGAATGGTCAGGATGACGATCAGGTTCAGCCGACTGGTATCGTGCTTCTCGCTGGCGATCTCGATCGCAATGACGTGACCGTCATCGAGCAGCCACTGAAGCGCCTCATTGGCGTAGAACTCGGCGTCACGCTGGGTGGCATCGGTGAGTTTTACCCGGCGCAGTAGCCACAAGCGCGAGCCAATCCGGTCATCGGCGATGGTTGGGTACCCAGCATGGGCGCAGGCGATGAAAGCGCTCGGCTACCAGCTCGCCCCGCACATCGTTGATTGCGCTGACTTGGGCGTGCCGCAGCACCGCATCAGAATGTTCATGATCGCAACCAGAAGCAAGGCACCACTCCACCTCAACCTGCAGAAGTACCAGCACGTCCCTGCCAGCTCTTTCATCGACTTTGATTCTGGCAACTGGTCATCCATCGAGAAGCCGGGCCGCGCTGCCTCAACGCTGACTCGCGTCGCAAACGGTCGGAAGAAGTTTGGTGAGCGATTCCTGATGCCTTACTACGGATCTGGATCCGGTTTGACCGGGCGCTGCATCGAGCGACCAATTGGAACCATTACAACTCGCGATCGCTGGGCAGTCGTGGATGGCAACAAGATGCGGATGCTCACCGCCGACGAAGTATTGGCGGCTCAAACATTTCCAAGCAGCACCCTTCGGCCGGACAACCACCGCCTCACTGTCCACATGGCGGGGAACGCAGTCCCGCCACTGGCGGCGAAACGGATTATCCAAGCGCTCAAGGAGGCTGCATGACCACCGCCCATATCAGCACTATCGGGAGTCAGACCATGGAATTCCTAAGTGAAACCCTCACAGACGAAGAGCTGGCAACCATCACCGGTTACAAGATTCCATCCTGCCAGCGCCAATGGCTGGCCAGCAATCATTGGGAGTTCGTACTGACCGGCGCCCAGCGCCCAGTGGTGGGCCGCGTTTACGCCCGGTTGAAGTTGGCCGGAGTCAAGCCCACGGCAAACAACGCCGTAGCAGAGACCTGGACCCTTGACTTGGCACGCGTGGGCTGAAGATGCGACAGAAGAAAACAGCCAATCGGGATCTGCCACCACGGATGATCCGGCGCACTCGAAAGAGAAAAGGCGGTACCACCTGGACGGGTTACTACTACAACGGCAGGGACGCCGACGGTAACCGAGTTGAAATTCCGCTCGGCAGCGACCTCGACGAAGCCAAGATCGAATGGGCGCGGCTCGACCGCAAGGCGACTCCCAAACCGACCCACTTGATGGGACGACTTTTCGACGACTACGAAAAAAAGGTGATCCCCACGCTCAAGCCTGGCACTCAGCGCGACTACCTAAAAGGATTAAAGCAACTTCGAAATTCATTCGAGTCCGCCCCTATCGACGCGATCACCCCACAGGTGATTGCTCAGTACAGAGACGCACGCACGGCCAAAGTGCGCGCCAACCGGGAAGTAGCACTGCTTTCAACCATGTTCACCTTCGCCCGCGAGTGGGGCCTTACTGACAAGGCCAATCCCTGCTTCGGCCTGCGCCGGAATAAGGAAACGCCGAGGGACTTCTACGCTGGCGATATAATCTGGAATGCGGTGTACGGCCAAGCTGGACAGGATCTTAGGGACGCAATGGACCTGGCATATCTGACCGGCCAGCGCCCGGCCGACGTGTTGAAAGCGTCAGTCACCGATCTCAACCATGGTTTTCTGATGGTTGGCCAGGGCAAGACGGAAAAGCGCCTGAGAATTCGTCTCTACGACGGCGACAACGAGACGGACCTCTGCGTCTTCATCAACGGCCTACTTGATCGGCGGGCACAGGCGGGCACCAGGACATCGATCCTAATCACCAACCAGGCCGGCCTCCGTATGAGTTATAACATGTTGCGCAACCGCTGGGACGAAGCCCGGAACAAGGCCGCGAACAAGGCGGTAACTGACGGTGATGGCGAGCTCGCCACCACAATTCGGAAGTTTCAATTCCGAGACATCCGGCCCAAGGCCGGCAGCGAGATCGCGGACATCAAAGACGCTAGCCGTTTACTGGACCACTCAACGGAAGAGATGACAAAGAAGGTTTATCGACGAGTTGGTGAGATAGTCAAGCCTACAAAATAACGAATTCAAAAATTCGTGCAATACCGCAATTAAACTTCTAATTACGGCATCATTTCGTTTCCGGCTCAGAATCGCTCCGCTTTTTAGGGTTATAAATAAAGTTTTTCGGCCCACGGTGGTTTTTTAAAACTTCATTTATTTCAATCGCTGTGAGCCCCAATTGCTGGGCACCACTACTTATTTCGCTAGCCGTATATTTCCCCGACATTGCCATGTCCAACATTTGCGTAAACCTATTTATAGCCCCCACCTCGATCACA
The DNA here is from genome assembly GCF_044742995.1 of Pseudomonas sp. NPDC087803. Classification (NCBI taxonomy): domain Bacteria; kingdom Pseudomonadati; phylum Pseudomonadota; class Gammaproteobacteria; order Pseudomonadales; family Pseudomonadaceae; genus Pseudomonas; species Pseudomonas sp. NPDC087803. The sequence continues at coordinate 299,336 of NZ_JBIUVO010000001.1, forward strand.
GAATCTGAGTGCACAGACGCTCTGTTCTCGAGCTCGCGAACTCTAGTGGAAAGCATTCTGGTATTTGACAAGATTTCCGCCAGCATGCTGTCTCCAGATCGAGGCACAACCTCCACCTCCTGCGGAGTAGCGGCAAGCAACTCCGCAAATGACGCTTCAAATTTCGGCCAATACGTATCAAATACTTGCGTCAAAATACGATCATCAAGCCGAGTGTTTTCAAGACAGGAATTCAACGAGCTAATCAATCCCCACATTGAGGAGCGCTCTGGGAAGGTGTGATTAAACTGCGCCAGCGGGTCCTCTATATCAGTAGGCGTCAAGTCTACAAGAAACGTACAAACTCGATTTGTGCTTAATCCCTTCGCGAGTGCACCAGTTTCAAAAAGAATCCATGGCTTATTCTTGTTTTCTTGGGTAAGGCAAACTATTCCTGCAGCCGTTTCACGAAGCTGATCTGAGATCTCAGAAAACCAGATTGCGCCTTTATCAATATCACGAGTTGATATCCAAGGTTGAGATCCTTGAAGCACACATTTAATCCAATCTCTTAACAGCTCAGCGACAACCCTGCTTCGGTGTCCAGACCAACTGACGAATACCTTCATTCCTTATCCCTTACAAAAAGCCTGAGATATCAATATGGCATAGCCCAAGCAAAAATACACTCCATCCTAGCCTTATGTCTTTACCTCGGCAGGGATGGTGAAAAGAACGCCCGGCTCGGCCAAGAACCGCCAACCCATCACCGTATCGTAGACGGATCGGCACCCATAGAGACTTCAAGTTGCGGAACACCTATCCAAAGTTGCGGAACACCCCACTTTTTCACAGGCAATAAAAAACCCCGTAGATCACTGATCTACGGGGTTTTTAATAGTGGAGGCCGAGGTCGGAATCGAACCGGCGTAGGTGGATTTGCAATCCACTGCATAACCATTTTGCTACTCGGCCTCAAACGATCGCTGTTTAGTAGCACAACAACAACCGCGTACAAATTGGAGCGGGAAACGAGACTCGAACTCGCGACCCCGACCTTGGCAAGGTCGTGCTCTACCAACTGAGCTATTCCCGCTTGGTGTGGCGCATTCTATAGATTTCAGAAGCCCCGTCAACCCTTTGATTCAAAAAAGTTTTATTTCTTTTCAACGTCGGTTTTCAGATGCGGCCAGGCAGCCCGCAGGTATTGCACCATCGACCACAATGTCAGGCCTGCCGAGATCATCAGCAAGGAGTAGCCCAGCAAGACCCAGAAGCTGAAGTCGCGGGGATTGGCCAGCAGGATCACCAGCGCCAGCATCTGCGCCGCGGTTTTCCACTTGCCGAGATTGGACACCGCCACGTGGGCACGTGCACCGAGTTCGGCCATCCATTCACGCAAGGCCGATACGACAATCTCGCGGCCTATGATGACGGCAGCGGGAAGCGTCAACCACAGGTTGCCGTGTTCCTGCACCAGCAGCACCAGGGCGACCGCCACCATCAGCTTGTCAGCGACCGGATCGAGGAAGGCTCCGAACGGTGTGCTTTGTTCCAGGCGACGGGCCAGATAGCCATCCAGCCAGTCAGTGGCCGCCGCAAAGGCGAATACCGAGGCGGAAGCCATGTAGCTCCACTGGTAAGGCAGGTAGAACAGCAAAATGAAGATCGGGATGAGCAGGACGCGTAGAACGGTAATCAGATTCGGGATATTCATCGGCACAACTGGCTACGAGGTGAGTTGGCATTCTACTCGCTATGCAGGTTTGCATAAATCGACTCTGCGAGCTTTTTACTGATCCCCGGTGCTTTGGCGATCTCTTCGATGCTTGCACGAGACAGCTCCTGCAATCCACCAAAATGTTTCAACAAGTCCCGACGTCGGGTCGGCCCGACACCGGCAACACCTTCCAGCGTTGAAGTGCGGCGGGTTTTGCCGCGTCGTGCGCGGTGGCCGGTAATTGCGAACCGGTGCGCTTCGTCGCGAATCTGCTGGATCAGGTGCAGCGCCGGCGAATCGCCACGCAAAGTGAACTCGTGCGCGGCATCATTAAGATACAAAGTTTCGAAGCCGGCCTTGCGCGTGGCGCCTTTCGCCACACCCAAGAGGATGAGATCAGGCACGGCGAGTTCATTGAGTACGTCACGGGCCATCGACAGCTGTCCCTTGCCGCCATCCACCAGCAAGATGTCCGGCAGCTTGCCCTCGCCGTCCTTCAGTTTGCTGAAGCGCCGGGTCAGTGCCTGGTGCATCGCCGCATAGTCATCGCCTGCCGTGACGCCTTCAATGTTGTAACGACGATAATCGGACTTGATCGCGCCTTCCGGGCCGAACACGACACAGGAGGCGACGGTGGCCTCGCCACTGGAATGACTGATGTCGTAGCATTCCAGGCGTTGCGGCGGCTCATCCAGATTCAGCACCTCAGCCAGTGCATCGAAGCGTGCAGCCGTGTGTTGACGGTTGGCCAGGCGTGCACCCAGCGCCTGCTCGGCATTGGTGACCGCCAACTGCTGCCAGCGTGCCCGCGTACCACGCACCCGATGGCTGATGCTCAGTTCACGACCGCGCAACTCGTGGATGGCCTCGATCAAGGCCGTAGCGTCTTCAGGCACCACGTTGACGATCAGCTCGCTCGGCAGGTCGCGCTCAGGACTGCTGATGAAATACTGACCAAGGAACGCCGCCATGACTTCGGCAACCTCCTCCTCAATACCGACCTGCGGGAAGAAGTTCTTGCTGCCCAGCACTCGCCCGCCACGCACGCTGATCAAATGAACGCAGGCGCCGCCCGGATTGACGAAGGCCGCGATGACATCAATGTCGCCCGTCCCGCCTTCCATGCTTTGCTGATCCTGAACCCGGCGCAGCAAGGCAATCTGGTCACGCAGCTCCGCGGCGCGCTCGAACTCGAGATTGATCGCCGCCTCTTCCATCGCCGTTGACAGCTCATTGGTCAATGCGTGACTGCGCCCCTCAAGGAACATCACCGAGTGGCGTACATCCTCGGCATAGACCTCTGGCTCGACCAGGCCGACGCAAGGCGCCTTGCAGCGTTTGATCTGATATTGAAGACACGGACGCGTGCGATTCTTGTAGTAACTGTCTTCGCACTGACGGACGAAAAAGGTCTTTTGCAGCAGGCTGAGGCTTTCGCGAATGGCCCCGGCGCTCGGGTACGGGCCGAAATACCTACCCTTGGCCTTCTTCGCACCACGATGGATGCTCAGACGTGGGAATTGGCCGTCGGAAAGGAACACATAGGGGTAGGACTTATCGTCGCGCAACAGAATGTTGTACGGCGGCCGCCACTCCTTGATCAGCGTCTGCTCAAGCAGTAATGCTTCCGTTTCGTTGGCGGTAATGGTCGTTTCGACCTGCGCGATACGCCCGACCAGCGCAGCGGTTTTCGGCGCCAGTCCGGTCTTGCGAAAATAGCTGGCAAGGCGCTTCTTGAGGTTCTTGGCCTTGCCGACGTACAGCAGGCGCGCCTCGCTGTCGAACATGCGATAGACGCCGGGACGCCCGCTGACTGTCGCCAGGAAGGCGCCTGAATCGAATACTTCAGTCATGATCAGGCGCTGGCATCAACCATGCCGTGGCGTACTGCCAACAGCGTCAGCTCGACGTCACTGCTGATCGAGAGCTTTTCGAAGATCCGATAGCGGTAAGTGTTCACCGTTTTCGGCGACAGACACAGTTTGTCGGAAATGATCTGCACCTTCTGGCAGCCGACAATCATCAAGGCGATCTGGATTTCCCGTTCGGACAAGGCATCGAAAGGTGAATCGTTGGTGGGCTGGAACGATTTGATCGCCAGTTGCTGGGCAATCTGCGGGCTGATGTAACGCTGCCCGGCAAATACCAGGCGAATCGCCTGGACCATTTCCGGCAATCCAGCGCCCTTGGTCAGGTAACCGGCGGCGCCGGCCTGCAGCAGACGCGTCGGAAACGGATCTTCCTCGCACACCGTGACCGCGACAACCTTGATGTCCGGATGACTGCGCAACAGCTTGCGCGTAGCCTCGAGACCACCGATACCGGGCATCTTGACGTCCATCAGGACCACATCGGGTTTCAACTCACGGGCCTTGATCAGGGATTCTTCCCCGGACTCGGCCTGTCCCACTACCTGCAAGCCATCGATATCGGCCAGCATTCGTGTAATGCCTGTACGAACGAGATCATGGTCATCGACCACTAGCACCCTAATCAAGCAGACACCTCGCGATATGGTCTTATTGGGATGCCGGACACCTTAGCAAAAAGTGCCAGACAGACCTAGCGGCAAGCATCATTTAAAAAGTTTCAATTCATCATCGAGGGCTTGCCGGCCGTGGGTTTCAGAGCACAGGTGTACCGAAATCGAGCTGCATCCTCAGGAAACACTCGTCCTCGCCGCACCCATTCAGACCTTTTCTCTTATACAGACTTTGTGCCGGATTATTCTTGAATACGGTCAGACGCAGCGCCGGCACTCTCTCGGCACGGGCCATGGCGATAACCTGATCAATCGCCCAGGATCCAGCACCCTGCCTGCGAAATGCCTCGGCTATTTGTAGCTCGCGGATATACAACGCCCGGCGATCCCGACTGAGACTGAAAAATCCCACGGGGACTTTGCCAAGAATGATCAACCAATTGTCGCGTCCATCCCAGGCAACGTCGAACGCTTCGTCCTGCCACAGCAGATCGTGGTCAATGTAATAGCGCAGCATGTTCCGGCACGTCAGCTCTCGGGCGAATCCCCGATCAGCCGGTTCGGCACGACGCAACTGCCATGTCATTGCTCCACCGCCACGGGCACCACCCGCCCCTGCCATTCGCCGCCTTCACGTCGCGCGATGACCAACAGTTCACCCGGCCCTGGCGCCGCAATCACCAGCGATCCGCTTTCAGACCAGACTGCGCTGCGCCCCGCGGACTGCCATCCACCCGTGAGCCCGGCGTGATTGGCCATCAACACCGCCATTGAGTGTTTTTGGGCATAGCCCTGCAGTATCGCGCTATCCACGCCATAGCCTTTTTCGCCAATCAGCACGCCTGCTGCGTAAAGGTCGGCGCCAGCAACGGCGGCCGCTGCCGCGTGGCTGGCATGGGAAAAATCAGCGCAGACCGCCAGCGCGACGGTATTGCCGCCTATGCGCAAGGTCGAACCACCGGCACCTGGGGCGTAAATAAACGCTTCGCCGCTGTGCAAATGTTGTTTGCTGTACACCTCAAGAGAACCGTCGCGGCCTAACGTCAGAGCGCCGATCAATACCTTCGAACTGTCCTTCAGGCGAATCGGCATACCTACGACAACGGTGATGCCCAGTGCGCGAGCGCAATCGCGCAAGGGTTGCAATACCGCGTCCTCAGGATCAATTGCCTGGTCCGCAGCCATCTGCCCTTCGTAACCTGTGAGCGACAGTTCCGGGAACACCAGCAGCTCAACACCCTGCTCCGCCGCCACGGCCATGAAACGCAAATGACGGGCAATGTTCGCCGTCAAATCACCGGCAACGGAAAACGCTTGAGCTGCTGCAATGGTGAACGCCGACATTATTCATCCTTGGGGTTATGCAAAACACGCAGTGTGTCACAACGCCCGTGGCACTCAAGCGATAGGTAACGTCTTGAATGAGCGATAGCAATTTCTGATTGCTCAGGCGCATGGGCCTCTAGTAAGCTCGGCGCATTCATCGGAGACAGACCATGTTCAACGCCCTCTCACAGCTTCGTTCCGCCAGCGCCCTGCGCTCGGTTGCGGCTGCCCGGGCGAATGACGTTTGCGCTCCAGCGAGCTTTTATTTTGGGTATTGGTTTAGCCACTGGCGCGCCTGATACCCACACGGCGCCCATAAAAACGGGTCGCCTACCAGAGAATTCTCAACCCCCGGTCGGCCTCCCGACCGGGGGTTTTGTTTTTTCAGGCCCATCACTTTTTAGCAACACACCAGACACTTTGAGGAATTACGACATGAACTACGCCACTTATTACCGTTACGACAGTTTTACCGCCTGGCGATTTAGCAGCCTCCGCTCGGGACAGCCTGCCGCCTCCGATCGGTCACCCACAGGTGGCAAGCACACACACGCAGCCAATACGGCCAATTGTCGAACACCCCAGTAGGGCCGAGTGAGCGGGAAGCACCCGCCACCAGCCCAGGAATCCCGAATATGAACTCTTCTGTTTCTGCTCTGCCACTGACCACCCTGAACTCTGCCAACGAAGCACTGACCCTGCGTCTGCCCAGCTCGTTGCAGCTCAAACAGCAATTGCCCCTGAGCACTGCCCTCGCCCAGCAGGTCGCAGCCCACCGCCAGGCGGTCCGCGCGATTCTCAATGGTGAAGACCATCGCCTGCTGGTTGTCGTCGGCCCCTGCTCGATTCACGATCCGCGCTCCGCACTCGAATACGCCGAAAAACTTTCCCGCCTGGCCCATGAAGTCAGCGACGAGATGCTGCTGGTGATGCGCGCCTACGTCGAAAAACCACGCACCACCGTCGGCTGGAAAGGCCTGGCCTACGATCCGCACCTCGATGGCAGCGATGACATGGCCGCCGGCCTGACCCTGTCCCGCGAGTTGATGCTTGAGATGATCCGCCTCGGCTTGCCCATCGCCACCGAACTGCTGCAGCCAATGGCCGCCGGCTACTTCGACGACCTGCTCAGTTGGGTTGCCGTCGGCGCACGCACCACCGAGTCGCAGATCCACCGGGAAATGGCCAGCGGCCTGAGCATGCCCGTTGGTTTCAAGAACGGCACCGACGGTGGCGTAACCGTTGCCGTCGATGCCATGCGTTCGGCAGCCCATCCGCATCGGCACTTCGGCGTCGACAGCCAAGGGCACCCGGCGATCATTCAGACCCCGGGCAACCCCGATACCCACCTGGTTCTGCGCGGTGGTCATCAAGGCCCGAACTACGATCGCGAAAGCGTCGCCCGGGTACATGCCGACCTGAATCGCTTGAAGATTCCGAGCCGAATCATGGTCGATTGCAGCCACGCCAACAGCGGCAAGGATCCACTGCGCCAGCCCGACGTGTTCAACGAAGTACTCGAGCAACGCCTGCAAGGTGATCGCTCCTTGATCGGCATGATGATCGAGTCCCACCTGTTCGAGGGCTGCCAGCCTTTGAGCCCCGCCCTGCGTTATGGCGTGTCGGTCACCGATGGTTGCCTGGGGTTCATCGCGACGGAGCAATTGTTGTCGAACGCAGCCAAACGGCTGAAGGCCTGACGCGCAGAACAATCTTTGCGGGTGGTAGCAGAAACCCGCAAAGGTCGAACCAACGCTCAATCCAGAATTACGCCCGCACCCGGATGCGGGCGATACTGGAAGCCTGACTGACATCATCCAGCCGCTCTACCAGGTACGACACCTGCACCACGGTTTCCCGATGCTCTCGCCAGAAACGGTAAGGCACGATGAATACCAGCGGCTGACCGGCGGTCTCCCGAGTGATGTCGCGATCATCGCGATGACTGAAATACTCCCCATCGCATTTCAGGTATACCAGTTCGCCCTCCTCGGCCTGGGCATTGCCGATTACCACGGTCACGCCATCCTCGGCGTCGGCCACCTCCAGTTCACCGTCTTGCGCTTCCAGCACTTGCGGTGCCTCGAGATCGCCGCGAATCAACGGTGCAATCAGAATTTGCGAGATCGCCGATTTCCTCACCCACCCCTCGCTTGACTCGACCCGGTAACTGACGCTGACTTCTTGCGCCGAATGGGGGGCGATGTATTCCGCCGTTATCCAGAACGACAACCCTTCACCAACGGCAAAGTGCTCCACACGCAACACATCATTGAAGACAGGTGTCCCGGAAGCACCCTGCCAGGACAGGAAAACCCGGTCACCTGCGGCCATCCGGGCATAGGGACGCACGGCAACGCTTGTACCCTGCGGAACGCGCGCCGGATCAAGCGTCCCGCCCACGGTTTCTTCAATGATCGGTGCAAGCAGCTCTGGCTCCGGGTCACCCACATCCAGTTGCAGGCGTGACGATGCAACCGGTTCGGGCAGCGCAACGCTGTGCAGCGTCCAGTAGACCTCCAGAGAACCGCGCTCCAGTGCGGCGATGTGGACGCCTTTGATCACGAAGACGATCTCCTGACCCAACTGGCCTTGACTGACAGTGCGTGTAACTTCATGGGTATAGGCCACCCCGTCGGCATCGAGCCCGTGCCAGCTCAGCAGCAGTTTGTCGCCGCACAGCATATTCGGGTATGGCGCCACCCTGACGAACGCATTGCTCAGCGAGGGATCGAGCATCCCCTGTTCCAGTACCTCAAGCATCGGAGCAGGCAGGCGCAAGGCTGACGATGGCGTCGGTGCAGACGCCGGTCGATAGCTCAACTGGAGGTTGTCACCGTCCACTTTCAAACTCAGGTGGGTTCTCCCATCGGAATCAACCGACAAGGTGGAAGTATTTGTCGCCGGCACTAGAGAAGCGTCGGTAGTGACTTGGTACTTGGACATTCGTGGCTCCATTCCTTGGATAGAACGCCGCCGAGAAGGCAGCGTCGAACGAACGCCATTGAACACTATCAATCGAATGGCCGAAGTCAGCCCAAAGCCCTGCGCCCCCGGGGTAAACACACCGCATGACGTAGGCATACGGCAAGGAATCTACGGATACAGGGCAAAAGATTGCCAAATGTTCCGACTACCCTCTCAACCAGAACCGAAACTTCGCACCGCTTTTTATCCGGATTCCTCTCGACTCCGAGGATTTTTCAGACATCGCCGACCTGCTGGCCTGCTTTACAGTGACACGCCTCAACCACTGACAAGCATCTGCAAAAGAGGCAGGAACATGCAACGGAATGCGACCACCCGCTACCCTATCCTTTTAGTCCATGGCCTGTTCGGCTTCGAACGTATTGGCCGTTTCGAGCTGTTTGATGATGTCAAGCAAGCGCTGCGAGAGGCTGGCGCCCAAGTCTTTGTACCGCAGCTCTCCGCGGCCCATGACAATGAACTTCGCGGCCAGCAATTGCTGCTGCAGATCGAGCGTGTCCTGCATGGCACCGGGGCCGCCAGAGTGAATCTGATCGGCCATAGCCAGGGTGCGCTGGCCAGTCGTTACGCCGCAGCGACGGCACCACACAAGATCGCTTCGGTGACATCGGTCAGCGGCCCCAACCACGGCTCGGAACTCGCCGACGCCTTGCGCAAGGCACTGATTCCGGGGAGCCTGCCGGAGCAGGTGGCAGAGCAAGTGGCGACCCGGTTCGCTGACTTTCTCTCACTCCTGAGTGGTCAACCGACCCTGCCGCAGAATGCCGTGGCGGCGCTGAACGCCTTGACGACCCAGACCGTCAGCCGATTCAACAGGAAGTACCCTCAAGGCCTGCCCGCTACCTGGGGCGGCCAAGGCGCGGAACGGGTCAATAATGTTCACTACTATTCCTGGAGCGGCACGCTGCCAGAAGAATGGCTGCCGCCGCTGGATCCGGTGCATGCCGTGTGCCGGGAATTATCGGGACACTTTGTCGTCGATGCCGGGCAGAACGATGGCTTCGTCGGTCGCTACAGCTCACATCTGGGCACGGTCATCCGTTCCGACTACCCCTTCAACCACCTCGCCACCCTGCGGCGGCCAGACGACTTGCTGAAACCCGGCCCTGATCCCGTCGAACTCTATGTCGAGCACGCCCTGCGCCTGAGAGCCGCACAACTGTAGACATACGCCGGTAACCCGAGTGGAACTTTGCCGAGAAATCGCTTACTGAATCCGGTAGGCTCCACACTTTACTGAAATAGATTGGAGAATTTCCCCATGGCTAAAGCCACTGCCCGCCACATCCTGGTTTCCAGCGAAGACAAGTGCAACGAACTCAAGGCCCAGATCGAAGGCGGTGCTGATTTCGCCGAAGTCGCCAAGGCCAACTCCACCTGCCCTTCCAGCCGTCAGGGCGGCGACCTGGGTTCGTTCGGTCCTGGCCAGATGGTCAAGGAATTCGACACCGTGGTTTTCAGCGCCCCGATCAACGTCGTGCAAGGCCCGGTGAAGACCCAGTTCGGTTATCACCTGCTCGAAGTCACCAGCCGCCAGGACTGATCCCGCGTCCGGTTTGCTGTGCAACGGCCCGCCTTCTGGTGGGCCGTTGTGTTTTGGTTACAGGATACGGCTGGCGACTGACGCGCTGCTCGCGTACAAATTGCGCTTATCGATCACCCGGCTTTAAGGCTGACAATGCGACTGGCTTTCCCGACTTTGCTGTTCACTGCCGTGGCCCTGCTGTTGGGCGCCGCTGGTGTGGACGCCACCCCGCAACACGCGTTGACCGTCTATGGCGAACCCGCCAAATACCCGGCCGGTTTCAGCCACTTCGACTACACCAATCCGCAGGCGCCCAAGGGCGGCACCATGCGCCGTTCGGCGATCGAAATCGGCCATTTCGATCACATCCTGCCTTATATAGACAAAGGCATCGGCGTCACCCAGATCGACGGCATGCTCTATTCGCCGCTGGCCCAGCGTTCGATGGACGAGCCTTACACCGTCTACGGCCTGGTGGCGCAAAAGATGGAGCGCTCGGAGGATGGTCTGTCGCTGCGCTTCTTCATCAATCCCAAGGCACGCTTCGCTGACGGCAAACCGATCACTGCCGAAGACGTGCGCTACACCTATGACTTGTTGATGACCCAGGGCAGCCTGCGTTATCGCACGCAGTTCGCCGACGTCAAAGGCGTGGAAGTGGAAGCGCCGCTGACCGTGCGTTTCGATTTCAAGAGCAATGAAAACCGCACCTTGCCGCTGGACATCGCCACCCTGCCGGTATTCCCCGAGCACTGGTGGAAAACCCGCGACTTCGCCGGCGGTGGTGGTTATGAACCGCCACTGGGCAGCGGCCCGTATCGGGTCGGCAAGGTCGACTCCGGGCGCAGCATCACCTTCGAGCGCAACCCTGACTGGTGGGGCAAGGATCTACCGGTCAGTCGCGGCCTGTATAACTTCGATCACTTCAGCATCGAGTATTTCGGCGACACCGATGTCGCCCGCCAGGTATTGCGCGGTGGCGCCTATGACTACAACCGCGAGTTTTCCGCCACCGGCTATTCGATCGGCTACGACAGCCCCGCGCTGAGTGACGGCCGCTTGCAGAAAGCCCACCTCGCCACCGAAGCCCCGCAATCGGCCCAGGGCTTTGTATTCAACCTGCAGAAACCGATGTTTCAGGATCGTCGGGTACGCCAGGCGCTGGCGATGCTCTGGGATTTCGAGTGGAGCAACCGGCAGATGATGCGCAACATGTACATCCGCCAGCAGAGCTACTTCTCCAACTCGGCACTGGCAGCCCGCGAGTTGCCGGATGCCGCCGAGCTGAAAATCCTCGAACCGTTGCGCGGGCAAATTCCCGATGAGGTGTTCACCCAGGTCTTCGAAGCGCCGAAAACCGATGGCAGCGGCCTGATCCGCGACAAGCAACTGCAAGCCCTGCAATTGCTGGAACAAGCCGGCTGGAAACCTGATGGCGACCAATTGGTCAACGCCGAGGGCGAGCCGTTAAGTTTCACCTTCCTGGTCAGCCAGAACGGCATGGATCGCCTGCTCCTGCCTTACAAGCGCACGCTGAAACAGATCGGCATCGAGCTGAATATCCGCCGCATCGACTCCTCGCAATACGTCAATCGCCTGATGAGCCGCGACTACGACATGATCGTCACCGGCTACCCGGTCACCACGTCGCCGGGGGGCGAATTGCTCAACTACTTCGGTTCGATTTCGGCCAACGACCCCGGTGCCAACAACTACATGGTGCTGAAGAATCCGGCGGTCGACAGCTTGATCAACGGCCTGATCCGCGCCTCGACCCAAAGCGACATGCTGCACTACGCCCACGCTCTGGACCGGGTGTTGCAATGGAATTACTACTGGATTCCCAACTATTACCCGCCGGGCACCTCCACCGTCTGGTGGAACCGCTTCGGCATGCCGGCGATCCAGGCGAGCAATGACGAAGCCATCGAGAGCTGGTGGGAGATCAGCAGCACGCCGCTGACCAATCAGCAGATGACCGCGGAAAAAATCGGCCGTGGCAGACCCGGAGGACCGCACTGATGTGGGCATACATTCTGCGGCGCCTGCTGCTGATCATTCCGACGCTGGTGATCATTCTGCTGGTCAATTTCGTGATCATTCAGGCGGCACCCGGCGGCCCGGTCGAACAGGCCATCGCCCATCTGCAAGGGATCGGCGGTGCGAGTGTCGGCGGCAGTTCCAGCGAGACCATGAGCAACACTTCGCGCGCCAGCCGTGGCCTCGATCCGCAACTGATCAAGGACATCGAAAAACAGTACGGTTTCGACAAACCGGCACATGAACGCCTGTGGCTGATGCTCAAGAACTACGCGCAACTGGATTTCGGCAAAAGCTTTTTCCGCGGCGCGACGGTCACCGACCTGATTCTGGAAAAAATGCCGGTGACCATTTCCCTCGGCCTGTGGGCGACGCTGATCACCTATCTGGTGTCGATCCCGCTGGGTATCCGCAAGGCCGTGCATCACGGCAGCCACTTCGATATCTGGAGCAGCACCGCAATCATCATCGGCTATGCGATGCCGGCGTTTCTGTTCGCGATGTTTCTGATCGTGGTGTTTGCCGGTGGCACATCTTTGAACTGGTTTCCGGTGCGCGGGCTGGTCTCCGACAACTTCGAATCGCTGTCGACCCTGGGCAAGATCGCCGATTACTTCTGGCACTTGGTGTTGCCGGTGACGGCACTGGTGATCGGCGGCTTCGCCACGTTGACGATCCTTACCAAGAACTCGTTCCTCAATGAAATCACCCGACAATATGTGGTCACCGCACGCGCCAAAGGCTTGAGCGAACGGCGCGTGCTGTACGGCCACGTATTCCGCAACGCGATGCTGCTGGTGGTTTCGGGGATTCCGCAGGCGTTCATCAGTGTGTTCTTTGCCGGTTCGCTGCTGATCGAAGTGATCTTTTCCCTCGACGGTCTCGGCCGCATGAGCTACGAAGCGGCGGTGTCCCGGGACTATCCGGTGGTGTTCGGCTCGCTGTTCATCTTTACCCTGTTCGGCCTGCTGATAAAACTGATCGGCGACTTGTGCTACACCCTGGTCGACCCACGTATCGACTTCGCCGCGAGGAACGCCTGATGTTCAAGCTCTCGCCTCTGGGCCGTCGCCGTTTTGCGCGATTCAAGAAAAACCGCCGTGGCTGGTGGTCGTTGTGGCTGTTCATCGGTCTGTTCATCGTGACTCTGGGCGGTGAACTGATCGCCAACGACAAACCATTGGTGGTCAGTTATCAGAACCAGCTCTACTTCCCGGTCTTCAAGCGCTACACCGAACAGGAGTTTGGCGGGCAACTGCCGTTCCAGGCCGATTACCGCAGCGACTATGTGCAGAACCTGATCCGCAAGGACGGTGGCTGGCTGCTGTTCCCGCCGATCCCGTTCAGCGATGACACGCCCAACTACGACCTCAACCAACCGGCGCCGAGCCCGCCCTCCCAGGTCAACTGGCTGGGCACCGACGATCAGGCGCGTGATGTGTTGGCGCGGGTGATTTTCGGCGCCCGGGTGTCGATCCTGTTTGCCCTGATGCTGACCGCCGTCAGCGCGCTGATCGGCATTGCCGCCGGCGCCCTGCAAGGCTATTACGGCGGCTGGGTCGATCTGCTCGGGCAGCGTTTGCTGGAAGTCTGGAGCGGATTGCCGGTGCTGTACCTGCTGATCATCCTGTCCGGTTTCGTCGAGCCGAATTTCTGGTGGCTGCTGGGGATCATGGCGCTGTTTTCATGGCTGGCGCTGGTGGATGTGGTGCGCGCCGAGTTCCTGCGCGGACGTAATCTGGAATACGTCAAAGCGGCTCGCGCATTGGGCCTGAGTGACCGCAAAGTGATTTTCCGGCACATCCTGCCGAATGCGATGAACGCGACACTGAGTTACCTGCCATTCATTCTGACCGGGGCGATTTCCACCCTCACCGCTCTGGATTTCCTCGGTTTCGGCATGCCCGCCGGCAGCGCTTCGCTGGGCGAACTGATCGGCCAAGGTAAGCAGAACCTGCAAGCGCCGTGGCTCGGGCTGACGGCGTTTTTCACTCTGGCGCTGATTCTTTCTTTACTGGTGTTCATCGGCGAAGCGTTACGTGACGCGTTCGACCCACGATCCTGAAGTGTGACCATGACTGATAACCTGATCGAAATCCGTGACCTGAACGTCGCCTTCCATGGCCAGCCGGCGGTGCGCAACCTGTGCCTGGACATCCGCCCCGGCGAGTGTCTGGCGCTGGTCGGCGAGTCGGGTTCGGGCAAATCGGTGACCGCGCATTCGATCCTGCAGTTGCTACCCGAAGGCGACGCGCAAACCAGCGGCAGTATTCGCTATCGCGGTCAGGAACTGCTCGGCGCCGATCCGAAGGTGCTGCGTGAACTACGCGGCAACCGCATCGCGATGATCTTCCAGGAACCGATGACCTCGCTCAATCCGCTGCACACCATCGAAAAGCAGATTGGCGAAACCCTGCTGGTGCATCGAGGACTGGGTGGTAAAGCGGCGCAACAGCGCATCCTTGAACTGCTGGAACTGGTGGGCATTCAGAAACCCAAAGAGCGCCTCAAGGCCTATCCGCATCAACTGTCCGGCGGCCAGCGGCAACGGGTGATGATCGCCATGGCCCTGGCTTGCGAGCCGGAACTGCTGATCGCCGATGAGCCGACCACGGCGCTGGATGTGACGGTGCAGCGCAAGATCCTGCTGCTGCTCAAATCCTTGCAACAACGCCTGGGCATGTCGCTGCTGCTGATCAGTCACGACCTCAATCTGGTGCGCAGCATTGCGCAACGGGTGTGCGTGATGAAGGCTGGCGAAATCGTCGAGCAGGCGCCGTGCGAAACTCTGTTTACCGAACCCAAGCACCCTTACAGCTGCGTGCTGCTGAATGCCGAACCGGAGGGCGAAGCCCTGCCCCGGGACGAGCGCGAGAACGTGCTGGAGGTGGATGATCTGCGCGTCAAGTTTGTCGTCGGTGGCGGCCTGTTCCAACGCAAACAATATTTGCGCGCGGTGGACGGCATCAGCCTGAATATCCAGCGCGGCAAAACCCTGGGCATCGTCGGCGAGTCCGGTTCGGGTAAATCGACCCTGGGCCAGGCGATTCTGCGGCTGCTCGACTCCGAGGGCAGCATCCGTTTTCAGGGCACCGCCCTCGACGGTCTCGATCAGAAGCAGTTGCGGCCGTGGCGCCGGCAGATGCAGGTGGTGTTTCAGGACCCGTTCGGCAGCCTCAGTCCACGGATGTCCGTGGCGCAAATCATCAGTGAAGGGCTG
This sequence comes from Pseudomonas sp. NPDC087803, assembly GCF_044742995.1. NCBI lineage: Bacteria > Pseudomonadati > Pseudomonadota > Gammaproteobacteria > Pseudomonadales > Pseudomonadaceae > Pseudomonas > Pseudomonas sp. NPDC087803. The sequence goes on from NZ_JBIUVO010000001.1 coordinate 314,616, forward strand.
GAGGTGCATTGCCAATCCAGCGCCGAAGAGTGCGATGCACAGGTGATCCGCGTGCTCAAGGAGGTTGGCCTGGACCCGGAGAGTCGTCATCGCTACCCGCACGAATTTTCCGGAGGTCAGCGCCAGCGCATCGCCATCGCCCGGGCGCTGGTGCTGAAACCGGCATTGATCCTGCTCGACGAGCCGACCTCAGCCCTCGACCGCACCGTGCAGAAACAAGTGGTCGCCCTGCTCCGCGACCTTCAGGAAAAACACGGCCTGACCTACCTGTTCATCAGTCACGACCTGGCGGTGGTGCGGGCGCTAGCCCATGACATGATCGTGATCAAGGACGGCAAAGTGGTTGAGCGCGGTGCCAGCCATGAGGTGTTCGATTCGCCACAGCATCCCTACACCAGGGAGCTGTTGGCGGCGGCGCATCCGGGGTAGGCATAATCTGGCGCATGCCTTGATACCGAGTCGCGACCCTTCGCTGGCAAGCCAGCTCCCACAGGGATTGGGTTGTACTCAAATATTGGGTACCCCAGAGAAACCTGTGGGAGCTGGCTTGCCAGCGAAGAGGCCCGAACAGACAACCCAAATTCCGGATCCGCCAACCCATGAACACCACCGAAAGCCTCAAGGACTACCAACGCGTGCGCACGCTGGCGATCCGTTCGTTGTTCGAGATCATCGAGCAGTCCAGCGAAGGCACGGTGATTGTCGATCGTGATGCCAACATCGTCTGGATGAACGAGCGCTATGCCCGGCGTTTTGGGCTGGAGTCGGCAAAAAAAGCCATCGGCAAACCCTGCGAAAGCGTGATCCCCGGCAGCCTGCTGCGCGAAGTGGTGCGCACCGGCCGCCCCATTCTGCTGGACATGCAGGACACGCCGAAAGAGCCGCTGGTGGTGATGCGTCTGCCGATTCACGACGATGCCGGCGCAGTGATCGGCGCCATCGGTTTTGCCTTGTTCGACGAATTGCGCAGCCTGTCGCCGATGCTCAAGCGCTACCTGAGCATGCAGGAAGAACTGGCCTCGACCCGCTCGCTGCTGCGGGCGCGGCAGACCAAATACAACTTCGCCCATTTCATCGGCACCAGCAGCACCAGCCTCGAAGTCAAACGCCGCGCCCGGCGCAGTGCCAGCGCCGAATCACCGGTGTTGCTGCTCGGTGAAACCGGTACCGGCAAGGAGTTGCTGGCACAGGCGATTCACAGCGCTTCGCCCCGGGCGCACAAGGCCTTCGTCAGCATCAACAGCGCGGCGATCCCCGAGGCGTTGCTTGAGGCAGAATTTTTCGGCACCGCGCCCGGCGCGTTTACTGGCGCGGATCGCAAGGGGCGCACCGGCAAGTTGCAAATCGCGCAGGGCGGCACGCTGTTTCTCGATGAAATCGGCGATATGCCATTGCCGCTGCAAAGCAAACTGCTGCGGGTGCTGCAGGAAAAGGAGTTCGAACCGGTTGGCTCCAACGAGGTGATCCAGAGCGATGTACGGGTGATCGCGGCGACTTCGACCGATCTGCAAGCCGCGATCAAGCGCGGTGAGTTCCGCGCCGATCTGTATTACCGCCTCAACGTGCTGCCGATCCAGGTCCCGCCACTGCGCGAACGCCTCGACGATCTGCCGGCACTCAGCGAGGCGATCCTTGAAGAGCTGCGCAGCCAGCATGAGCTGAGTCGCGCGGCGTTGGAACTGCTCGGACAACACGCCTGGCCGGGGAACATCCGTGAACTGCGTAACGTGCTGGAGCGCGCGGCGCTTCTCAGTGATGACCTGACTCTTACCGAGGAGGATATTCGCGCGGCCATCGGCACCTTTACCCCGGTTGAGCGCTCGTCGCTGCCAACGCTGGAACCGTTGGCGGAAGAGACTTTCGCCGAGGCGCGGCAGCGGTTTGACCGGCAGTTGATCCAGTCCGCCCTCGCGCAATGTGCGGGCAAGGTGCCGGAGGCGGCGGCTCGGCTGGGGTTGGGGCGGTCGACGTTGTACAAGAAGATGCTGGCCCTGGGTATTGCCGAGTCTCAATAAAGAGACTTAAGTCTCCAAAAAAAGACAACAGCCAGAGCTTCGCGAGCAAGCCCGCTCCCACAGGGGATACGCGTTCCAAATGTGGGAGCGAGCTTGCTCGCGAAGGCGTCAGCCCTCTCAACAAAAAATCTCCAAAAAGAGACATCCCTTCAATTCTCAACACGCTGAAACCTATAAAACCCTTACATTTCAATGATTTGAGTATCTGGCACAGATCTCGCTAACACCTCTACTGCACCCGCTTCACCCACAAAAATAACAATCCCTGGAGACACACCATGAGTGTGATCATTGCCTTGGCAGCCCTCGCGCTGCTGATGCTCGCCGCCTACCGTGGCTATAGCGTCATTCTCTTCGCCCCGATCGCCGCCCTCGGCGCTGTCCTGCTCACCGATCCGTCCGCCGTCGCCCCTGCCTTCACCGGGGTGTTCATGGAGAAAATGGTCGGTTTCATCAAACTGTATTTTCCGGTGTTCCTGCTCGGTGCGGTGTTCGGCAAGTTGATCGAATTGTCGGGGTTCTCCCGTTCGATCGTGGCTGCAGCGATTCGCTTGCTCGGCACCCGTCAGGCGATGCTGGTGATCGTGCTGGTCTGTGCCCTGCTCACCTACGGCGGCGTGTCGTTGTTCGTGGTGGTGTTTGCGGTGTATCCGTTTGCCGCCGAAATGTTCCGCCAAAGCAACATTCCCAAGCGCCTGATCCCGGCGACCATCGCCCTTGGCGCATTTTCATTCACCATGGACGCCCTGCCCGGCACGCCGCAAATCCAGAACATCATCCCCAGCACGTTCTTCAACACCACCGCGTGGGCCGCGCCGTGGCTGGGGCTGATCGGCACGATCTTCGTGTTCTGCGCCGGCATGCTGTTCCTCCAGCGCCAGCGCAACAAGGCCCAGCGCGCGGGTGAAGGTTATGGCACCGAACTGCGTAACGAGCCGGAAACCGCCGAAGATCTGCAACTGCCGAATCCATGGCTCGCCCTGTCGCCGCTGCTGGCGGTGGGCATCATGAACCTGCTGTTCACCCAGTGGATTCCGCAGTGGTACGGCAAGACCCACAGCCTGGCGTTGCCGGGGATGGCCACGCCGGTGACAACGGAAATCGCCAAGCTCACGGCGATCTGGGCGGTGCAGGCGGCATTGCTGATCGGCATCCTGATGGTGCTGGTGTTCGGCTTCAAAGCAATCCGCAGCAAACTCGCCGAAGGCAGCAAAAGTGCGGTCAGCGGTGCACTGCTGGCGGCGATGAACACCGCGTCGGAGTACGGTTTCGGCGCGGTGATCGCCTCGTTGCCGGGCTTTCTGGTACTGGCCGACTGGCTCAAGCAAATCCCCAATCCGCTGGTCAACGAAGCGATCACCGTGACCCTGCTGGCGGGTATCACCGGTTCGGCATCGGGCGGCATGAGCATCGCGCTGGCGGCGATGTCCGAGCAATTCATCGCGGCGGCGCACGCGGCGAACATTCCGCTGGAAGTGCTGCACCGCGTGGCCGCGATGGCCAGCGGCGGCATGGACACCCTGCCGCACAACGGCGCGGTGATCACACTGCTCGCGGTCACCGGCCTGACCCACCGCGAAGCCTATAAAGACATTTTCTGTATTACGCTGATCAAGACCCTGGCGGTCTTCGTAGTGATCGGCACTTTCTACGCCACTGGCATTGTGTGAGGTATTCATGACGACTCTTTCCGGCAAGACCGCATTGGTTACCGGTTCCACCAGCGGCATCGGTCTGGGCATCGCCCTGAGCCTGGCCAAGGCCGGCGCCAACCTGATTCTCAACGGTTTTGGCGATGCGTCGAGCGTGATCGCCGAAGTCGGCCAGTTCGGCGGCAAGGTCGGTCACCACCCGGCGGATGTCAGCGATCCGGCGCAGATTGCCGAGATGATCGCTTACGCCGAACGCGAATTTGGCGGCGTCGACATTCTGGTCAACAACGCCGGGATCCAGCACGTGGCGGCCGTGGAGGAGTTTCCGGTGGAGCGCTGGGACTCGATCATCGCGATCAACCTGTCGTCGGTGTTCCACAGCACCCGCCTGAGCCTGCCGGGGATGCGCGCCAAAGGCTGGGGGCGAATCATCAACATTGCCTCGGTGCACGGTCAGGTTGGCTCGACCGGCAAAGCCGCCTATGTCGCGGCCAAGCACGGGGTGATCGGTTTGACCAAAGTGGTCGGCCTGGAAACGGCGACCAGCAACGTCACCTGCAACGCGATCTGCCCGGGCTGGGTGCTGACGCCGCTGGTGCAGAAGCAGATTGATGATCGTGCGGCCAAAGGGGTCGATCCGCAGCAGGCGCAGCATGATCTGCTGGCGGAGAAACAGCCGTCGCTGGAGTTCGTCACGCCGCAGCATCTGGGGGAATTGGTGTTGTTTCTGTGCAGCGAGGCTGGGAGTCAGGTGCGCGGGGCGGCGTGGAATATTGATGGGGGGTGGTTGGCGCAATAAACGGCGCGAAACCGCTGTGGCGAGGGAGCTTGCTCCCGCTGGGTGGCGAAGCCGCCCCGGCAATTTACGACTGCTGCGCAGCCGATCGGGAGCAAGCTCCCTCGCCACACAAGTAAGTGCTGCACCCTGGCCTGTGTGCTTGACCAACAAAACAAGAGGCAAACCAATGTCCGACCTCCTCTGGCAACCCGATGCCGAGCGTATCGCCCAATCGCGCATGGATCAGTTCCGCCGCGACATCAATCAGCGTCATGGCCTGGCGCTGAGCAGCTACACCGACCTGCACCGCTGGAGCGTGGATCAGCGCGAGGCGTTCTGGCAGGCGATCGTCGATTGCTTCGACATCCGCTTTCACACCCAGCCCGACGCCGTCCTGCGTGAAGGCGCGCAGATGCCCAGTGCCGAATGGTTTCCCGGCGCGACCCTGAATTTTGCCGAGCACCTGCTGCGCCGTCGCGACGATGCAGTCGCGGTGATCGCCGTGGCGGAAAACGGCCAGCGCGAACAACTGACCTGGGCCGAACTGGCCGAACACGTCGGCGGTTTTCAGGCCAGCCTGATGGCCTGCGGAATCGGCCTCGGCGACCGCGTGGCCGCGTGTATGCCCAACACCTGGCAGACCTTGGTGGCGATGCTCGCGACCACCAGCCTCGGCGCGATCTGGTCGTGCTCGTCGCCGGACTTCGGCACCCACGGCGTAATCGACCGTTTCGGCCAGATCGAACCCAAGGTGTTGATCACCTGCGCCGGCTACCGTTACGCCGGCAAAGACATCGACCAGACCACCAAGGTCAACGAAATCCTCGCGCAACTGCCGTCGCTGCAGCAGTTGGTCATCGTGCCCTACGCCCGCGCGCAGGCCCGTGCCGAGGATTACCACAGCCACGCCAACGTGACGTTGTGGGACGATTTCTACCAACCCGGCGGCGAACCGCGTTTTGTCTCGGTGCCGTTCAATCACCCGCTCTACGTGTTGTATTCCAGTGGCACCACCGGCGTGCCGAAATGCATCGTGCACAGCACCGGCGGCGTGCTGCTGCAGCATGCCAAGGAGCATGGGCTGCACGTCGATCTCGGCCCCGGTGACCGGTTGTTCTACTACACCACCTGCGGCTGGATGATGTGGAACTGGCTGGTCTCGGCCCTCGCGGTCGGCAGCACGGTGGTGCTGTATGACGGCTCGCCGTTTTACCCCGGGAATGAGCGACTGCTGGACCTGATCGACGACGAGCGCATCAGCGTATTCGGCACCAGCCCCAAGTTTCTCGCGACGCTTGAGAGCAGCGGCGTGAAGCCCGTGCACAGCCACGATCTGAGTAGCCTGAAGACCTTGCTCTGCACCGGCTCCGCGTTGTCGCCGCAGAGTTATGACTTCGTCTACCGCGACGTCAAGCGCGATGTATGCCTGGCGTCGATGTCCGGCGGCACCGATGTGGTGTCGTGCTTCGTCAATGGCAACCCGCTGTCGCCCGTGCGTCGGGGCGAAATCATGGGCAAGAGCCTGGGCATGGCGGTTGAGGTGTGGAACGACGCCGGCGTTGCAGTAATCGGCGTAAAAGGCGAACTGGTCTGCACCCGGCACTTCCCGGCCATGCCCGTCGGCCTGTGGCTCGACCCGGACGGCGAAAAGCTGCGCAAATCCTATTTCAGCCTGTTCCCCGGTGTCTGGGCCCAGGGCGACTACGCCGAACAATTGCCCCACGGCGGGATGCTGATCCACGGCCGCTCCGACGCCGTGCTCAACCCCGGCGGCGTGCGCATCGGCACGGCGGAAATCTATCGTCAGGTCGAGAAAGTCCCGCAGGTGCTGGACAGCGTGGCAATCGGGCAGCAATGGCAGGACGATGTGCGCGTAGTGCTGTTTGTCCGTCTGCAGGATGGCGTGACGCTGAATGACGCCCTGCAACAGCAGATCCGCCAGGTGATCCGCGCCAATACCACACCGCGCCATGTGCCGGCGAAGATCGTCGCGGTGACCGATATTCCGCGCACCATCAGCGGCAAGGTGGTGGAACTCGCGGTGCGCAATGTGGTGCATGGCGAGCCGGTGAAAAATACCGATGCGCTGGCCAATCCCGAGGCCTTGGAGCAGTTCCGCAATCGCCCGGAGCTGTCGGATTAGCACGCCATGCCCTTGGGGGGCGGGCTTGCTCGCGAAAGCGGTGTGTCAGTCGATAACAATGTGACTGATACACCGCTTTCGCGAGCAAGCCCGCTCCCACAGGGTGAGGGGTGGGGTGTTAATCCATCAGGCCCCAGTCGCCTGATGCAGTGGGCGCGGGTGCCGGCCCTGCCTCGGCATGCAGTTTCAGGCGCAGGCGCAGGTTGTTTTGTGAATCCGCATGTTTAAGCGCTTCGTCTTCACTGATCACGCCCTCCACCACCAGCCCGTACAGCGCCGCGTCGAAGGTCTGCATCCCTACCTCGCCAGACTTTTCCATGATGCCCTTGAGTTCGCCCAATTCGTTGCGGCGAATCAGGTCGGCGATGGTCGGCGTGCCGAGCATCACTTCGACCGCCGCCCGGCGCTGGCCGTCCAAAGTGCGCACCAGCCGTTGCGAGACGAACGCCTTGAGGTTGTTGCCCAGCGCATGCAACAACTGCGGGCGGCGCTCTTCGGGGAACAGATTGACGATACGGTCCAGCGCCTGATTGGCGTTGTGCGCATGCAACGTCGACAGCACCAGGTGCCCGGTATCGGCGAACGTCAGCGCGTGCTCCATGGTCTCGCGGTCGCGGATTTCGCCGATCAGCACCACGTCCGGGGCCTGGCGCAGGGTGTTTTTCAGCGCCGCATGGAAACTGCGGGTGTCGACACCGACTTCGCGTTGATTGATGATCGAGCGCTGGTGTCGATGGATATACTCCACCGGGTCTTCAATAGTGATGATGTGCCCGCTGCTGTGGCGATTACGGTGATCGATCAACGCCGCCAGCGAAGTGGACTTGCCGGAGTCGGTGGCACCGACGAACAGAATCAGCCCTTGTTTGAGCATCACCGTTTCCAGCAGTATCGGCGGCAGTTTCAGATCTTCGAAGCGCGGAATATCCAGTTTGACGTTGCGGATCACGATCGACACGTCATTGCGCTGCTTGAAGATGTTCAGGCGAAAACGCCCGACACCGGTGCGGGAAATCGCCAGGTTCATTTCCAGATCCCGATCGAACTCGCGCCGCTGTTCGGCGTCCATCAGGGAGTTGGCGATGGCCTCGACTTCACCGGGCTTGAACGGCCGCTCGCTGAACGGCGTCAGCACGCCATCGATGCGCGCACTGGGCGGCGCCCCGGTGGACAGGAACAGGTCAGAGCCGTGCTGGCTCGAGAGGCGGAGCAACAGTGCATCGATTTCCATGGCAAAAAGCACCCGCGAAGCATTCAATGAACAGAAATGACCCGGTGTCGTGACGTAACGGGTCATACAGCGTCTACCGCAAGTGCAAGAATAGTAGATGCCAACGCACTGACCGACGCTCAGGATAGATGTGATGAACGCAGCACCCTCCCCCGATGACGCGCAAGCGCTGATCGCCCGTACCGACTGGAGCCGCACTCCGTTGGGCGCCGCCGGCACCTGGCCGCAAAGCCTGCGCACCGCGGTGGACATCGTGATTCACTCGCCGATGCCGATGTTGCTGTTGTGGGGGCCGCAGCTCACGCAGATCTACAACAATGGCTTTGCGATGCTCGCCGGCAGCAAGCATCCGCACGCTTTCGGACAGCCGGCGCACCTTATATGGCCAGAACTTGAGGACTTTACCGACCCGATTTATCGAGCCGTCCTACAAGGCCAAGTGCGTACCTACAGCGAACGGCGATTTACCCTGCAACGCGAGGGCAAAGAATCCGACTTCTGGCTGGATCTGACGTACTCCCCGATTCGCGATGAAAACGCGCAAGTGGCGGGGATTCTGGTAACCGCCATTGAAACCAACGAACGCCGACGCATCGCCCTCGAACTGCAACGCCGCTCCGAAGAAAGCCTTAAAGCGCAGCGCGACACCGAAGAACGCCTGCAACTGGCCCTGGCGGCCACCGATGCGGTCGGCACCTGGGACTGGGACATCGGCGAAGACCGCTTCATCGCCGACGCGCATTTCGCCCAGTTGCACGGCATCGATCCGGCGCTGGCCAGCCAATTGCCGATCAGCGATTACCTGCAAGGCGTGCATCCCGAAGACCGTGCCCTGATCGCCCGCAGCATCAAACATTGCATCACCCACGGCACCGAGTACGCCGAGGAATATCGCTTGCTGAAAGCCGACGGCGAACTACGCTGGGTGTTTGCCCGGGGCCGCTGTTACAAGGATCACCACGGGCGACCGGTGCGCTTCCTCGGCGCCGCGCTGGACCTGACCGAGCGCAAGCACACCGAGCAGGCGCTGCGTCAGAGCCAGACGGAATTGCAGCTGATCATCAACGCGATGCCGATCCTCATCAGTTATGTCGACCACGAAGAGCGCTTCCGCCTGAACAACGCCGCGTATCTGGACTGGTACGGCCTGACGCCGCAGGAACTGTATGGCCGCACCATTCGCGAGGTAATCGGCGAAGAAGCCTACTTCCTGCGCGCACCATACATTGCCGAGGCGCTGGCCGGGCGGCCCTGTTCGTTCAGCCTGTACACCCCGCACCGTGACGGCAGCAGCCGTCACGCGCTGATGAATTACCTGCCGCGCCACGGTGCCGATGGCGCGGTCAATGGTTTCTACATTTTCGTGATCGACGAGAGCGAACGGAAGAAGACCGAAGAGGCGTTGCGCAATCTCAATGAAACCCTGGAAGAACGGGTCAGCGCCCGCACCGAACAACTGGCCCAGGCCAATCAGCGCCTGCAGAACGAGATGTTCGAACGCGAGCGCGCCGAAGATGCGTTGCGCCATGCGCAGAAGATGGAAGCGGTCGGTCAGCTCACCGGCGGTATCGCCCACGACTTCAACAACATGCTCACCGGAATCATCGGCAGCCTCGACTTGATGCAACGCTACATTGCCGATGGCCGCGCCCATGAAATCGGGCGTTTCACCGAGGCGGCGGTGTCGTCGGCCAACCGTGCGGCGGCGCTGACCCATCGCCTGCTGGCGTTCTCACGCCGGCAGTCGCTGGATCGCAAGACCCTTAACGTCAACGAACTGATTCATTCGCTGGAAGATTTGATCCGCCGTACCAAGGGCGACCCGATCGGCCTCACCCTGCGCCTGGCCGACGATGTGTGGCCGATCAGCACCGACGTCAGCCAACTGGAAAACGCCCTGCTCAATCTGGTGATCAACGCCCGCGACGCCATGCCCGACGGCGGCGAGCTGCTGATCGAAACCGCCAACGTCTACCTCGACGGCCATGACCTCACCACCCTCGAACCGGTCAAGGCCGGCGACTACCTGATGCTGGCGGTCAGCGACAACGGCACCGGCATGACCCCGTCAGTACGGGCCAAGGCGTTCGATCCGTTCTTCACCACCAAACCGATCGGCCAGGGCACCGGGCTGGGGCTGTCGATGATTTATGGTTTCGCCCAGCAGTCGGGCGGGCATGTCAGCCTCGACAGCCTGCCGGATCATGGCACCTGCGTGCGGTTGTACCTGCCGCGCCTGAATCTGCTGGAACCCGAACGTCCGCTGGTGGAAGCGATCAGTGCTGCGCCGACCGCCACCTGTGGCGAAACCGTGGTGGTGGTTGAAGATGATCCGGCGGTGCGCATGCTGGTCCTCGACCTGCTCAAGGAACTGGGTTACCTCGCCCACGAAGCCGCCGACGCCAGCGCCGCCCTGCCGCTGCTGGAATCGGCGCTGCGTGTGGATCTGCTGGTGACCGACGTCGGCCTGCCGGGGATGAACGGCCGGCAATTGGCGGAAATCGCCCGCCAGCATCGGCCGGGGCTGAAAGTGCTGTTCATGACCGGTTACGCGCAGAAAGCCGCCGAACGTCAGGGCTTTCTCGAGGATGGCATGGACATGGTAGCCAAGCCGTTTTCGATTGAAGTGCTGGCGAACAAGATCCGCGAGATGATCAACCAAACGCCGTCACTTGAGGCATAATCCCGCGCCCTGCCGTCACCCCGTTACAGGTATCGCACGATGAAAGCCCAAGCCCGCCACATTCTGGTGAAAACCGCCGAAGAGGCCGAACAGCTCAAACAACGCATTGCCAAGGGCGAAGCGTTCGATGTGCTGGCGAAGAAATACTCGACCTGCCCGTCCGGCAAACGCGGCGGTGATCTGGGTGAAGTACGGCCGGGGCAGATGGTTGGCGCGATTGATGCGGTGATCTTCAAGAAGCCGCTGCGCACGGTGCATGGACCGATCAAGAGCAAGTTCGGCTATCACCTGGTGCAGGTGTTTTTCCGCGATTGAAGGCCTTGCTTTCGGGCGTTTGTGGCGAGGGAGCTTGCTCCCGCTGGGTGGCGGAGCCGCCCCAATAAGGCTTGCGCCTGCTGCGCAGTCGAGCGGGAGCAAGCTCCCTCGCCACAAGAACACTCATTCTTTCGGAATCAACGCTCCCGGGACCTGGATGACCCGACTCGCCAGCCAATGCCCCGCCTGCGCCGCCTCGACCGGACTGCCCCCCAGCAACCGCCTGGCCAGATACGCCGCACTGAACGAGTCCCCCGCCGCCGTCGTATCCACGACCTTGTCGACCTTCTGCGCCGGCACGTCGAACGCCTCGCCATCACAACGAATCAGACAGGCCTCGGCACCACGCTTGAGCACCACTTCCGGTGTGCCGATCTGCGCGTACGCCTCGAACACCGCGTCGCAATCGGCAAAATGGAACAGCGCCTGCTCGTCATCCACGGTCAGCAACGCCAGATCGACATGCGGCAACACGCTGCGATAGGCCGCCCGCGCCTCTTCCTGTGACGCCCATAAACGCGGTCGATAGTTGTTGTCGAAGACGATCCGTGCATCGCGCTGCCGGGCTTCGATCAGGGTCTGGATCAGGCGTTCGCGGCCCTTCGCACCTAACACCGCGAGGGTGATGCCACTGAAATACAACACGTCGTAGTCCGCCAGCGCCGCCAGAATCGGCTCGGCGGCCGGGGTGGTGAAGCAATCGCGCACCGCCGCTTCATTGCGCCAGTAAAGGAAACGCCGCTCACCGTTGGCGTCGGTCTGGATGCAGTACAGGCCCGGCAAGCGACCGGGCAGACGCTGCACGAGGTCCAGGCCAATGCCTTCGTCGACCCAGCTCTGGCACATGGCGTCGCTGAAGCTGTCGTCGCCGAGCGCGGTGACGTAATCGACCTGGGCTTTGTCGCCGAGCGCGCGGGACAGGTACACCGCGGTGTTCAAGGTATCGCCGCCGAAGCTTTGCTGCAGGCTGCCGTCGGCGCGGTGCTGGAGTTCGATCATGCACTCGCCGATCAGGGCGATGCGCGGGGTATTCGGGCCCAGGGGGCTGAGGCTGGTCATTGGGTGGCGTCTCTGGATGATCATCGGTGTTTGGGCGGCCCTCATCGCGAGCAGGCTCACTCCTACAATTGGAATGCGTTCCCCTGTAGGAGTGAGCCTGCTCGCGAATGACCCGACTCGGTCTCAAACCTTAGAAACAAGTCTCCATGCTCTCGACCACCGTCAACTGCTCATCCACCAGCAACCCCACCCGCCACTTGTCGAACGTCAGGCACGGGTGCGAGGTGCCGAAGGAAATAATGTCGCCCAGCCGCAACTCAATCCCCGGCGCGACGCTCATGAACGCATGCTGGTCCATCACCGCCGTCACCTTGCAGGCGCCGACATCGTCACCCACCGCTGGCAACACACCGGCCTTGTAACGCAGCAATGGCACCGGGAGCCCGGCATCGAACGCCACGTCGCGCTTGCCGAGGGCGATCACCGCAAAACCCGGCTCCGGCAGCGATTGCACGTGGGCCCAGACTTCCAGCGCCGGACGCAAGCCTTCATGCAGGTCGCTGCGACGATCCAGCACGCAGCATTGCGCTTCCTTGTAGATGCCATGGTCATGCGCCACATAACTGCCTGGACGCAGCACGCTGAGGAAGCGTCCACCGGCGTTCTGCGCTTCGAACGACTCAGCGATCAGGTCGTACCACGCCGAACCCGAAGCGGTGATGATCGGTTTGGCGATGGCAAACGCGCCGCTGTCCTGCAACTGCACCGCCAGACGCACCAGCGACGCGGCGAATTCACGAATGCCGCTGACCGCGTGATCTCCGTGGATCACCCCTTCGTAACCTTCGATACCGGTCAGGGCCAGCGCTGGTTGCGCATTGATCGCCTGGGCCAGCGCGATGACTTCCTGCTCGCTGCGGCAACCGCAGCGGCCGCCGACAACGCCGTACTCGATCATCACGTTCAACTTGACTCCGCGCGAGGCGAAGTAGGCGCCGAGATCGGCGACGTTGTCCGGGTGATCAACCATGCAGTAGAAATCGAAATCCGGGTCTGCCAGCAGATCGGCAATCAGCGCCATGTTCGGCGTGCCGACCAGTTGGTTGGCCATCAGCACCCGGCGCACGCCGTGGGCATACGCGGCGCGAGTCTGGGTGGCGCTGGCGAGGGTGATGCCCCACGCCCCGGCATCGAGCTGACGCTGGAACAGGGCTGGAGTCATGCTGGTCTTGCCGTGGGGCGCGAGCTCGGCGCCACTGTCGCTGACGAACTTCTGCATCCAGCGAATGTTGTGCTCCAGCGCCTCGCGGTGCAGCACCAGCGCCGGCAGGCTGACGTCACGCACAAGGTGCGCGCCGATGGCGGCATCGCCCTTTTCCACAGCGGTATTGATGGCAGTCGTCATGGTCAAACTCCTCGCATTCATTCGCGGCCACAGGCAACCGCGGTTATTCGTTGATACGCCGGGCGAGGCTGTTGGCGCTCTCGATCAGCACCCGGCGATAGTCGTCGTAATTGTTCTTTGCATCGGCCCGTGGGGCGACGATGCACAGGGTGCAGATGGCGATGCCGCTGGGGTCTTTGACCGGGGCGGCAAAGCAATGGGTGAAGGTGTCGGCCACGCTGTCGAACGAGAAGAAACCGTCGATGCCAGCCTGGCGGATCTCCGCCAGAAAGCGTTCCAGCGGCAGGCGTTCACCGTCGGGCAAGATGTAGTCGTCTTCGTCGATCAGGTCGATGATCTGCTGATCGCTCAAATGCGCCAGCAGCAGGCGCCCGGACGCAGTCCACGGGATCGGCGCGTTTTCGCCGATGTCGGAAGAAATACGGAAATGCCGCTCGCCCTCCTTCATCAGTGCCACCGTGTATTTGCGCCCGTTGAGCAGGCACATCTGCGCGGTTTCCCGGGTCTGGCTGACGATTTCCTGCAAGGCATGATCGGCCTCGCGACTGAGGTCGAAATGGCGCAGATGCGCCTGCCCGAGGAAGTACAACTGGCGACCGAGATAGACGTGACCGTCCTTGCCCACCGGCTCCAGAATCCGTCGTTCCAGCAGCGACGCCACCAGTTCGTAGACCGTGGATTTCGGGCTGCCGATGCCGTTGGCGATGTCGTTCGGACGCAGCGGCTGGCCGATCTCCTTGAGGAAATCGAGGATATCGAACGCCCGGTCCAGACCGCGGGCCCGGCGTTTGATGGTGTCTTCGGTCATGTCAGTACTCACTCAAAATTCCTCTGTAGGAGCTGCCGCAGGCTGCGATCTTTTGATCTTGCCTTAGTGGTGCATCCAAAATTGCCAAAAGATCGCAGCCTTCGGCAGCGCCTACAAGAGCCGGCGGAAGTCAGGCCTTTTTCTTGTAGGCGATGCAATCGATCTCGACCTTGCAATCGACCATCATGCTCGCCTGCACACAGGCCCGCGCCGGGGCGTGTTCCGGTTTGAAATACTCGCCGAAAACCTTGTTGAAACTGCTGAAATCCCGCGGGTCGTCCAGCCATACACCAGCGCGCACCACATCCTCCAGGCCATAACCGGCCTCTTCGAGAATCGCGATCAGGTTCTTCATGGTCTGGTGGGTCTGCTCGACGATGCCGCCAACGATGATCTCGCCATCCACCGCCGGCACCTGGCCGGACACGTGCAGCCAGCCATCCGCTTCAACGGCGCGCGCGAAGGGACGTGGCTGGCCGCCAGCGGCGGTGCTGCCGGTGCCGTATCGAGTAATGCTCATGGGTACTTCTCCTGATTACAAAGCAAAAATTAGAACCGCGTGCTCTTGAGAAACTCAGCCAGACGCGGTGATTGCGGGCGTTCGAACAGTTCCTTGGGAGGCCCCTGCTCTTCGATCCGCCCCTGATTCATGAACACGATCTTGTCCGAGACCTCGAAGGCGAAACGCATCTCGTGGGTCACCAGCAACATGGTCATGCCGTCTTCGGCGAGGCCCTTGATCACGTTCAGCACTTCACCGACCAACTCCGGATCGAGGGCCGAGGTGACTTCGTCGAACAGCATCAGGCTCGGGTTCATCGCAATCGCCCGGGCAATCGCCACGCGCTGCTGCTGACCGCCGGAAAGCTGTCCGGGAAAGTGATTGCGCCGTTCCAGCAGGCCGACCCGCTCCAGCCATTTTTCGGCCAGCACCACGGCTTCGTCCTTGTGCATCTTCTTCACTTTGAGCAGCCCGAGGGTGACGTTCTGCAACGCGGTCAGGTGCGGGAACAGGTTGAATTGCTGGAAGGCCATGCCGGTCATGGCGCGATGGCGGGCGATGACTTTTTCGGCGTGACGCACGCGTTTACCGCCGACCTCGTCATAGCCGATCGACTCGCCGTCGAGCAGGATCTGCCCGCCCTGAAACTCTTCGAGCATGTTCACGCAGCGCAGCAAGGTGGTCTTGCCCGACCCGCTGGAACCGATCAACGTCACGACGTTGCCGCGCTGCATGCTCAGGTCGACGCCCTTGAGCACTTCGACCGCGCCGTACTGTTTGTGCAGACCACGGATGTCCAGCAGCGGCTGACCGTTCTGAATGTTGGAAACTTGAGCTTGAGTCATGGCAGGGCCACCCGCTTTTCAATGTGCCGGCCGAGTAATTCGATGCCGTAGTTGATGACGAAGAACAGAAAACCGGCGAACAGATAAAACTCCAGAGTTATGAAGGTCCGGGCGATGATCTGTTGGGTGCTGAGCAGTAATTCGGCGACGCCGATCACCGAGAGCAAGGTCGAGGCCTTGACGATTTCGGTGGACGAGTTGACCCAGGTCGGCAGGATCTGCCGCAACGCCTGCGGCAACAGCACGTAACCGAGGGATTGATAAAACGTCAGGCCGATCGCCTTGCTCGCTTCCATCTGCCCGCGTGGCAAGGCCTGCAACGCACCGCGCACGATCTCGGCGACGTGCGAGCCGCAAAACAGCGTCAGGCCCAGCGCACCAGCCTGAAACGCGCTGATCTGCCAGCCCAGCGCCGGCGCCATGTAGAAGCAGGCCAGCACCAATACAAACACCGGCGTACCGCGAATAATGTCGACATAAAAGCGGAATGGCGCGCGCATCCAGAACTTGCCGTACGTCAGCACCAGACCGGTGACCACGCCGAGCAGCGTGCCGAACAGAATCGCCAGCGCCGACACTTGCACGCTGGTCAGAAAGCCTTGCAGCAACGTCTCGCGTGCCACCCACAATTCATGCAACCAACTGGGAGATTCGTACATCGCAGCCTCCTATCGGCGGATCGCCAGACGCTGCTCGAGGTAGCGCAGCAGCATGGCAATGAGGTAACAGGCCGCGACATACAACGCCGTGGTCACCAGCCAGGTTTCGATTACCCGGTAGCTCTCGACGTTGATCTTGCGCGCGTAATAGGTCAGCTCCGGCACCGCAATCGCGGCGGCCAGCGAGGTGTCCTTGAACAGCGAGATAAAGTTGTTCGACAGCGCCGGCAACACGTTGCGCAGCATCACCGGCACCGTGACGTAGGCCTTCACTTGCCATTCACCGAGACCGATTGCCAGCCCGGCTTCACGCTGGCCTTTGGGGATGCTCAGCAAACCGCCACGAAACACCTCGGTCAGATAGGCCCCGGCGTACAGCGACAAGGTGATGATGAACGACGGGATCTTGTCCAGACGGATCCCCAGGCTCGGCAAGGCAAAGTAAATCAACAGAATCAACACCAGAATCGGCGTGTTACGCACCACCGTGACGTACACCGAGGCCAGCACCCGCAAGGCGCGATGCTTAGAGAGCAAGGCAAACGCCATCAGCAGGCCGATCACGCAGCCGATGGCGATCGACACCAGCGCCAGTTCAAGGCCCAGACCGAGCCCCGCCAACAGGGTGTCGAAATCGCGCCACACGGCGGCAAAGTTCAACTGATAGTTCATGGTCAGCAGTACCTTGAGCGGGGCGATTTGTATCGCCCCACTCTCACGGGATCATTTGAATTCGACAGGGAAACCGATGGCCGGCGACGGCAGATCGACCCCGAACCATTGCTTGAAGGATGCCGCGTAAGTCGGGAACTCGACGCCGGTCATGGCTTCATGCAGGGCGGTGTTGACGAAATTCAGCCAGTCCTGATCGCCGCGTTTGACGGCGCAGGCGTAGGTCTGCGGGCTCCACGCGTAAGTCGGGCTGCGGTAGCGGCCAGGGTTCTGCACCATCAGGTATTTGACCGACGACTGATCGGTGGCAGCGGTGTCGGCACGGCCGGAGTTCACCGCCTGATACATCAGGTCGACGCTGTCGTACTGATCAACCTTGGCCTTGGGCAGCGCCTGATGCACCAATTCTTCGGCATAGACGTTTTGCAGCACGGCCACGGTAACGCTGTCGCCAGCGGCCTGCAGGTCTTCGATTTCCTTGTACTTGCTGTTGGCCGGCAGCAGCAGGCCAACGCCTTCGCGGTAGTACGGCAGGGTGAACGCCACTTGTTGCGCGCGGCTGGCGGTAACGGTGATGAACTGGCAGCTCATATCGACCTTGTCGGTCAGCAGATTGGGAATCCGCGCATCCGACGACTGCACGACGAACTCGACCTTGTTCGGATCATTGAACAAGCCCTTGGCCACCATCCTGGCGATGTCGATATCAAAGCCCTGCAACTTGCCGTCCGCCCCCTGAAAGTGCCACGGCGCATTGGTGCTGCCGGTGCCGACAATCAGCTTGCCCCGGGCCAGAACACTGTCGAGTTTGCTGTCGGCTGCCTGGGCCATGCCCATCACAGCGGACGAAGCCGCAAGAACAAAAACACACGCTTTGAACAACGAAGGACGGCGATGCATGGCAAGCACTCCAGGATGATGTTTATTCCGCTATACCGGAACACGGTTTGTTACTACGGAATAGACAGCAGAAAGTGTGCCACAGGAATCACCGGGAATCTGTAGGGAGGTAAAATGTTTTTGGAATCAACGGGATGCAGGAAATGTGAAAAATGGAGTCAGGTGCGGGTCCCGATGGGCTGCGCTACCTTAGGCTACAAATAGCGAGTAGCAGGTTCCCAGATGGAGCACGGATGGGCGGATTCGGTGCAATGCGATTGAAGTTCGGATTTGTCTCATAGGTCATCTAGCGAGACTTTAAAAAAGGGATCATTTTCTCGCTCCTCACACAGCGTGATCAGCTCCCGATCCTCTAGTTTATCCATTATCGCTTCATACTCCTTTTCAGACGCGCAATTGAAAACGGGCTCGATCCGATGAAGGACTACGACAGTTTTACTGTCACCAGCGGCGACGGTGGCAATGGGCTTTCGTTTCAATTCAGAAATTCTCGCTACGACATAACGAACGATATAAGCCCCACCTCCGTTTTCGGAGGAGTGAAAAAGGTATCACTTCCCGACATTCCACATTTCCGGGTTTCGTGTCGGTCGGTCCTTCAAAAAAGTGGGAAAAATCTCGCGAATCCACGGGCCACCTGTAATTTCTGACAGTAGACCGGTTCTGCACCCTCCTTTAACGTCATCGAACCTTCGAGGTCGTTGAAAAGGAGTTCTCAATGAGCGCTGCCAATACCATTTCCAATCTGGCCCCGGTTTACCGCAAAGCCCTGAAAACCTGGCGTCCGGTGATTCTGTACTTCGCCAATGAACACTGTCCCGCCTGCGAATGGGCCGGGCCGGTGTTTCGTGAGGTGGCCGAGCCGTATCGGCTCCGGGCGAACATTTACATGCTCAACACCAGCGAGGCGCCGCGCCACCCACTGGTCACAGGCACCCCGACCGTGCTGTTCTACAAGAACGGCAAACTGTTGAAAAAGCTCAAGGGCATCGGCACTCCAGAAACACTAAGTGAAGATTTCGCCCGGCACATCGGCAAAACCAAAGCGCCAGCAGTCATCCGCCCACCCCGGCATGATCTGGCCTGGCTGCGGCGCACCTTGCGCACACTCTGCACCGTCCCCCGCGCACATCGATGGAACTTTTCCTGAAAGTGCCACCTAAGAGCCATCAACCGATGGCACTTTCGTTCCAAATTATCGGTAACACACAAGCCTCGGGCCGGATTGGACAAGCTCCATTCCGGCTGCTTTTCTTTTATTTCTCGGCAAGCGAACACAGGCGTCAGGTGATTTAGCCCGGCGTTGCCATGTCCCAGGAGGGATCAATGTCTTTCAAAGTCATGATGGTTTTCGGTACTCGTCCGGAGGCCATCAAAATGGCCCCGTTAGCCCGGGTTCTGCGCCAGTGGCCCGACATCCAACTGAACATCTGCTCCACCGGCCAGCACCGTGAGATGCTCGCCCAGGTGCTCGACGCCTTTGAGCTGACGCTCGACGAAGACCTGCAAGTGATGACCCAGGGCCAGACCATCAACGGCCTCTCGCAGAACCTGCTGGGACAACTCGATCAAGCCTACGAACGCGCCAAGCCGGACATCGTGCTGGTACACGGCGACACCACTACCAGCTTCATCGCCGCCCTCGCCGCGTTCAATCGTCAGCTACCCATCGGCCACGTCGAAGCTGGCTTACGCACCGGCAACCTGCGCGCACCATGGCCTGAAGAGGCGAATCGACGCTTGACCGGTGTGATTGCCGACCTGCATTTCCCGCCAACCTCCAAGACCGCCGCCAACCTGCTTCGCGAAGGTGTGCCCGAGGACAATATCGAAATCACCGGAAATACTGTGATCGATGCCTTGCTGTGGATGCGCGATCACCAGCAACAAACCCACTGGCACCCAGCCGCCGACTCGCCGTTGGCTGTACTCGATGATCAACGCCGGATGATCCTGATCACCAGCCATCGCCGGGAAAATATCGGCGATGGCTTTCGCAACATCTGCCAGGCATTGGCAGAACTGGCCGAGCGTTATCCCGACGTTCAGTTCGTTTACCCGGTGCACCTCAACCCGCTGGTGCAGGAAGTGGTGTATGGCACGCTCTCGGACAAACCCAACATCTATCTGATCGCCCCGCAGGACTACCCGAACTTCGTGTGGCTGATGGGCCGAGCGCATTTCATCCTCACCGATTCCGGCGGCGTGCAGGAGGAAGCCCCGGCCATCGGCAAACCGCTACTGGTGCTACGCGATGTGACCGAACGGCCATCCGTGCTGGAAAGCGGCACCATGCTGCTGGTGGGGACCGACAAGTCCCGCATCGTCAAAGAGGCCAGCCAGTTGCTGGACGACCAGGACACCTACACCCGCATGAGCCGTGTGCACTTTCCCTACGGCGACGGCCACGCCAGCGAACTGATCGCCACCCGCCTCCACGCTTGGCTTAGCGCTCGCTCGGCGGCGGGTAGCGACGTATGAGTCTGGGTTGGGTCGACTTCTTTGCGTATGTGCTGTTTGGTCTTAAATATGTGGCGATCGCCCTCGCCCTGTTGATGTTCATCCTTGGTCTGGATGACCTGTTCATCGACCTTGTCTACTGGTTTCGCATTGATCCGGCGCTGGCGGATCTACGAAAAATTCGAGCGCGCGGACGAACAACGTCTCTACACCATCCCCGAAAAACCGCTGGCAATCATGGTGCCGGCGTGGAACGAAGTCGGTGTCGTCGGCGAAATGGCGCGATTGGCGGCCTCGACCATCGATTACGAAAACTATCAGATTTTCGTCGGCACCTACCCCAACGACGCCGAAACCCAGGCCGACGTCGACGCGGTCTGCCAGCACTACCCCAACGTGCACAAAGTGGTCTGCGCCCGCCCCGGCCCGACCAGCAAGGCCGATTGCCTGAACAACATCATCGACGCGATCCTGCGTTTTGAAAGCGAGGCGAAAATCCAGTTCGCCGGGTTCATCCTGCATGACGCCGAAGACGTGATTTCGCCGATGGAATTGCGCCTCTTCAACTACTTGCTGCCAAACAAGGATCTGATCCAGATTCCGGTCTACCCCTACGCGCCTGAGTGGAAAGGTTTTACCGCCGGGCACTATGTCGACGAATTCGCCGAGAACCACGGCAAGGACGTCATCGTCCGTGAAGCCCTGACCGGTCAGGTACCCAGCGCCGGGGTCGGCACTTGCTTCAGTCGAAAAGCCATCAGCGCCCTGCTCGAAGACGGTGACGGTATCGCGTTCGATGTACAGAGTCTCACCGAGGATTACGACATCGGCTTCCGCCTCAAGCAGAAAGGCATGAAGTGCATTTTTGCCCGTTACTCGGTCAGCGATCCGAAGCTGGCACTGGAGCAACCATGGATGTTCGGCATGAACCGCGAATTCTCCCAGGTGATCTGCGTGCGCGAGCACTTTCCCCGCGATCTGCAACACGCGATCCGGCAGAAGTCGCGCTGGATCGTCGGCATCGTCTTTCAGGGCACCAAGAACCTCGGCTGGAGCCGTAAGGGCCTGCTCAACTACTTCCTGTGGCGAGACCGTCGCGGGCTGATCGCCTATATGTTGAGTTTTCTGGTCAACCTGCTGTTCGTGGTCCTGATCGCGATGTGGCTGATCACCGTGATTTCCCCCGAATCGTGGCGTTATCCATCGATTCTCTCCGACAGTTCGCTGCTCTCGGCATTGCTTTGGCTCAACGGCTTCATGCTGCTCAACCGGCTGTTCCAGCGTGGCTGGTTTGTCACTCGCTATTACGGACTGGTGGAAGGTCTGCTCTCGGCTCCCCGCATGATGTGGAGCAACTTCGTCAACTTCTTCGCCAACCTGCGCGCACTGCGTCAGGTCATGGAAATGGGTGATTCGCGGCGCGTAGCCTGGGACAAGACTACCCATGAGTTCCCGGCATTGACCAAGGCCCAACGCACGCCACTGGGTCATCGACTGGTGGAAAAGGGCCTGCTCACCGAGGAGCAACTGGAAGCGGCGATCACCAGCCCGGTGCGTCGGCGTCTGGGCCGTGAACTGCTGCTGCGTGAGTACATCAACAGCACCCAACTGGTGCAGGAACTGGCCGAACAACTGGAGCTGGAATGGGCCCCGCTCAATCCGTTCAAGCTCGACCCGCGTCTGATCGAAGCCGTGCCGCGCCGGGTCGCTTCGCACTACGGCGTACTGCCGGTCGCCGAGGAAGGCGACACTCTGGTGCTCGCCTCCGAAGGCCCGGTCAGTCAGGTATCGCTCGGTGCGATCAGCCGTCAATTGAAACGCCCGGTGCGCTGCCGACTGGCACCGCAGGGGCGCGTGACGCTGGGGATTCGCTACTGGTACGCCAGCCCCCGGCAAAGTGAGGAAGTGCGTCACATGCTGCAAGTGCTTGAGCGCCATCAGGACGATGAAGACCTGCTGGAACGCGTCAGTCGCCATCAGGTACTGCTCGGCAACCTGCTGCAGGTGCGCGGCATGGTTCCGCCGACTCTGTTCAATCAAGCGCTGATCGATTTCGATGCGGAAAACATGTCCCTCGGTGAACACCTGATTTCCCGCGGCATGATCACTCAGGAAGTTCTACAGCAAGCCCTGGCCGATCAGGCCAGTGAACAACAAGCGGCTTACCGCATCGTCCGGGAGGTCGCATGAAACCAGTACATCGTCACACTTTATTGATGGGCAGCCTGCTGCTCGGCCTGAGCAGCGCCTACCCGCTGCAAGCCGCGCCGCTGAGCGATTTCGAACAGTTTCGCAGCTATCCCTACATGGACCGCAGCTATCGGGAAGCGAAGAAAGGCAACTGGAAAGAAGTCGAACGCCTGATGCGCCACCTGCTGGAAAAGGTCCCGAAGAACGACGAAGCGCGGGCTTTGCTGGTGGAATCGCTGGCTAAACAGCGGCGTTACAAGGACGCCGTTGAAGCCTTGCCGGCCAATGACAGCGAAGCCACGCTGGACTTGCGTCTGACCTGGATCGAACAGGATCCGCCGAGCAGCACTCAGGTCGAGCAATGGATGGCGACCAGCGACCTCAATGACCGCGTGCGCCTGTGGCAGGCCTACAGCCTGAGCCTGGCCAAATTCGGTGGCGCGGCCAAGGCCCACGACTGGCTGGCGCAACTGGCGCCCAGGGGCGATGACAACATCCTGCGTCTGGCCCGCGCCAACTGGTCCGAACAACTGCGTGACTGGAGTGGCACCATCGATCAGTTGGCCCCGCTCGCGGAACACAAGCAACTGGATGCCGAAGGCTGGCAACGTCTGGCCAACGCCTACGTGCAGCGTCTGGACGAAAAACCGTTGCAGCAACTGCTGCAACAGGCACCAAGCCCTGACGCCGCGCGCAAGGTACGTCTGGCGATGGTCGATCGCGCTATTGCCATGGGCCACGATCAACAGGCTCAGCGCTGGTTGCAGTCATTGCCCGCTGCGGATTTGGCGGATCCGACACAACGCCAGCGGCTGTGGGAACTGGCCCGGCAGACCGACGATGTGCCCACCGTGCAGCGCCTGAGCAACGACCTGCAGCGCCCCTGCCTGGAAACCGTCGACTGGCTGTCGCGCCACGATCCTGAAGCAGCGCTGACGCAGTTACGCAGTTGCCAGCCAACCGATGATCCCCAAGCGTGGCTGGTACTCGCTCAGCGCCTGCAAGCCACCGATTTGTTGCAAAGCACGACCTTGCCGCAGCCATGGGAAAACCGGCGACAGGCACAACTGCTCGATGTCTGGCAGGAACAGGGGCAGAGCAGCAAAGTCATGGTCTGGCTTGCGGGGCAGCCACAGACCCCGGCGGTAGTCAAACGCCGCGCGCAAGTGGCCCAAACCATGGGGCGTCGCACCGAGGAACAGACTCTGTGGGAATACCACTACCGTCAGACCGGCGATCTGGCTTCGCTGAATCAGGCCAGTTTCCTCGCTCTCAGTAGCGGTGATCGTGCCCACGCGCAGGATCTGCTGGAAAACGCCTATGACCGCTTCGGCGGTCGTCTGCCGGGCACTGCCCTGCAGCGTCTGGCCGGAATCTACGCGTCATCCAAGGACACCACGCCCGCACAACAGCGGCGGATGGCATCGCTGATCAGCCAGATTGACGGCGCCAGCCGTGGTCAACTGCTTGCGCAACTGGCGGAAAACGGTCAGTGCGATGTCGTGCAGCAAGCAATTGGCAGCCACCCGCAGGCCGCCGCCGATTATCGTGCGCTCGGCCGCTGTGCAATGCCGGACCGCCCCGGTGAAGCGGTGGTTTATTACCAACAGGCAGAAAAGCTCGGCGACCGCGGCAGCCGTCTGCCACTGGCCTATGCGCTGGAGGCCGCGGGTGACTCTGCTGGTGCCTTGGCGATCTGGCGCAGCATTCCCGCCGCCGAACTCAGCGACAACGCACGTTTGACCGCCAGCCGCAGTGCGCTGAATGCCGGTGATAGCCAGACTGCCGAGGGTTACTGGCAGCAAAGCGCAACTCGCGGTGCCAATGAATGGGCACTCGGCGCAGCGATTGCCGATGCCCGTGGCTACCACGCTCAGGCGTTGCAGCGCCAACGTCAGGCCTTGCAGCAAGCGCCGGATGCCGGGCATTTCTATGCCGCTTCCGTCACTGCACAAAAGGCTGGCGACATGCCGCAAAGCAATGCCTGGCTGGCGGAAGCGGTGCGTCGCGATCCGAACAACCCGCGTTACCGCGCCGATTACGGCATGCGCCTGTCCGGCGCGCCGACTCGCGAAGAACGCGCCCGGGCGATTCCGTACCTGCAGCAGGCGACCCGGGATTTCCCCGAGGATTATCGTCTCGGCGAAACCCTGGCCTGGCGCTATGACGAAGTAGAGGACAGCGCCTCGGCGCGCAAGGAATTGCGCCGAATAATCGATCTGGAACAAAACCCGGTAGCCGCCGACGATGAAGACGGCAGTATGGAAGCCCGGCGCTATCGCCAGCGTCGCGCCCACGAAACGCTCTCACGGCGTGACAGTTTCACCCTCGCCAGCACCTGGTCGCCAGCCGGTGTTTCGACCAACGATTTCCTGCGCGACGACAACAGCAAAGGTACACGCCGCAGTGCCAGCTCGCAGAACGTGCAAGTAGCGATGTGGGACCATGCGCTGGGTGAAGAACCCAGCCGCGCGGGCAGCACGCTGTCGGTCTACGGGCGGGTTTTGCTCGGTGGTCAGAGTCGCTCCAGCTACGCTGAATCCGCCGCAGCGGGTGTCGGCCTGCGCTACAAACCGTGGGGCACGCAGAACATCAACCTCTACGCCGAAATCTACAAGCAGAGCCAGTTCGATGATCAAGACAATCATGGCCTGAGCCTCGGACAGATGATCAACCCGCACAAGCTCTCGGATCAGCTCGACGATCATCGTCAGGACGGCCACACCACTACCGATTACCTGCTGCGCGCCACGGCCTCGTTCCTCGATCAGGGCCAGTACCGCAATGACTGGCGTGTCGATGAAAGCGATTGGGATGAGCGCTTTCTCTATCTTGATGCCGCATGGTGGACCAAGGCTGGCGATCACCAGTGGTTGTCGCGTTTCCAGCAAGGTCATGCGTGGAAGCTGCCATCCAACTCCGCGCAAACGATCATGCCGTATGGCTTCCTCGAATTTGCCAGTCAGGACCCGAGCAACGACTGGCGTCAGGACCTGCGCACCGGTGTCGGTCTGCGCTGGCAATGGTGGTATGACGATGACCGCTACAACGCTTACCGTTCGAAACTGACAGTGCGCACCGAGTACCAGCAATCGCTGGGCGGCAATCTGTACGACGGCGGCAACGGTGTGCTGCTGGGCGTGGAGTGGAATTTCTGATGGCGCGCTGGATGATGTTTTTCTGTCTGCTGCTTGGCGCAGTTGTCGTACGTGCCGACGAGCGCGTGTTTTACCAACCGCTGAATGTCGATGCCAGCCTCAGTCAGGCTCAGTGGCAGCAAATCTGGCAAGACACTGCGCGTCAGGGTGCCCGCACCGTGATCGTGCAGTGGACAGCCTATGGTGATTCGGACTTTGGCGGCGCCAACGGCTGGCTCGCCAACAGTCTGAAACTGGCGCAACAACAAGGCTTGCAACTGGTGCTCGGGCTGAAGATGGATCCGGCCTATTACCAGCGCATCGACGAACTCGACAGTGCCGGTCTCGCCACCTACTGGCAAGCACAGTTGGGTCAGTCACTGGCGCAACAGCAAACACTGCGCAAGGACTGGAAATTGCCTGTCAGTGGCTGGTATTTGCCGATGGAACTGGATGACTTCCACTTCCTGGCGGCCGATCGCCGAGCCACGTTGCAACGACAGCTCAAGGCTTTCGCCGGCAAGCTCGACGCACCGCTGCACATCAGTGCGTTCAGCGCCGGCAAACTCGCACCGACGGTTAATGGGCAATGGCTGGGCGAGCTGAGTGGCACCGATATTCAGGTGTGGTGGCAGGATGGCGCAGGCACGGGAAAACTGTCGCCACTGGTGCGCGACGGCTATGCCAGTGCTCTGCCTTGCTCCGTGGGCATCGTGCGCGAGGCGTTCCGTCAAGTCAGTGTCGAAGGCCAGCCGTTTCGTGCCGAACCTGCGGTGCCCGATGCGGCATCCACCGGCTGTCACGTCAACGCTGTGTTTTCCCTGCGTTACCGCCCTTGGGGTCGGGTGATCCTCGACAACCAGCGCAAACAGCAAGGCAGCAATGTACAAACTCGTTGAAGAGCAGGTACTGAAAAAAACCGCGCCCGCCCAGTTGCGGGCCGAGTTCATCCAGCATGAATTCGAACGCCTGCACACTTTCAGCCTGCTGATCTACGTCGCGAGTTTCGCCATCTGGCTGGTGTTCGATCTGGTCGTCAGTTTCCTCGGCGAACAGGGATTCACCTGGCGCTCGATGGCCTTCATCACTTTTTTTTCAACGTTGACCGTCGTAATGGGGTTCACCCACAAGGCTCGCCATTTCGACGTAATCACGCTGCTGTTCGTACTGGGCCTGACCGTGGGCGTGCGGCTGATCATCACCGGCGTCCCGCTCGCGGTTCACAGCTCCTGGCTGGTGCTCGCGGCGGCGAGCATGCTCTACAGCGTATCGGTGCTGCCACTGAGTCGCTGGGCATTTTTCGCGACGCAAGCCATCATCTGGCTGGTACTCAACCCGTTCATCAATACCCCCACCACCCTGATTGAACTCAGGGGCGTGATGACCGCCTGCTACAGCGTGTTTCTCTGCTCGTTGAGCATCTACACCTTCCTCAAACTGCGTGAGGCCAAGCTCTACAACTACATCATGTCCCGGCTGCTGCTGGATCAGGCCTATAACGACACGCTGACCGAAATCCCCAACCGTCGATCGTTCATGACAGTGGCGCAAAACCATTTGAAAACGGTTCCTCGCGAGCACGACCATTACCTGGCGATGATCGACATCGATAACTTCAAGAAAGTGAATGATGTGTACGGTCACGACATTGGCGATGAAGTGCTGAAACGCGTGGCAGCCGATATCAAAACGGTGATGGCACAGCACGATTTCGCGCGCCTGGGTGGTGAGGAATTTGCGATTTATCTGGCGGGTGTGCGCCGCGAGGATGTCGAGGCGCTGGCTGGCGAGTTGTGCCGAGTGGTTCGCGAGCAACCGACACAGCACCCGGTCACGATCAGCATGGGAGTGGCCCGGGTGGAGGATGGCGACACCTTGAATCAGGCACTGGTCAAGGCGGATGACGCGCTGTATGAGTCAAAGCATACGGGCAAGGATCGCTTTACCTTTCATCAGTGATTTTGTGGCGCAGGACAGATTGCATTCGCGAGCAGGCTCGCTCCCACTCTGGAACACATTCCACAGTGGGAGCGAGCCTGCTCGCGAAAGGAGCGCCCAAGGATTACTCGGTTTCACGCACCAACAACACCCGCGTCACCCGCCGCTCTTCCACGGCCACCACGGTCATCTGCCAACCTTCGTACTGCAGGCGATCCCCCTTCATCGGCAAGCGATCCAGCAGGCTCATCACCAGCCCGGCCAGCGTTTGGTAATCCTCTGTTGGCTGCGCACCGAACCCGGTACGTTGGCGAACACGAGTCAGGTTCAACGCACCATTGACGATGAACCCACCCTGCTCCTCGATCACGTCCGGGCCTTCGATTTCGCTGGCATCGGGCAATTCGCCGGCAATCGACTCGAGGATATCGGTCATGGTCAACACGCCGACGAAGTCACCGAATTCGTTGACCACGAAGGCGATGTGAGTCGAAGCCGCGCGCATCTGCTCCAGCGCATTGAGGATCGAATAGCTGTCGAGCAGGTTGATGGTCTTGCGCGCCAGGTGTTCCAGGTTCGGTTCGACACCAGCCAGGTATTCCTTGAGCAGTTCCTTCTTGTGCACGAAGCCCAGTGGCTCATCCACCGCGCCGTCGCGAATCAGCGGCAGACGCGAATACGACGAGTGCATCAGTTTTGTGCGAATCGTCTCGGCGTCGTCGGCCAGATCGATGGTGTCGACGTCGGCACGCACGGTCATCAGGTTCCGGATCGGCCGCTCGGCCAGTTGCAGCACGCCACTGATCATCACTCGCTCGCGGCGGTCGAACAGCTCCATACCTGGGGCTTCGCTGTCATCCAGCAGGTCGGAGATTTCCTCGCCGACCTCCTCCACCTCCAGCTTGCGCCCGCCCAGCAGGCGCATCACCGCGTGGGCCGTGCGTTCACGTATGGGGCGCAGGCCTTGCATCGAGCGTTTGCGTCGGGCCCGGGCGATCTGGTTGAACACTTCGATCAGGATCGAGAAACCAATCGCCGCGTAGAGATAGCCTTTCGGGATGTGGAAGCCCAGGCCTTCGGCCGTCAGGGCGAAACCGATCATCATCAGGAAGCCCAGACACAGCATGATCACCGTCGGGTGCGCATTGACGAAGCGGGTCAGCGGTTTGCTGGCGACGATCATCAGACCGATGGAAATGATCACCGCGATCATCATCACCGCCAGTTCATCAACCATGCCGACTGCGGTGATGACCGCGTCCAGCGAGAACACCGCGTCCAGCACGACGATCTGCGCGACGATCGGCCAGAACAGCGCGTAAGCGGCATTGGTCGAACGCTGGCCGACGTGGCCTTCGAGTCGTTCGTGCAGCTCCATGGTGGCCTTGAACAACAGGAATACACCACCGAACAGCATGATCAGGTCACGGCCGGAGAAGCTCTTGTCGAACACCTCGAACAACGGCTGCGTGAGGGTGACCAGCCAGGAAATACTCGCCAACAGGCCCAGACGCATGATCAGCGCCAGCGACAGGCCGATGATCCGCGCGCGATCGCGCTGATGCGGCGGCAGTTTGTCCGCCAGGATCGCGATAAACACCAGGTTGTCGATACCCAGCACCAGTTCCAGCACGATCAGAGTCAACAAGCCTAACCAGGCCGTCGGATCCGCTAACCATTCCATAAATGTCTCGATCTCTCTTCAGTGAATTCAGGCTGCCGGACACGGCAAGGCGCAACGCGAAGGCTCTGAAGCCGCGTTGACAACGATAGTCGGGAGTCGGAAAACCGGATGCTGCGAGTGCGTCAAGACCGCGCCATGGCGCGTGGAGAACGTACGACTGGGAGGCTCCAAGAGGGTGTTCATGCAAGTCCTGAATGAAAAATGGCCTTGGAGCGTACAGGCTCAAGGCACATTTTCTACAGCGGCAAATCATTTCAAAATCTGTAAGAGCACAAGAAATGTGTTTTTCCTGTTGGCCCTTTCGCGAGCAAGCCCGCTCCCACAGGGGTTATTCGTCGGACGCAAGTTCTGAGTTCAAAGAGGGGCCAATGTGGGAGCGGGCTTGCTCGCGAAGGGGTCATCAAACACGCCACATCATCGTCCGGCAAAGCGCAACCGCGACAACTGCCGCAAATCCCCTTCCACGTAGTAATCATTGGTCCAGCTGTCATCCACCGCCAGCGGACTCACCTGTTTCAGCTCCAGCTTCTTCGCGAAATAGCGAAAGCGGTAATGCTCATAGAAGCGCAGCAATTCCAGGCCATAACGATCGGCCAGATCGGTATCGCCTCGGATGATCAGGTAGTTCTCGTCGTTACCGTTGCTGGCCGAAGTGCTGAGGTTGTGGCTGCCGCTGATGATGGTTGGCGCGTCTGTGGTGAAGTCGGTGACCACGGCCTTGGTGTGCACCAACAGGTTACCCTTCTGGCCTTTCATGTTTTCTTTCAGCCAGCCTTCCAGCCCAGTATTGAGCAAAGCTGTGGCGGCGAACTCGGCGGTACGGTCGGCGTGAAACCCAGTAATGCTGCTCGCGGTGTTTTGCAGGCCGTAACGCAGGATGTCGTCATGCGGTTTGCCGAGCAGCGCGTTGAGGATTGCGTCCGGCAAACTGAACGCCGTAACGAACAACACATCCTTTTTTGCTGCCTCGATGATCTCGACAAACTCATGCAAATCGCCGCCACCGCTGCGGGGCGAGAATCCGGCGAACAGCGGCTGCGTCGGGTCCATCGGATTATGCTCGGTGATCCAGCTGCGCGTCGCAGCGACGTCGGCGGGGTTGGCCCAGACCTCTTCGAAGGTTTGCAAGTAGCGCGTGGCAATCGTCACGTCGTCGAGCGTATGCACCACGTTGGCCTGGCGATAAACGCCGTTGGCGGTGAAATTGGTGCTGCCGCACAGCACCGCCTGCGGTTGCCGCTGACCACCGCCATCGACGCGGCTGAGAACCATGAATTTGTCGTGGAAGATGTTATGGGTGACCCGGCCGCGCTTGTTTGCCGCCGGTAACCTGGCAAGGTTCGCTTCATTCAGGGTCGTATCCGGATCATCAGGCTGGGCGTGATACAGCACGCGCACCTGAACCCCGCGTTCGAACGCCGCATTCACCGCGTCAATGATCGCCTGCAACTGGTACTCGTAGATCGCGATGTCCAGCGCCCACTGCGCGTCCTTGGCGCGTTCGATAAAGCCGAGCAAACGCTCCAGCAATCCATTCTCGAGCCACAGCCGCGCCGGGTCGGGCCAGGCTTCGATGGGCAGGTTCTTGTTGGCGCTGATCTGCGCGTCGAGGTCGGGAAACTTGCGCTGGAACGCCTGACTGGCGGCCACGGCGCGATTGAAAATCACGCTCTGGTTGACCGGATGGCCGTCGTCACTGGTGATGCTCAGTTCCAGCGATTCGCCCAGCTGCGGCGCGTCCGCCGTGCCGTAGGCCAAGTGCACGCGATAGTGCATCGTCGTGCCCGGATTGACCGCGTAATCGGCCCAGCGAAATTTCTGCAACGGTGCCTTATCGCTGGGCGTGGCGTGGTACTGGGGAAAGGTGTGGGCCTTGCCGGGAAACGTCAGGCTGTTGAACAGGAACAGCCACGGCTTGTCGCCCTGCTGCTTCTCGATGGCAAAGCCGAGCAGGCCTTTGCGCCGGGGTTCGGCCAGATCCATGGCAAGTAACACGCCGTTGGTGCCGGCGTAGGCTTTGACGCGAAAATCGTCCTGAGGATTGGCGACCAGTACCCGCATGATTCACTCCTTGTGATTGGGCTGGGGGTGAGCATAGAGCAGCGCTGCAAGTTTTGATGATATCGGTTGGAACCGAGGTGACCTCTTCGCGAGCAAGCCCGCTCCCACAGGTGAAGCAGCGTTCATATTCCTTGTGGGAGCAAGCCTGCTCCCACAGGCAAAGCAGCGTTCATATTCCTTGTGGGAGCGAGCCTGCTCGCGAAGAGGCCTGCTCAGGCATCACAGATCATCAATGTGCCGATACTCCGCATTCAACGCCGCCGCCAATTCCCGCGCCCGTGCCAAGCGGATGGGCCCGCGCTCAATGTCGATCAACAATCCCGGACACTCCAGCGCCGGTATCGCCGGCAAGGCTTTCAAACGCCCATCCGTGACCACCAGCAAGCGCTGCTGCTCGGCCGGAAAACGCTTTTGCCGCTGCACCAGCCATTGCTGCGCCTGCGCCAACGCCGCCACCAACGGCGTGCCACCCCCCGCGCCCAACGCCTCCAGCCAGGTGCGCAAGCCACTCGAGGCCTTCAAGCCTTGCACCTGCCATTTCGGTGCGCTGCCGCTGGCGGTCAGCAAGGCCAGCCGCGCTCGCTGCCGATAAGCGTCATCGAACAATTGCGCGAGCAGACCTTTGGCATCACTCAGCGCCTGATGCCGACGCGTTGACGCCGAGGCATCGACGATCACCAGCCACAGTTCATGGGGGGAACGCGTACGCAACTGGAACTGCAGATCTTCACGGGTCTGCGGTCGACCGTTGAGCAGCGTCCCCGACCAGTTCACCAGGCCGCTGCGCGCGGCGTGGCGCTTGCCCTGGCGTCCATGATCGAGGCGTCCGGCGCGGGGTCTGGCATTCGCCCCCGCGTCGGATCGGGGACGAATGCCGGTTACTTTTTTGGCCAGCTCGGCACTTCGCGGCGGGCACCGGTGGCCAGTGCCGGAGCGGGCATGTCGCCCCACTGCCCCTGTCCTTCGCTCGGGTCGATTTGGGTATTGGCCGAGGTTTGCGCGGGTGGTTGCGGACTGGAAGAAGAGGACTCTTTACGGCGATGACGCAGGGCGAATTCCGCTACCGCGTCGATATCCTGCTCGGCAATCGCTTCAGCGCCGCGCCATGCCGCATGCGCACGGGCCGCACGCAGCCAGACCAGATCGGCGCGCAAGCCATCAACACCTGCCGCAAAGCAACGCTCGGTTATCAGCGCCAATGCCACATCATCCAAGGCAATAGTCGCCAAGGCAGCGCGCGCCTGTTCGCAGCGTTCGCGCAGGGCTTGCTGCTGTGCTTCCCACTGCGCGCAGAACGCCTGCGGGTCGCTGTCGAAATCCAGCCGGCGGCGGATAATCTGCCCGCGTTCGGTCGGCGCGGTGTGGCCGCTGAGGGCGACGTTCAGGCCGAAGCGGTCGAGCAGTTGCGGCCGCAATTCGCCCTCTTCCGGGTTCATCGTGCCGATCAAGACGAACCGCGCCGAATGCCGATGGGAGATGCCGTCACGTTCGATCAGGTTGGTGCCGCTGGCCGCCACATCAAGCAGCAAATCCACCAGATGATCGGGCAGCAGGTTCACTTCGTCGACGTACAGCACGCCGCCATCAGCCTTGGCCAAAACACCGGGAGAAAACTGCGCACGACCTTCACTCAGCGCAGCGTCGAGATCGAGGGTGCCGACCAGACGCTCTTCGGTGGCACCCAGCGGCAGCGTGACGAACTGCCCGCTCGCCAGCAGATCGGCGAGACCACGGGCCAGGGTCGACTTGGCCATGCCGCGCGGACCTTCGATCAGCACGCCGCCGATTTTCGGGTCGATGGCGGTGAGGTACAGCGCCAGTTTCAGGTCATCGGCGCCGACCACGGCGGAGAGCGGGAAATGCGGGGTGTCGGTCATCTTCAATACTCGGTCATGGTCGGAGTGAATGCATTTCAATGTAGGAGTGAGCCTGCTCGCGATAGCGGTGGGTCAGCGACAAATAGGTTTGCTGATACACCGCTATCGCGAGCAGGCTCACTCCTACAAGGTATCGTGGTGTGTCAGGTGTCTTCTTCTATATCCAGCAGCAGGTTTTCCAGGGCCTCTTTGTAGACCCCGGGTTCCTGCCACATCCCGCGCTGCTGCGCTTCCAGCATGCGCTCGGTCATGTCGCGCAGCGCATGCGGATTGTGTTCGCGAACAAAATCCCGGGTCGCCGGATCGAGCAAATAGGCGTCGGCCAGCAACGCGTACTGATGATCGTCAATCAGCTGCGTGGTGGCGTCGAAAGCGAACAGGTTATCAACCGTCGCCGCCAGTTCGAACGCGCCTTTATAGCCGTGCCGCTTGACCCCGTCGATCCATTTCGGATTGGCCGCCCGCGAGCGGATCACCCGGTTCAATTCTTCTTTCAGGGTGCGGATTTTCGGCAGATCCGGCTGGCTGTGATCGCCGTGATAACTCGCCGCCGCTTCGCCACGCAGGGTTTCCACCGCCGCGAGCATACCGCCCTGAAACTGGTAATAGTCGTTGGAATCGAGCAAGTCGTGCTCGCGATTGTCCTGGTTCTGTAGCACTGCTTGCACCTGGCTCAGGCGCTGCACGAACTGCTCGCGAGCGGCGGTGCCTTCGTCAGAGCCGCCATAGGCGTAGGCACCCCAGTTCAGGTAAACCTCGGCCAGATCCTCGCGGGTTTGCCACAGGCGACCGTCGATCGCGCCCTGTACACCCGCGCCATACGCACCGGGTTTGGCACCGAAGATTCGCCAGCCAGCCTGACGCCGCGCGGCGTCGGCATCCAGCCCCGATTGCAGCAGCGCCTCGCGCTCGGACCGCACTTTCGCCGCCAGCGGATTGAGGTCATCCGGTTCGTCCAGTGCCGCCACCGCTTGCACGGCCGCGTCGAACAGGCGAATCAAATTGGCAAAGGCATCGCGGAAGAAACCCGAGACCCGCAGCGTGACATCGACCCGTGGCCGGTCGAGCAGGCTCAGCGGCAGAATCTCGAAATCATCGACGCGCTGACTGCCGGTGGCCCACACCGGACGCACACCCATCAGCGCCATGGCCTGGGCGATGTCGTCACCGCCGGTGCGCATGGTCGCAGTGCCCCACACCGACAGGCCGAGCTGACGCAGGTGATCGCCGTGATCCTGCAAGTGCCGCTCGAGAATCAGCGTGGCGGACTGGAAGCCGATGCGCCACGCTGTAGTGGTCGGGAGGTTGCGCACGTCCACCGAGTAGAAGTTGCGCCCGGTGGGCAGCACGTCGAGACGGCCACGGCTGGGTGCGCCGCTTGGGCCGGCGGGGACGAAGCGACCGTTGAGGGCGTCGAGCAGGCCGCGCATTTCGGCGGGGCCGCAGGCGTCGAGGCGTGGGGCGACGATTTCGCGCAGGTTTTCCAGGATCACGCTCACTTCAGCCCCCCTCGGTTCCTGTAGGAGTGAGCCTGCTCGCGATGGCGTCAGGTCAGGCAATTCAGTGTTGAATGACACACCGCTATCGCGAGCAGGCTCACTCCTACAAGGGGCGTGCACTGTTTGGGAGATCAGTTGGGTGGCGAACAGTTCGAGGCGTTCGCGGGTGTCGCCGGCGGTGCGCCAGATCTCGTCGCTGACGCTTTGCAGCTCCGGCGGACGCGGGCCGTTCCACGGATCGGCAAGTGCACAATCCAGCGGATCAAAGCCCAATTCAAACGCCTTGGCCAACGCCCGCAGCAAACTCGATTGCGCGCCTTTGCCGTCGCCACGCGGGATGCGCAGCAACGCCAGCAACGTGTCGATGCGCAACCGTCCGGAGGGCGACTCGCCGAAAATGTGCAGGCCATCGCGGATCTGCGATTCCTTCAGGTCACACAGATAGGTGTCCAGACGCGGCAGCCAGATCGCGGCGTCGGCGTCGCTGTCCATGCCCGCGTCGAGTTGCAGTTCGCGGTCGATCTGCGTCTCGCGCACCAGTTGCAGAATGTCGCGTTGCAACTCCCGCGCACGACGCGGATCGAGCAGTTGCGCCTCGTAATATTCGTCGGCCAGCAGCTCCAGATTGCGCAATGGGCCGTAGGTTTCGGCACGGGTCAGTGGCGGCATCAGGTGGTCGATGATCACTGCTTGCGTGCGCCGTTTGGCCTGCGCGCCCTCGCCCGGGTCGTTGACGATAAACGGATAGATGTTCGGCAGTGGTCCGAGCAGCGCGTCCGGCCAGCAATTCTCCGAAAGCCCCACGCCCTTGCCCGGCAGCCATTCGAGGTTGCCGTGCTTGCCGACGTGGATTACTGCGTGCGCGCCATAGGTGTTGCGCAGCCAGAAATAGAACGCCAGATAGCCGTGGGGTGGCACCAGATCCGGGTCGTGGTACACCGCGCTCGGATCGACCTGATAACCGCGCGCTGGTTGAATGCCGACGAAGGTCAGGCCAAAACGCAGACCGGCGATCATCATTCGTCCGTCGCGGCACATCGGATCATTTTGCGGCGGCCCCCAGCGCTCGACCACCGCCGCTTGATTGGCGGCGGGCAGCGCGTTGAACATCGTCAAGTAAGCGTCCATCGCCAGGCTTTGCTGGCACGGACGCAGGTCGATGCTGTCGAGGTCATTGCTGACGCCGCCGAGCAATTGCTGGATCAACGCGGTGCCGCTGTCCGGCAACTCCGCCGTCAACGGAAAGCCCTCAGCCTGCAACGCGCGCAGGATATTCAACGCCGCCGCCGGCG
Organism: Pseudomonas sp. NPDC087803; assembly: GCF_044742995.1. Classification (NCBI taxonomy): domain Bacteria; kingdom Pseudomonadati; phylum Pseudomonadota; class Gammaproteobacteria; order Pseudomonadales; family Pseudomonadaceae; genus Pseudomonas; species Pseudomonas sp. NPDC087803. Next base: position 350,361 of record NZ_JBIUVO010000001.1, read on the forward strand.
TGTCGAGACCGACGCCATTGCCAATCCGACCATCGCGGGTCGGGTAGTTGGCGAGGATCAACGCGATACGTTTTTCCGCGTTCGGCAGCCGCGCCAGATCACTCCAGCGCCGCGCCAGTTCGGCGACAAAATCCATGCGCTCGGGTTGCGCCCGGTAGCAGACCACGTCGGACTGGCTGCGCTCGCTGCGCCAGGCCAAGTCCTTGAAGCTGATCGGCCGGCTGATGATGCGCCCGTCGAGTTCCGGCAAGGCGATGTGCATCGCCAGATCCCGTGGCCCCAGACCCTGCTCGCTGTCGCGCCAGCCCGGTTCGTTGTCCTGAGCGCAAATCGCCTGGATCACCGGAATATTGCGCCGGAACGGCCGCAGGTGCGGGGCTTCCGGGCTGGATTGCGCGAACCCGGTGGTGTTGAGAATCACCGCCGCCTCGACCTCATCCAGCCAGTCCTCGACCACACTGAGGCAGCCGGGTTCTTTCAGGCTGGCGACCGCAATTGGCAACGGATTGAGCCCCGCCGCCTGCAAGCGCTGGCAGAACACATCGATGAACGCGGTGTTCGCCGCTTGCAAATGCGAGCGATAAAACAACACCGCCGTCACCGGGCGATCCGGCTGCCAATCGGCTTGCCAGTCGCTCAGTGCGGCGGTGTTTTTCTGTGGGTGGTAAATCGCCGTACGCGGCAGCGCTTGCGGCTCGCCCCAGGCGTAATCCCGCGCCAGCCAGCGGTTGGCCAGACAGTGGAAGAAGTCCAGCGCATTGCCCATGCCGCCCTGACGCAGGAACTGCCAGAGACGGTCACGATCTTCGGCGGGCACGGTGCTCAGGTCGCTGAGTTCCGGGTCGGGACGATCATCCCCCGGCACTAGAATCACCTGCACGCCGCGCTCGGACAACTCCACCAGACGCTCGACGCCATAGCGCCAATAAGCGATGCCGCCGTGCAGCGAGATCAGGATCACTTTGGCGTGACGCAGCACCTCATCGACATACAGATCGACCGAGGCGTGATTCTGCACCTGCATCGGATTGGCCAGACGCAGGCTCGGGTAATCCTCGGGCAGTTGCTGCGCCGCTTCGGCGAGCAGCGCCAGGCTGGAGTCGCCGCTGCATAGGATCACCAGCTCGGCGGGGGTTTGTCCAAGGTCGGCGATGTTGTCATCCGACACGAAACCGCCGGGCTGGGTCCTGAGCAGGTGCATGGTTTAAACGCTGAGCGCGGCGCGCAGCTGCGCTTCGAGCTGCGCGGCGTCGAGTTCCTGACCGATCAGCACCAGACGGGTGACGCGCGCTTCGTCAGCGCCCCACTGGCGGTCGAAGTGCTTGTCGAAACGCGTGCCCACACCTTGGATCAACAGGCGCATCGGCTTGTTCGGAATCGCCGCGAAACCTTTGACGCGCAGGATGCCGTGCTTGACCACCAATTGCGTCAGCGCGTCGAGCAGCAGGCTTTCGTCGGCTTGCGGCAGCTCGATGGAGATCGAATCGAAGGCGTCGTGATCGTGGTCGTCGTGATCGTCATCACCGTCGTGGTGGTGATCGTGATGGCTGTGGCGACTGTCGATGTGTTCTTCGGAACCGGCGCCGAGGCCGATCAACACGTCCAGCGGCAGGCGACCGTTGCTGGCTTCGATGATTTTTACGGCGGGCGGCAGTTCTTCGGCGACTTCAGCGCGAACGCGAGCCAGATCTTCCGCGCTGGTCTGGTCGGCCTTGTTGAGGATCACCAGGTCGGCGCTGGCCAGTTGGTCGGCGAACAGTTCGTGCAGCGGCGATTCGTGATCGAGGTTCGGATCGAGTTTGCGCTGGGCGTCGACCTGATCCGGGAACGCGGCGAAAGTGCCGGCGGCCACCGCCGGGCTGTCGACCACGGTGATCACCGCGTCAACCGTGCAGGCGCTGCGAATTTCCGGCCACTGGAAGGCTTGTACCAGCGGTTTTGGCAGGGCCAGACCGGACGTCTCGATCAGGATGTGGTCGAGGTCGCCGCGACGCGCAACCAGTTCGCGCATCACTGGGAAGAACTCTTCCTGCACCGTGCAGCACAGGCAGCCGTTGGCCAGTTCGTAGACGCGGCCGGTGGCTTCTTCTTCGGTGCAGCCGATGGTGCATTGCTTGAGGATTTCACCGTCGATGCCCAGTTCGCCAAACTCGTTGACGATCACCGCGATGCGGCGGCCCTGAGCGTTGTCGAGCATGTGTCGCAGCAAGGTGGTTTTGCCCGAGCCGAGGAAACCGGTGACGATGGTGACGGGGAGTTTGGCCAGTGTTTTCATCGGATGCCCTTTGGCAAGGTGGCGGGCATACGGGACGAGATCCGCTGCGAGCATGCGCGCGGAAGAATTCGCCACCGGATCACCCCGCCCGGTTGTAGTGAGAAATCTGTGACGAGGCAGGTCTCCTGGCTGACGGTGTTCAGGCCTTGGGCCGGGCATTCGTTGCGCCTTCCCGCGGGCTCAGTCGATTGAGCTGGCAGTGGCGTGGCAACGAACTTCACCGTTCACAGTTGCGGGGGCAGCCGCGGCTTTGACCGCGTTCCCTTCTTAGCTTCGGCGTGGGCCGAAGAACCTCGAAAGCGCAAGGCTACGCATCGGGTGGTGACCGGTCAATGGTTGGTGGATTTTTGGATTGGGGGCATATCCGTTCCTTCGGGTGTTGCCGCTGGCGGTTTCGCTCTTACAGCGAGTCACCTTTTCCAAACGCCGAAAAGGTAACCCAAAAGGCTTTGCCCCGGCGTACGGCACTTCGCTGAGGCTCAGTGTTCCCTCGCTACGGTGTCCATCCGGGGGCATCGCCTCCGGTTTGCTTCGCTGCACCTCCTCTCGATGTATGCGGCTTCGCCGCATGGCGCTGCGCGCCTAACCCCCGGATGAACACCTACGCTCGGCCTGCCGAAGGGGCTGAAGATCAAGATCCAAAGCCAAAGCCAAAGCCAAAGCCAAAGCCAAAGCAGATCAAAAGATCGCAGCCTTCGGCAGCTCCTACATGGGACTGGGTGCATTCAGTGAGAGATTGGTCGGCTGTCAGGCCGTCATCGCTGGCAAGCCAGCTCCAACAAAAATCACAGCAGACCGCATCCGCTTTTCACCACTCAACACAATGAGCGTTAGCTCGAGTACCGCTTTTGATCTGAGGGCCCGTCGGCAGGCTGAGTGGAGGGATTTATCCGGGGGTGGGAGCGTAGCGACCGTTTGGCGCAGCCAAACACAGCGAGAGGAGGTGCAGCGAAGCAAACCGTAGGCGCTGCCCCACGGATGAATCCCGCAGCGAAGGAACCCGAGCCTAGGCGAGGGCCGAACGTCAGGGCATAGACCTTTTGGTTACTTTTGGGGCGTTTGCCAAAAGTGACCCGCCGTAAGGGCGGAACCCTAAGTGGCCGTTACCGCAGCAACGGATATACCCACCCCACTCAATTGACTCAAATCCCCAACCCATGCTCTCCTACACACCTTGTTACGGGTGCCCTTCACAGGGTGAAACGGGAAACCGGTGAATCATGTGCTTTACTCAAAGCCATGTCAGTCCGGTGCTGCCCCCGCAACGGTAAGCGAGCGAAGCGTCAGATCCACTGTGCCAGTACGGCATGGGAAGGTGACGCTTGCAGGTCGGCCAGACGCCAACCCCTCGTGAGCCCGGAGACCGGCCCGCAACACACAGTGCGCATTTGCGTCGCTGAACATAACAAACCCGCGGTGGGCGGGCGCTGTTCGAACCTCTGCGTGCCCGACTCGCAGGGGTCTTCATGCGCTCGAAACACCCGCTGACACTCCAGAGGGAAGCGCCATGTCGATCATCAGCAGCACCGGTAGCAACACCGACAAAATCTCCAGCACCGCCACGTTGAGCCAACGCCTGACCGCCGCGATCTTCGCGTCGATCCTCGGCGCCAGCCTGGTGTACTTCGCCGGCTTCTCGCACATCGAAGCGGTGCACAACGCCGCTCACGATACTCGCCACAGCGCCGCGTTCCCGTGCCACTGAGACCTGCCGACATGATCAAGCGTATTGCGCAAACCGCAGGTTTCACCGGCCTGCTGGCCGCCCTGCTGCTGACTCTGCTGCAGAGTTTCTGGGTCTCGCCGCTGATTCTGCAGGCTGAAACCTTCGAAAAATCCGAACCGGTGGCGGTTCATGAACATGCAGCCGGCGCGGCTGCGCACACCCACGATGCCGAAGCCTGGGAGCCGGAAGACGGCTGGCAGCGTGTGGTCTCGACCACCGGCGGCAATCTGGTGGTGGCGGTCGGTTTCGCCCTGATGCTCGCCGGCCTGTACACCCTGCGTGCACCGACCAAAACCTCGCAGGGTCTGCTCTGGGGCCTAGCCGGTTACGCGACCTTCGTCCTCGCGCCAACCCTCGGTCTGCCGCCTGAACTGCCGGGCACCGCTGCCGCCGATCTGGCTTCGCGGCAAACGTGGTGGATCGGCACCGCCGCCTCCACCGCTGTCGGCCTGGCCCTGATCGTGTTCAGCCGTCACTGGCTGATGAAGCTGCTGGGCGTGGCAATCCTGGCCGTGCCGCACGTGATCGGCGCGCCGCAACCGGAAGTGCATTCGATGCTCGCCCCGGAAGCGCTGGAAGCTCAATTCAAAATCGCTTCGCAGTTGACCAACGTGGCGTTCTGGCTGGCCCTGGGCCTGATCAGCGCCTGGTTTTTCCGCCGCAAAAGCGAAGGTCAGTACCACGCATGACCGATGACCGCGCAGCGCCGACCTTCGTGGTCGGCCTGGGCTGCCAGCGCGGTTGCCCGGCCAGCACGCTGCGCGCGTTACTCGACCAGGCGTTGCAGGCGCATCGTATAGAACTTGCAGCGGTCAAGGCCTTGGCCAGCATCGATCTTAAACGCGATGAACCCGGCCTGCAGGAACTGGCCAGCCAACTGGCGTTGCCGCTGTTGTATTTCAGCAGCGACGAATTGGCCAGTTACCAGCAGCGGCTCAGCCACCATTCGCAGATCGCCTACGAACGCACCGGTTGCTACGGCGTGGCGGAAAGTGCCGCCCTGGCTCTTGCCGAGCATTTGATTCAGGCACCGGCAAAGCTGCTGATTTCCCGGCAGAAATACGCTCAGGCAACCTTGGCATTGGCCGGCGCTGCGTAAAATCCCGATAATCCCCCTGTTTGATCATGAGCAATCTTCATCTGAAGCGTTGCCCTGCCCCGTTTTTCACAGGATTTCTTCATGACCGTCTACTTCATCGGCGCCGGCCCCGGCGACCCGGAATTGATCACCGTCAAAGGCCAGCGGCTGATCCGCAGTTGCCCGGTGATCATCTACGCAGGCTCGCTGGTACCGGCCGCCGTGCTGGAGGGGCATCAGGCAGAGAGCGTGGTCAACAGCGCCGAATTGCACCTGGAACAGATCATTGAACTGATCAAATCCGCCCATGCCAAAGGCCAGGATGTGGCGCGGGTGCATTCGGGAGATCCAAGCCTGTATGGCGCGATTGGCGAGCAGATTCGTTATCTGCGCGAGTTGCAGATTCCGTTCGAGATCATTCCCGGCGTCACCGCCACCGCCGCCTGTGCAGCCTTGCTCGGCGCCGAGCTGACGCTGCCGGACGTGTCGCAGAGCGTGATCCTGACCCGCTACGCGGACAAGACCGCAATGCCGGCGGGTGAGGAGTTGAGCAGTCTGGCGCAGCACGGCGCAACCATGGCGATTCACCTGGGGGTTAACCATCTGCAGAAGATCATCGCGCAACTGCTGCCGCATTACGGCGCGGATTGCCCGATTGCAGTGATTCACCGGGCGACTTGGCCGGATCAGGATTGGGTGGTGGGGACACTGGAGGATATAGCCGCAAAGGTCGAGGCCAAGGGGTTTCGGCGCACGGCGTTGATTCTGGTGGGACGAGTGTTGGGGAGTGAGGTGTTCAGCGAATCGTCGCTGTATCGCGCGGGGCATGCGCATCTCTACAGACCCTGAGTCAGATGACTTTTGTGGCTGGGTACAAAACCTGTGGTGAGGGGATTTATCCCCGATGGGGTGCGAAGCAGCCCAAAAAAATGGAACTGCTGCGCAGTTCATCGGGGATAAATCCCCTCACCACAAAGTACGGGCATAAAAAAACGGCGCTCACGGGGCGCCGTTTTTCATGTTCGCAGTGAACACCTTACTCAGTAGTAGGCGTTTTCTTTCTGCGTGTGGTCGGTCACGTCGCGCACACCTTTGAGCTCTGGAATGCGCTCCAGCAAGGTGCGCTCGATGCCTTCCTTCAGGGTCACGTCGGCCTGGCCGCAGCCTTGGCAGCCGCCGCCGAACTGCAGCACGGCGATGCCGTCTTCAACCACATCGATCAGGCTGACCTGACCGCCGTGGCTGGCCAGCCCCGGGTTGATTTCGGTTTGCAGGTAATAGTTGATGCGCTCGTTGACCGGGCTGTCGGCGTTGACCATCGGTACTTTGGCGTTTGGCGCCTTGATGGTCAGCTGGCCGCCCATGCGGTCGGTGGCGTAGTCGACGACGGCATCGTCGAGGAACGCTTCGCTGAACGAGTCGATGTAGGCAGTGAAGCTTTTCAGCCCCAGCGCCGTGTCTTCAGGTTTTTCTTCGCCCGGCTTGCAGTAGGCAATGCAGGTTTCGGCGTACTGGGTGCCAGGCTGGGTGATGAAGACGCGGATGCCGATGCCCGGGGTGTTCTGCTTGGAGAGCAGATCAGCCAGGTAATCGTGGGCGGCGTCGGTAATGGTAATAGCGGTCATGGAAACTCCTCGCAGGCTTGGGCGCAGTTTACGCCAATCGTTGCGCCGGACAAAGTCCTAGTATTTTTGTCGGGAAAGATTCTCGACAGGCGCGCAAACCGGCTCGCGATCAATCCGCGCTTTAAGCCACTGATAGCTGCGTTTTTCCACCCATTCGTAGCTCAACCACGAACCCACGCCGATGGCCAGAGCGCAGCCGATGAACATCAGATACGGATTGATCCCGTAGCGCTGGCTGATAAAACCGCCAATCGACAGCACCAGCACATGCATCAGGTACACCGAATAAGAACAATCGCCCAGCAGCTTGAGCAGGTGGTTGCGCTCGACATAACGCTCCAGCGCCATGCACGACATCACCAGCACCGCGCTCGGCACACCCCAGTTCAACAACCGCGGTGCCGGCGCCAAGTGATAGATCGCCGACAACGCGCCGCCAATCGCCAACAGCGGCAGCCACAAGCCGGCGCCGATCCAGCCCCGACGATAGAGCATGCCGATGCCGATCCCCAGCAGAAACTCGTAAACAATATCCGCACGGTAAAACTCATTGATCCAGCCAAACGCCTGGCACACAGAAAACAGCAACGCGGCGACCACCAGCAAGCGCACCTGCCAGCGAAACATCAGCGCGCAGGCAAACAGCACATAAAAGAGCATTTCGTAATTGAGCGTCCAGCCGACATTCAGCGTCGGATAAATCCCGTAGCCGCCGGGGTTCTGTGCCGGAATGAACAACAATGACAGCAGGAAATGCGCCCAATCCACCGTCTGATCAGGTAACAGCGGCCGGGCGAACACCACCAGCAACGCCATCAGCAACGTGTACAACCAGTACGCCGGGACAATGCGCGACAGGCGATACAACAGGAACTGTCCGGGCCGCAGGACCTTGTCTTCGGTGGACAGAAAGATCACCAGGCCGCTGATGACAAAAAACACATCGACGCCGACTGCGCCCTTATCAATGAAGAACTGCCCGACCGGGCCGCGCGCCTTGAAGTCAAAGAAAATCTGCATGAAGTGGTGGCAGACCACCGCCCACGCGGCAAACGCCCGCAGGGCCTGCACTGAAATCAACATGATCGGTTCCTGTCCACAATTCCTGGAACACCTACCTCCTGTAGGAGCTGCGGCACGCTGCGATCTTTTGATCTTCTGGTTAAAAGATCAAAAGATCGCAGCCTCGTTGCACTCGACAGCTCCTACAGGGGTTTTGCGGTGTTGCTAAGAATTGGGACAGCAGCCCCCTCTCAAACGATCAAAGATTCTCGTAGCGGTTCATGTCCAGTACGCCCTCTTCCACCGGGTCGGTCTCGTGCAGGTACTGGCTCAGATCATGGAAATAGAACCAGAATTGCGGATGACTGCGGCGAATTCCCCAGCGCTCGACGATTTTCTCGAAGCGCTCGGCATCCTTGGCGTTCTCCATGGCATCGACAAACTCCGGCACCTGCTCGGCCGGAATGTTAAAGATGAAATTCGGATAACTGCTGAGCACACCCGGATAGACGGTCAAGGTGTCCAGCCCCGGTTGATAGCGCAGCGATTCACCCAACAGGAATGCCACGTTGCTGTGCGCACGGTTGCGCAGCAGGCTGTAAACCTCGCGCTTGCCGCTGCGGGTTTCGATGCGCAGCATGCTCGCTTCCGGTAACTGGTCGATCACCTTCAGGCCGGCGGCCGGGCGCGACGTCAGGCGACTGAGCGCCTGTTCGGCATTCTGCAGGGCCGGGTCGATATTCGGCCGCGAGCAATAGGCGCCTTCGCAGCGATTGATCGGATCGGGCCGCGCATTGAGATCACCGTAACGCGCCAGCAACTGCATGGCGAAGTCGTATTTCGGGTCTTTCTCGTCGAGCTTCAGCGCGGTCGGCTTGTCGTCGTCGATGGCCTCATAGTCGAGCCACATCTTGAACTGGCCGCTGCTCTGGTACCAATCGTCGAGATAGTCCTCGCGGGAATCGGCCGGCATCAGACGCAGAAAGTTCTGCTCGGCGCCGTTGCGGATCAGGTCGAAATACAGGCGGGTCTGCGCCTGATGGGAGACGTTGCCGAACACGTCGAAGTTGACCGCCAACTGGTAATAGGTGCGTTCCAGCAATGGGTAGTCGAACAGCCACATGGTCTGCGGCACCTCACCGATCAGGCCCTTGGTCACCGAGGCGCTGTCGAAGTGGCGGAAGATGCTCAGCAGCGCGTTATCGTTGCCGGCCCACAGGCTCGACCAGCTCGGCGCCGGCAGTTCGGCGTAGCTGTCGCGGCGCAGCGCTTCGTATTCGTTACGCTTGTTGCGGTAGTTGTGCCACAGGCTCAGCACGCTGCCGACGTCGTCGTTCTGCCCCGGCATCGCCAGCAGTGGCGTGGCCTGGCCGCGATAGATCGGGTCGGTGATGTACAAATCGTGTTCCGGCGCCTGGAACAGCGCCCAGAAGTTGTCGCGGATCACATCGGTCGCAATCTGCCCACGGCACACCGGACCGCGAATAAAGGTGCGCACAAAGTATTCGGCGTTATCGAGCATGAACTGGTAACGCGCCTGCGCCGGAATCGCCTCGAACGTGGCGAACGGATTGGCCCGGCTCTGCGGCCCGTAACCCGGCAACGCAGTGACCTGCCAGTTGCCGCTGTAGAACAGGCTCTTGACCCGCGCCATCTTCGCCGCGCTCAGCGGATAGGTGATGTGGGTCTTGTGCACGATCACCCCTTGCACCGGCCACAGGCGGTAGTAAACCTGGGTGCCCGGATCGTCATTCGGGCGACGGGTGGCGATCAGGTCGATCGGCTGGCCGCTCGGCGTGCGCGAACGTACCCACTGAAAGTAGTGCCCCGGCTCGCCATCCTTGAAGTAGATGTGCGCCAGGAACCAGTGTTCGAACAACCAGCGCCCGACCAGACTTTCCCGCGCCCCCGGCTGATTGAGCAGGTTTTCCCACTGAACGATTTGCAGCGCCTCCTTGGCACTTGGCGCCAGGCCTTGCTCGTCGATCGGCGCACCGGACGCCAGCCAGCGTTGCAGGGTCTGGTATTGCTGATCGGTCAGGCCGGTCACCGCCAGCGGCATGCCTTCCTGAGGGTGGGCGCCGGCGTAACCGTCAAACTCGGCAGGCATCGCGCACATGTTTTCCCGTTGCAGGCCGAGGACGATGTCTTGCGGCAGTTTGGCATTGGGTGTCAGCGGGGTCTTGTGCCCCAGCTCGAGCATGCGCGCCATCAGCGCGGCTTGGCTGCCTTGGGCATCCAGTACCGAATAGAAGCCTTTCTGCTGCCAGGCGCGTTTGCCGAAGGCGTCGTAGAACAGCCGGGTGGTCGGCGCCGCCTGACTGCGTTCGCCGTCGTAGACCGGCATCTTGCTCGCGCCCCGCCCTGCACCTTCGCCACTGCCCAGATTGAGCTGGCAGGCAGAGTCGTAGCAGGCATGGCAGGCCACGCATTTCTCGGTAAAGATCGGCTGGATGTCTCGGGTATATGAAATCGGTGAGATCGCGGGTTCCTGCGCAACGGCGCCCCAGCTTAAGAACAGCATGAAAATGCTGATGACGCGGTACGACATGCCGGTAATCCCGATCCTGAAAAAAACGCCCGCGATTCTACAGTATGACGCTCGTACCAACATGAGCGATATTCATGCAAAACCACCAAACGCTCCAAAACCGCACAGGTTTGTTATGATCCCGGCCCTTCGTCATGGTCTTTTCGAGTAGTCCCAATGTCCGATCGCAGCGTCCGCCTTCAAGCTCTCAAGCAAGCCCTCAAAGAGCGCATCCTGATTCTCGACGGCGGCATGGGCACGATGATCCAGAGCTACAAGCTCGAAGAGCAGGATTATCGCGGCAAACGCTTCGCTGACTGGCCGAGTGACGTCAAGGGCAACAACGACCTGTTGGTGATCACCCGTCCGGACGTGATCGGCGGTATCGAAAAGGCCTATCTGGATGCCGGTGCCGACATTCTGGAAACCAACACCTTCAACGCCACGCGCATTTCCATGGCCGACTACGGCATGGAAGAGCTGGCGTACGAATTAAACGTAGAAGGCGCACGCCTGGCGCGCAAGGTGGCCGACGCCAAGACCGCCGAGAACCCGGACAAGCCACGCTTCGTCGCCGGCGTGCTCGGCCCTACCAGCCGTACCTGCTCGCTGTCGCCTGACGTGAACAATCCCGGTTACCGCAACGTCACCTTCGACGAACTGGTGGAAAACTACACCGAGGCCACCAAAGGCCTGATCGAGGGCGGGGCCGATCTGATCCTGATCGAAACCATTTTCGACACACTCAACGCCAAAGCCGCGATCTTCGCCGTGCAAGGGGTGTTCGAAGAGCTGCACATCGAACTGCCGATCATGATTTCCGGGACCATCACCGATGCGTCCGGTCGTACCCTGTCGGGCCAGACTACCGAAGCGTTCTGGAACTCGGTGGCCCACGCCAAGCCAATTTCGGTCGGCCTCAACTGCGCCCTCGGCGCCAGTGAGCTGCGTCCGTACCTGGAAGAGCTGTCGAACAAGGCCAGCACCCACGTTTCGGCGCACCCGAACGCCGGTCTGCCGAACGAATTCGGCGAGTACGACGAACTGCCGGTGGACACCGCCAAGGTCATCGAAGAATTCGCCCAGAGCGGCTTCCTCAATATCGTCGGCGGTTGCTGCGGCACCACCCCGGGCCACATCGAAGCCATCGCCAAAGCCGTGGCCGGTTACGCACCGCGGCAGATTCCGGATATCCCCAAGGCCTGCCGCCTGTCCGGTCTGGAGCCGTTCACCATTGATCGCAGCTCGTTGTTCGTCAACGTCGGCGAGCGCACCAACATCACCGGTTCCGCCAAGTTCGCCCGTCTGATCCGTGAAGACAACTACACCGAAGCCCTGGAAGTCGCCCTGCAGCAGGTCGAGGCCGGCGCGCAGGTGATCGACATCAACATGGACGAAGGCATGCTCGATTCGAAGAAGGCCATGGTGACCTTCCTCAATCTGATCGCCGGTGAACCGGACATCTCCCGCGTACCGATCATGATCGACTCCTCGAAATGGGAAGTGATCGAAGCCGGCCTCAAGTGCATTCAGGGCAAGGGCATCGTCAACTCGATCAGCATGAAAGAAGGCGTCGAGCAGTTCATCCATCACGCCAAACTGTGCAAACGCTACGGCGCGGCGGTGGTGGTGATGGCGTTCGACGAAGCCGGCCAGGCCGACACCGAAGCGCGCAAGAAAGAAATCTGCAAACGCTCCTACGACATTCTGGTCAACGAAGTCGGCTTCCCGCCGGAAGACATCATCTTCGACCCGAACATCTTCGCCGTGGCCACTGGTATCGAAGAACACAACAACTACGCCGTGGACTTCATCAACGCCTGCGCCTACATCCGCGACGAGCTGCCGTATGCGCTGAGTTCCGGTGGCGTGTCCAACGTGTCGTTCTCGTTCCGTGGCAACAACCCGGTGCGCGAGGCGAT